>NZ_JAQBOD010000020.1 GCF_028288205.1 Mucilaginibacter sp.
AAATATAGTGGAATATATTAAAATGCCAATTCTTAAATAATACTTATTACGCCATAGCGTAAAGCTCGTCTTTTTGTTTTTGTACGGCGTCGCTGTTAATATATTCGTCGTAGGTCATCAGCTTATCTATAATGCCGCCCGGTGTTAATTCAATAATGCGGTTGGCAACAGTTTCAACCAGCTCATGATCTCGCGAGGTGAACAGGATAGTGCCCCTAAAGTCCTTCATACCATTGTTTAACGCTGTGATAGATTCCAGGTCGAGGTGATTGGTAGGCTCGTCAAACATCAGCAAATTGGCTTGTTGCAACATCATACGGCTAAACATGCAACGCATTTTTTCACCACCTGACAGAACACTGCTTTTCTTCAAAACCTCTTCGCCAGAAAATAGCATGCGACCCAGGAAGCCACGGATAAACTGATCATCCTTTTCGCCCGGCGAGTACTCGCGCAACCAGTCAATCAGGTTATCATCTTTACCTTTAAAGTATTCGGTATTATCCATCGGGATATCGGCAGGATTAATGGTTACGCCCCATTTAAACTCGCCTTTGTAGTCTTTATCCCTGCCGGTTAATATATTGTAGAAAGCGGTAGTAGCTAAACTATTGTTTGATAGCACAGCAATTTTATCTCCCTTATTTACCATTAAGCGGATGTTGTCAAACAATACTTCGCCGTTTAATTTCTTGCTTAGGTTCTCTATCTGCAGTATCTGATCGCCTGCTTCACGGCCAAGGTTATTAAATATAATTCCCGGATATTTACGGTTTGATGGTTGTATCTCATCCAAATTGATCTTATCCAACGCTTTTTTACGACTGGTAGCCTGTTTTGATTTGGATGCATTGGCGCTAAACCTGCGGATAAACTCTTGCAACTCTTTAACCCTGTCCTCTGTCTTTTTATTCTGATCAGATCTTTGTTTTAAAGCCAATTGACTTGACTCATACCAGAAAGAGTAGTTACCGGTATAGATACTCATTTTGGCAAAATCAATATCAACCACATGCGTACATACCGTATCCAGGAAGTGCCTATCGTGCGATACAACTAATACAATAGCTTCGTAGCTTGCAAGAAAATCTTCCAACCAGCTTACCGTGTGGATGTCAAGATCATTAGTAGGCTCATCCAGTAATAATATATCCGGGTTGCCAAAAAGGGCCTGGGCTAATAGCACACGTACTTTTTGCGTGTTGTCAAGATCCTTTACTAACTGATAATGAAATTCTTCTTTAATGCCCAGGTTACTTAATAGGGTAGCGGCGTTGCTTTCTGCGTTCCAGCCATCCATTTCGGCAAAAAGGTTTTCAAGTTCGCCGGCACGTTCGCCATCGGCATCAGTAAAATCCTCTTTAAGATATATCGCGTCTTTCTCCTTCATAATGGCATACATTTCTTTATGCCCCATCATTACTGTTTCAATAACAGTAAACTCATCAAACGCGTAGTGGTTCTGGCTTAATACAGCCATACGTTCGCCCGGAGTAAAGCTTACCTGCCCGCTTGTAGGATCAATTTCGCCCGAAAGAATTTTTAAGAAGGTAGATTTACCTGCACCATTGGCACCAATAATGCCATAGCAGTTGCCTTGTGTGAATTTTAAGTTAACGTCTTCAAATAAAGTACGTTTACCATAACGTAAAGATAGATTGGATACCGAGATCATGCTGCACCTGTAATTTGCCGCAAAATTACGGTAAATACTTAAATTATTAGCATAAACGGCTATTATTAATCAACTATGCATCATTAAACTTATACATTGACCATATATTTTTGATAACTATAAAACAAATATTATCAACCTGCGTTTAAAATAACATAAATCCAAAAGATAAAATATTATTTCGAGACAACTTTACTTAATTAACAATTTGTTTTCCTTTTAATTTGTAATAATCATGATTACTTTAATGATAGTCTTAGTTGTCGCTAATATTGTAATTGCCCTAAATAACGTAGCTAAGAGAAAGGTGTATTAATAGCATATTATATTGAAAACCCCAAAGATCAGCTTAATATGACGGCCAATCTTTGGGTTTCATGTTCTGCAAGCTTTTGTAACGGGCCTGATGCCATCATTTTCATCATCATATTCAGATCGGCATTAATGGTAAGGGTGGCTAAGGTGCCCTCACCATCAGGTGCTAAATTCCAGTTAAGCTTAACAGCAAATGGTGGTTTGCCGGTGGCTATAATATTGATAGACTTGTTTTCAACTCTTTCGATAATTTGCAGGGCAAGCTGCACCATATTTTGTATGCCAAAATGAGCCTCATCAGTGGTTGATGTCCAATCCTGCACACTATCCGGCATTAGTTGCTGGTGATTGTTAAAATCAGATAGATACTGATAGACATCACTTACAGGGCGATTTATATTTACTTTACTTTCAAAAGTAGCCATGGTAGTATAGATTGGAGGTTAGTTAATTAGAGGTTTAGGTTTGATTTTATAAACGATTATCGCCAACTGCTAACTCAAAACTGTCAACTGCTCAGGTTCCCCACGTTGACGGGGTTTCGCGCCATTCTCTTAGTACCTCAACATCTTTACGTGATATATATTGGTTCTGTTCTGCATAACTTAGTAAAGCTGTATAGTTTGATAATGTAATGTATGGGCAATTGGCTGCTTTAAAATTTTCTTCGGCAATGTCAAATCCGTAGCTAAAAATAGCTGCTAACCCGGCAACATCATAACCTGCATCACGCAATGCGCTAACGGCTTGTAAGCTGCTATTGCCGGTAGATATCAAATCCTCAACTACAACAACTCTTTTGCCTGTTAATATATCGCCTTCTATCAAATTACCTGTACCATGATCTTTTGGTTTAGCGCGAACGTAAATAAATGGTAAGCCCAATTCCTGCGCTACCAGCACACCTTGCGGTATGCCCGCTGTTGCAACACCTGCAATACAACCTACAGACCCAAATTTTTCCTGTATCACTGTAGCTAACTGCTGCCTTATGTAGGTGCGGATAGTTGGATGTGACAGCGTTATACGGTTATCACAATAAATAGGCGATTTCCACCCCGATGCCCATGTAAAAGGATTATTAGGTTGTAATTTAATTGCTTTAATTTGCAACAGAAATTCCGCTACCTGTTGTTCGGTTTCAGTAGTATTAAACATGGCTCAAAAATACAGAATTTATATTAACGAAAAAGTTATCTTATTAACAGAATCTGAACCTAAAAAGACTGAGCATTACCAAAAGATTGATAGCCAGACATTTGATTTGAAAATAATTTACACCTGGATACTGGCGCATAAAAGTGCGTATTTTTATGTATTGTGTAAGGATGCCAAAGCATTTTTAAAACAAATAAAAGAAAGTGTTATTGTTATTGAAGCAGCCGGCGGACTGGTTAAAAATGAAAACAAGGACCTTTTATTTATTTACCGTAATGATAAGTGGGACCTGCCTAAAGGTAAAATTGAAAAAGGCGAAACCGTTAAAGAAGCTGCTGTGCGTGAGGTAGAGGAGGAGTGTAGCATAGTGGTAAGCAAGCTTGGTGTAAAAATATGTAAAACCTACCATGTTTATATTAGTAAGGCCCAAGTTGTTTTAAAGAAAACATATTGGTATAAAATGAAATGCAAGGGGCAAAATAAACTAAGGCCGCAAAAAGAAGAAGGGATAACCGATGTACGCTGGTTTAAGCCAAATGATATTGAGGCTATTTTAGCTAATACTTTTCCATCTATTATGGATGTGCTGGCCGTTATGGATCTGATTAAAGATAAGCCAGTGCCTCTTTCGGAATAAACTGAGCCACATCACCGTTATGACGCATTATTTCGCGCACAATAGTTGAGCTGATAGATGAATAACCCGGTTTGCTTACAATAAATATACTTTCAATATCGGGCATTAACGAATGGTTCATCTGGGCTATAGCTTTTTCATATTCAAAATCTGATACGGTACGTATGCCGCGTATCATATAGGTTGCCCCAATACTTTTACAAAAATTAACGGTTAATCCCTCGTAAGCTATAATATGGATCTTGGGTTCCATCTCAAAAACAGCACGTAACATTTTCTCACGTGTTTCTATACTCAAAAAACCCGGCTTTGTGCTGTTTGCTCCAATACCGATATAAACCTTGTCAAATAAGCCTACCGATCTTTTCACAATATCAACATGAGCTTTGGTAACGGGATCAAATGATCCCGGGAAAAGGGCTATTTTCATGAGTTGTGTTTTTACGTAAAGTTAATTATTATGTTGTAAAGTTGAAATGTTATAAGGTTTAGCTGGTAGACTGATCAATTTTCGGGTGCCTTAAAAAACGAAAACGACGAATGTCCATACTTCCGTTGTTCAATAAAAGCGGGATGGTTACTTAGGTTTTGCATGGATTGATGCTCTACTATAAGCAATCCATGAGGTGATAAAAGACCTTTATCAAAGATATTTTTTGGTATCTCGGGTATCTGGTTCATATCATACGGCGGATCAGCAAATATCAAATCATATTGATCTGTTTCCAGTTGCAGGTATTTAAAAATATCGGCCTTGAAAGTTTTTATTTGAATTAGCCCATGCTGGCGGGCAGTATCCTTAATATAGTTAATGCAATGTATGCTGCGGTCGACCGCTATTACCTGTTTGGCCCCGCGCGATGCAAATTCATAGGTTATGTTGCCTGTACCGCAAAAAAGGTCGAGCACCTTAATGTCATCAAACTCAATCTGGTTTTGCAAAATATTGAACAGCGCTTCTTTTGCAAGATCAGTAGTGGGGCGTACCGGTAAGTTTTTTGGCGGATTAAGCCTTAATCCCTTTAAAGAACCTCCAATGATCCGCATAATGATAATGCTGCTAAGGTCAGTATCTGTTGTGAAGGTATTTGTTCAGGCAGCTCCAATATTTGCGGATCATAAAAAACGATATCCGGAAAAAAATCGGCCAGTCGGGTGCTGTATTTATCCCCGGGCTTTATGTTTCCACTTAATTTAAAATGGATATCATGCGCATCTAAATTCAGTTCTTCGGTAATAAAAGCTGCATAATACGCCAGGTCATCCCCGGTTGTAAAATCGAAATTATTATAAAGCCTTATCTTGCCGTCTTTAAAGTATAAAAATTCGGCTTTCCCATTTTCTGTATGCAGATAAAGATCCTGGTTTTGAGGACTATTTTTAGTAACGGAAGTTATCCATCCTTTATTTAAATAAACTGTATTATCAAGGTCGAACCTTTGTACTGCCGATATTATCTTTTCATCAACTTTATAAATAATAAAATTTTGATCGTCCAATACTTGTGCTAAAACCCTCTCGTCGGGTTTAACATCTAATAACCGGGCATAATTTGGTATTTGCGCCTTATTAAAAAGATGAGACGGCAGTAAACTAAAGCCATTTGCCGGTAAACCAATAACAACCTTTTTATAAGTTGCAGATAGTTCTTCGGCCAATTCCTGCGGATCGCTTAACTCAGTTAAGCTACAATTGGTACCCCAGGCAATTAATTGCCTATTATAAGTTATGGCATACGAAAACGAAACTGCATCAATTTGCATTAACAACGTATAGTAGTATGCCTGGTTAAGATTAAACGAAGGATCGCGGTAAGTGTAAATTTGTTCGGTCATGCTTAACAAAAGTAATATTTTTTGAATTACTTAATTACTTATCCGCATTTTTGTTAGGTGTCTGAAATTGATCATATCCGCAAGGCTTTCCCACATGAACCAACTGCCCAGCAGCAGGAGTTATTTAACCGGTTACATAACTTTTTATTAAAAGATGAAGGCGACGAATGTTTTATATTAAAAGGATATGCCGGCACAGGCAAAACTACAATTGTAGGAGCATTGGTAAAAGCGCTCAGAAATTATAATTATAAATCAGTATTACTTGCACCAACCGGGCGTGCGGCAAAGGTAATTACCAGCTATTCGGGGCGAAAAGCTTTTACTATACATAAGCGCATCTACCGAAAAAAAACAGCGCTAAATGTTGATGAATCATTTTCAATAGCCGATAACCTGGCTACCAATACGTTGTTTATTATTGATGAAGCTTCCATGATATCAGACCAGATTAGTGGCAATAACCGCGATACGTTGCTACATGACCTGGTTAAGTATGTTTATAATAAAAAAAATTGCAAGTTAATGCTGGTGGGTGATACCGCGCAATTACCGCCTGTAGGCTCTGATAATAGCCCCGCATTGGATGAGGAATTAATGAAACTGGATTATAACCTGAATGTGTTCAGTTATGAATTAACAGATGTGCTTCGTCAGCAAAAAGATTCAGGTATATTATATAATGCTACACGGATACGTGATATCATCCGGCAGGAAAAAGAAATTATACCACAAATTACAACAAAAGGTTATACAGATGTTTTCAGGATGACAGGTGAGCGGTTGGAAGAAGGGCTTGAATATGCCTACAATAAATATGGCAATGAAAATACGCTTATAATTTGCCGATCGAACAAAAATGCAAACCTATATAACAAACAAATACGCGCCCGGCTGCTATGGCGAGAGGAAGAGCTAACCGGCGGCGACCAGCTGATGATCGTTAAGAACAATTATTTCTGGCTGCAGGATCAGGAGGAGGGAAGTACTGCTTTTATTGCCAATGGCGACATTGCCAGGATCAGGAAAGTACGCAAGTTTGAAGACATGTATGGATTCCGTTTTGCCGATGTACAACTGGAGTTTATTGACTATGCTGAGGACCCGGTTTTAGATTGTAAGGTTTTATTGGATACACTTTACTCAGAATCGCCGGCCTTGCAGCCCATAGATCAGAAACGGCTTTACCTGGAAGCAATGAAAGATTATGACCATATACCAAACAAACGTGCAAAGCATAACGAGCTAAAACTTAATCCCTATTATAATGCTTTACAAATAAAGTTTGCATACGCTATTACCTGCCATAAAGCACAGGGCGGCCAATGGGATGCTGTTTTTGTAGACCAGGGATATTTAACGGATGAAATGGTTAATACCGATTTTTTACGCTGGTTCTATACCGCCTGCACCCGGGCAACCAAAGAGTTGTTTTTGGTGAATTTTAATGATAAGTTTTATGGGCAGCAGGTGAATAGTGAATTTTAGCATAAATAAACCTATTGTCCAGGTATTTACTACTCACCATTCTATTCATTCATCATGCCATAACTTTTATTAAACTAATGTGTTATTAGTAATAATGGATTTGACAAAAAGGCACATGAAATGTATTATGAAATGCCATTATTTCATAATAAGTAGCATGGCAAGTATTTTGACTATAACCGATATAACCATTTCGCTATGAATTTTAACAACTTTACCATAAAAGCTCAGGAAGCTGTACAAAAAGCTTCGGAGATAACAACCGGCAATCAGCAGCAGGCTATTGAACCTGCACACTTGCTTAAGGGATTGTTATTGGTTGATGAGAATGTTATAACTTATTTATTAAAGAAATTAAACGTCAACCTAAACAGACTAAACGATATATTGGATGAACAGATTGCATCCTTCCCTAAAGTAAGTGGTAGTAATGTTTATTTATCATCTACCTCTAATTCGGTATTGCAAAAGGCAAACGCTTATCTTAAAGAATTTAAGGATGAGTTTGTTTCTGTTGAGCATATCCTGTTAGGAATACTATCAGTAAGCGATAAAACAAGTACTGCGCTAAAAGATTTTGGTGTAAACGAAAAGGATCTTAAAAAAGCCATAGTAAGCTTGCGCGGCGATAATAAGGTAACTGACCAAAATGCAGAAGCAACTTATAATGCTTTAAATAAGTATGCCCGCAACTTAAATGAATATGCCGAATCTGGAAAACTTGATCCGGTGATTGGCCGTGATGAAGAGATCCGCCGCGTAATTCAAATATTATCGCGTCGTACAAAAAACAACCCTATACTGGTTGGCGAACCGGGCGTGGGTAAAACAGCCATTGCCGAAGGTATTGCCTTCAGAATAATAAAGGGTGATGTGCCTGAGAGTTTGAAAACAAAAACAGTTTATTCGTTAGATATGGGTGCCCTTATTGCTGGCGCTAAATACAAAGGCGAATTTGAAGAACGCTTAAAAGCTGTTATTAAAGAAGTTACCCAAGCCGACGGTGAGATTGTTTTATTTATTGATGAGATACATACCCTGGTAGGTGCAGGTGGTGGCGAAGGCGCTATGGATGCTGCCAATATATTAAAACCCGCATTGGCCCGCGGCGAATTAAGGGCCATTGGTGCAACAACCTTAAACGAATATCAGAAATACGTAGAAAAGGATAAAGCGTTAGAGCGCCGTTTCCAAATGGTACTGGTTGATGAGCCGGATACTGCTGATGCAATTTCCATATTGCGCGGTTTAAAGGAACGTTATGAAGCTCACCATAAAGTGCGTATTAAAGATGAGGCTATTATTGCCGCGGTTGAAATGTCGCAACGATATATAGCTGATCGTTTTTTGCCGGATAAAGCTATTGACCTGATGGACGAGGCTGCTTCTAAATTACGTTTAGAAATGGATTCGGTACCCGAAGTAGTGGATGAGCTGGAGCGCCGCATAATGCAATTAGAGATAGAGCGCGAAGCCATTAAGCGTGAAAAGGATGATAAGAAAGTAAAAGAGTTGAGTGAACAAATTGCCAACCTATCAGCCGAGCGTGATTCTTTACGTGCCAAATGGCAGGGTGAAAAAGACGTGGTTGATGGCATCAACCTAAAAGTTGAGCAGATAGAAAACTATAAATTAGAAGCAGATCAGGCAGAACGCGCGGGCGATTATGGCAAAGTGGCCGAGCTGCGCTATGGCCGTATCCGTGAAGCACAGGAAGAGGTTGAAAAACTGAAAGAAGCACTACTGACTAATCAGTCGGATAGCAGAATGTTAAAAGAGGAAGTTACATCCGAAGATATTGCAGGCGTAGTATCCCGCTGGACAGGTATCCCGGTTTCTAAAATGATACAAAGCGAGCGCGAGAAGTTGCTGAGCCTGGAAGATGAGTTACATAAACGTATTGCCGGTCAGCAGGAAGCTATTGAAGCTATAAGTGACGCTATACGCAGAAGTAGGGCTGGCCTGCAGGATAAGAAAAAACCAATAGGTTCTTTTATATTCTTAGGTACCACCGGCGTTGGTAAAACAGAATTAGCTAAAGCATTGGCCGAATATCTATTCAATGACGAAGGCGCAATGATCCGTATTGATATGTCTGAGTACCAGGAGCGCCATGCGGTTTCAAGATTAATAGGCGCGCCTCCGGGATATGTGGGTTATGATGAAGGCGGCCAGTTAACAGAAGCTGTGCGAAGGAAACCATATAGTGTAATACTATTAGATGAGATAGAAAAAGCGCACCCTGATGTATTTAACATATTGCTGCAGGTTTTGGACGATGGCCGGTTAACTGATAATAAAGGCAGGGTGGTAAACTTTAAGAATACCATCATCATCATGACCTCAAACATCGGTTCCAACATTATCCAGGAAAATTTCCAGGATTTTGATGATAATAATAAGGATGAAGTGATGGCTAAAACAAAGAGCCAATTGTTTGAGCTGTTAAGGCAAACCATCAGGCCCGAATTTTTAAACCGTATTGACGAGATCATTATGTTTACCCCGCTTAGCCGTGACGAGATAAGTGATATTGTGAAGCTACAGTTTAAACATGTGCAGCAAACATTGGCCGAAATGGGCATATCCATAGAAGCATCAGATGAAGCATTGGATTGGCTGGCACAATTGGGCTACGATCCACAGTTTGGTGCAAGGCCATTGAAAAGGGTAATTCAAAAGAGAATACTGAATGAATTATCTAAGCAGATATTAGCCGGTAAAGTGGATAAAGACAGTAAGATTAAACTGGATATGTTTGATAATCAATTTGTGTTTTTAAACACCAATGAAGCTGCAACAGCTGATAAATAATAAAACAAATAATGCATCATATATTAAGGAGCTGCCTTTAAGGGGTGGCTCTTTTTTTTATAATTTCCTCCGCAAAATCACCGGTCCTTGCAAATTCATACCCTTTAGATTGACCCCAAAGAATAAAATTTTTTATCTTTTTCACAAAGTCTGTTCCCGAGTTTTTAGAAACATATTTCGGAAAGCCAAATCTTTCCGGCTGTTTCAGGTCGGTAAATTCCCAGGGATGAAAGTATAGATTAAGGTAACCGTCCTTACGATGCGCCGCCCCGCTTATCCATTTTATCATGGATAGTGAAACATTATGGAAGGTTAACCAAAATAAAGGAAAGCGCACTAATGGTGATACAGAAGCAGGTATTTGCAAAACATCGTGGTCAAAGAACCAGGCGCGCGGCTTTTTTAAATTATTATAGCGTCCGGGAATTAAAGTAGGGTTAAGGGATGAATTATAGGCATATCCCGCTTTTTGTATTTCCTTTTCATCAACCGGCATCATCCGCGCCATACGAAAACCGGTTACTTTAGTGCCGGATATTTCTTCGAGCTTAGCTTTTGATTGTGCTAAATGTTCAACCTTAAAATCAGAATGATAATAACCATGTGATGCTATTTCGTGACCATCATTTACAATCTTTGAAATAATATCAGGTTTATTAACGGCATAGTTGGCCGTACAAAAAAAAGTAGCCTTTATTCCGGTTGTTTTTAATAGTTCTAATATTAAGAGCGTCCCCGTTGTTGATATGGCTAATTGTTCGTCAAACGGTATGGTTTTACCATATTCAAACGGCATATCAAACTCTTCAACATCAAACCCTAACAGAATCATTTTTTGCTTTTAACAGATTTGTTGAACGGATAATATAATTGGGCCGGTGTTTGGTTTGCAAAAATATTTTACCCAGGTATGAGCCTATAATACCTAAAACAAGCAGTTGTAAGCCACCAAAGAACGCTACAGTAGCAATTAATGATGCCCAGCCAGAAAGATTGTCATAGCCATAAAAATAGCTGATAAAAATATAAGGAATATACAGCAAAGCTGATACCGAAAAAAATAAACCCAACCCGGTAGCAATGTATAATGGCCTGACACTAAAGGCCATTATGCTGCCTATAGCCAACTTAGCCAATTTAAAAAATGAATAGCTTGCCTCGCCCGTATGCCTGGCTGCCGGGGTGTAGGGAATGCCTATTTGTAAAAAGCCAACCCATTTAACCATCCCCCTGAAGAATATCTCGTATTCATCAATTTGCTTTAATTCATTAACAACTTTTTGATCAAGTAACCGGAAATCTGATATGCCGTTTTCAAGCGTAATGTCTGATATAGCGTTTATACCTTTATAAAACAATTTTGACGCCAATTTCTGGAAGCCGCTCACATGCGGATTAGCATCCTCGCGATAGGTGTAAACAATATCATATCCCTCTTCCCAATATTTTAGCATTTGCGGCAATAGGTGAGGAGGGTGTTGCAGATCAGCATCCATGGTTATAATAGCATCGCCATTCGCCATATCTATACCCGCTTTTAAAGCATAATCTTTACCGAAATTTTTAGATAGTTCTATGTAAAATACATTTGGCTGTATTTCTGCCTGCAGCTTAATTTCATTCAGCGTATTATCCTTGCTGCCGTCATTTACAAAAATATATTCATAGTCATAGCCAGTTGAATTTAATGCTTTATTCAATTCGGCAACAAGATGGCTGATATTCTTTTCCTCGTTAAAAGCAGGGATTATTATGGAAAGTTTCTTTTTCATACCGCAACTGCAATTAAATCCTTTTTATCGAATTTTCTGAATAAAGTTTCATAAATAATTTTTATCCATATTAAAAAACATGGCAGCGCCTTTAACGCGTACGGATCAACATAATGATCTTTCAGGTATCGCGGGAAAAGATCTGACGGTGACAGACTGGTTAGTATTAAAGCAAAAATAAGCAAAGATATGTCCAATATAGTTACCGGTCGCTCACTGTTTATATACCATACCGCCACGCCAACAAAAGCTATAATATAAGTGGGTGATTCTGATCCTGTACTAAATATCACCGGAAAAATCAATGTCGATGCAACAATAAGTAATTGATAATTTAAATTATTAAAAGATTTGATGCGGATATAGGATAAAGCAAAAAGTAAAATTCCCGGAAACAAAACAAACATATTTGATAATTGCGGAAAAAAGATCTTCCTGAGCATCCCCATAACAGAAACATCCTCACGTATTGAAGCTATATTGTTTAGGTTTTTATGCACAAGGTCGGCATACCAATCTTTATAAGTTTGCACAATAAAGGCCGGCGAGGAAATAACCATCGGCAAAACAAACAAAATTACCGACCAAAATATAAATGAACCAACCAGTTTTAGTTTGTTGTTCGAAAAGAAAAAGAAAGCCAGCCCCACAATGCCATAAAGCTTAATGAATGTACCTAAGGCTATCATTAATGCTGCCCAGAAATCATTTTCATTTTTAATAAATATATAGCTGAACAATATCAATGCGGCAATAAGCGGGTTGATCTGCACATTAGCAGCCGAGGTCATTAATTCATGCGCGCAAAGTAATACAATTAACAGCGAATGGTTTTTTTTAATGGGAAGTTGCTGTATAGCAATTAATAAGATGAATGCTGTAAACATTACCCATAAAACTACACCCAAACTATCGGGCATTAAGGCAAATGGAGCTATAATGAATGAAAATATTGGGCCGTAATGGTTCAGATCAAAATAATGCTCCGGCTGATGCTGATATAAGTTATGCTGATGTATAACATTGATGAAGTTATATTTATACACAAAATAGTTATTATGTATATGGCTGTGCCCCAAAACAACGCTCTTACCTACCGCGAACAGGCTTAAACCAAACCATAAGGCAATTATCAGCGGCTTGTATTTTATAATATTAGCGAGTTTAAACATTAATGGGATATGAAATTTGGTTGTGCAAAAATAGATTAAAAAATGTAAAAATAGAGCAGGACTCTACTTGTATTAAAAACGCTTTATAATAAAAAAGGCTCCTTTTAAGAGCTCTTTTTTTCTTTAAATAAAACTACTGAAAAATTTTATCGCGTTTAATTTTGTCCCGTAGCTAAACTGACCCCTGTTAGCTGATCGGCGAAGGCAAGAAATGCCTTGTCTTTGTATATACTGGCTTGATTGTCAATGAGATTTTGAAGATTCACTTTTCCTATAACATATTTATAAGTGCCCGAATAGTAACGTTCTTTTATTTCTATAAACTTCAACAGATCAATCAAATCATCATTTTCGTAACGGAGATAAACGTTTAGCTCAATATCATTGGTGAAATTTAAGCCCTTACTTCCTTTGGTTTTTTTGTACTCGTATTGATAATCATAGCGCAGAGCGGCTATGTCTGACAATACCGCCGATCCGGTAGGGTGGCCACCAGCTCCTTTCCCAAAAAAGAATTGCTGATCGGCAAAAGCGGCCTGCACGGTTACGCCATTATACTCATATTCCACATTATATAAAAACTCGGTTTCGTTTACAAATTTTGGTAATACAAATAAGGTAACATGCTGGTCATCCAACTCTTTTGCCACCGGCACCAGCTTTATTTTTAAGTTCTTTTCACGAGCATATTGGATATCATTTGCAGCAAGGTTTTGTATGCCTAAATTGAATACCTTTTCAGGTTCTATCACCACACCATAAGCATGCGCCGCCGCAATAATAAGCTTGTATTTGGCATCATATCCGCCAACATCCATAGTTGGGTCGGTTTCGGCAAAACCAAGGTCCTGCGCTTGCTTTAACGCTGTATCATAATCCATATTCTCCAAAAATCCTTTTGACAGGATATAATTGGATGAACCATTAAATATCCCGCTTATAGAATGCAGCAGTTCATTATCGTAGTATTCTTCCAGGTTACGGATAATAGGTATACTACCACAAACAGCTCCTTCATATAGTAAGGAAGTACCATATTCATGTTGTATCGCTATTAATTCATCCAGGTAAGTAGCAATCATTTTTTTACTGGCCGATACCACATTTTTACCCGACTTTAAAGCAGTAGAAACAATTTCATATGCAGCTTCGGTATCATTTATCAATTCAACAATAGTGTTAATCTCCGGATTATTCAGTAATTCATACCTGTCAGTAGTAAAGTAATGTGCCGGTAAGGAGCGTTGTTTATGACTATCTTTAATCGCTATCTTTTTTATCTCAAGATTTAAATTTTTTGTTCGGATGATATCGTGTAATCCCTGGCCAACAACTCCGAAGCCAAACAGGCCGATATTTAGTTTTTTGCTCATTATGCAATTTGCTGTAATTGGATGATCTTTCCTTTTACGTCTGTTTTAAAAAATGATGTGATAATATTTGTTAATGCTTCTGTTTCAATTAAAAAACCGTCATGGCCGTAGTACGAATCAAACTCGGCAAAGGCTGATTTTGGTATGTGCCTGAACAGGTATTGCTGTTCTTCTATAGGAAACAATACGTCAGATTTTATACCGATAACCAGTGTACGTGCTTTTATTAAGCTTAACGCTTTTTCAATGCTATTGCGGTTACGGCCCACGTTGTGCGAATCCATAGTTTTAGTTAAGTACCAATAACTATAAGCGTTAAAACGGTTTACCAGCTTGTCGCCCTGGTAGTTTTGGTAGCTTGCTGCTTTAAAACTATCAATAACCGTATCATTATCTTCCTGCTGGCTGATGCTATAAGTTTTATAACCACGATAAGAGAGCAGGGCAATACTACGTGCCGCCTTTAATCCTTTTTTACCGCCATTAGGGCTGCCGGCATAAAATGTTCTGTCGGCACTAATAGCTAAACGCTGTGATTCATTA
The DNA here is from genome assembly GCF_028288205.1 of Mucilaginibacter sp. GTDB lineage: Bacteria > Bacteroidota > Bacteroidia > Sphingobacteriales > Sphingobacteriaceae > Mucilaginibacter. Next base: position 14,783 of record NZ_JAQBOD010000020.1, read on the forward strand.
AAGGCGATTCCCCATGGCGAATGGCGCGCGTTTGCAGCGATGAGAATTAGATTTTTAATAAAATCAGGCTCAATAATTGCCCATTCCATTGCTTGCTGGCCGCCAAGCGAACCGCCAATTAAAGTATGGATGCTTTCTACGCCAAGGTGTTTAGCCAATAATTGCTGTGCCTTTACCATATCCCTAACACTAACTTGCGGAAATGCTAAATAATAAGGCTGACCGGTAGTAGGATTAATGCTTAACGGCCCGCTTGAACCATAGGCAGAGCCCAACATGTTGGCGCATACAATAAAATGTTCTGCCGGATTAAAATAATCTTCCTTGCCAAAAAGGCCCTTCCACCAGTCTAAAACATCAGAGTTGGCTGTAAAAGCATGGCATACCCATACCACATTGTCTTTGTTTTTATTAAGTGTGCCATAAGTATGGTAGCCTAATTCAAGCTCAGGTAGTTTATAGCCCGATTCCAGTTCGAATGTTTGTTGGTATTTATATAGTTGCGTATTCATAGTGATTCTTGTAATTGATTAGCTGTTGGGATTAGTGAACGGATAAATTGATCCATTTACAGTGCACGTATTTTTTCAGAAAGAGAAAAGGAAACGTATTAACTGTGTATTAGCAACAGCGGCACATATAGCAAATTTTGCTATAAACAAATGCTAAGCCTTGAGCGGCTTTAATAGAATTTTCAGGATGAGTGTTTTTTAAATTTTCCATGTTGTTAATTTATATTTCCCGGGATATTTACCGGGCCAGGAATTGGCACCTTCTCTAACCTTAGAGGGTTGCCAGCGGGTCATTGAGCCTGATCTCTCGCCGCTTCTTTATAAACCAAAACCGTATGAGGGAATTGATCGTGGTATTGCTACCGATTATGCTACAAATATAAGGTGATAATATTTTAATTACCAAATTTATTTTATTTGAGGCGAAAAGTAAAAAGTGAAAAGGTTAAAGGTGAGCTTTATTAAAGAATACGACCGTCACCTTTAACCCTTTGTCTTTCGCCTTTTACCTCAGGCTAATGCCTGCTTTATATCTGCAATCAAATCATCAATATGTTCTAAACCAACGGATACCCGCAGTAAATTAAATGGGGTTTTAGTATCCGGCCCTTCAACCATTGCTCGGTGCTCAATAAGGCTTTCTACACCGCCCAAACTGGTAGCACGGGTAAATAATTGCAATTTGTTTATAACGCGGTTAGCTTCTTCCTTACCGCCCTTTAAGCAAAAAGATAATACACCGCCGAAGCTTAACATTTGTTCTTTTGCAACTGCATGATTAGGATGTGAAGGCAAACCCGGGTAGAGTACTTGCTCTACACTTGGCTGCACCTGTAAAAACGCCGCTAATAGCTGCGCATTTTGTACGTGGCCGCGTACACGATACGGTAGTGTCTTTATACTTCTTACTAAATAATAGCAATCCATAGGCGAGGGGATGGCGCCACCCAATTCCTGTACCTGGCGTATTTTTTGCCACCAGTCGTTTTTTTCGGCGGCAATTAATGCACCACCCATCAGGTCGCTATGGCCACCAAAGTACTTGGTGGTAGAGTGCATTACTATATCAACACCTAATGCCAATGGCTGCTGACAAATAGGGGTAGCGAAAGTATTATCGCAAACAACTTTAATATTTTGCTGCCTTGCAATAGCAACCACCTTTTTTATATCAGTTATTTTAAGTAGCGGATTTGATGGCGTTTCTAACCATATTAAGCCGGTATTGGGTTTGATATGCGCGTTTAATACATCGGTATTATCTATAGCAATAAAATCAAATTCTAAAATCCCGGCAAATAAATTTTTAAGCTGATTGCGTAATCCATGATACATATCATCAGGCGCTATAATATGTGTACCCGGTTGCAGAGATTGAAAAACAGCCATCCCGGCAGCGTTGCCCGATGAAAAAGCGGCAGCATCGGCACCATTTTCTAACTGCGTTAATACTTTTTCAAGCGATGTACGGTTTGGATTAGCCGAACGGCTATATATATAACCCTCATGGTAACTGCCATCTTCTTTACGTTCAAACGTAGTTGACAATACAATAGGTTGTATTACTGCCCCTGTTATATCATCTTTTTGATTGCCTGCATGTATAGCTATGGTTTCCGGTTTCATAACACAAACTTAAAGTTTTATGATGAGTTAATAAATGTTACACCATCATTACATTAACATTTCTTATTTTTGGCAAAAGTTTTTTAATGGGAGCTGAAAATAATTTACAGGTATTATTGCAGGATCCGGATTTATCTGCTGATTTAAAACACATTGCCGGAAAAGTGCTCAATCAGGAGCGTATAACTTTTGACGAAGGTGTTTTACTTTTTGAAAAAGGTGAGTTAGGATACCTGGGCGTTTTAGCCAATTACATCCGCGAAAAGCGCCATGGTGATAAAACCTATTTTAACCGCAATTTTCATATAGAACCTACCAATCTTTGCGTTTACGATTGTAAATTTTGTTCATACTCGCGCCTGCTAAAGCAAAAAGAGGAAGGCTGGGAATATACTATGGATGAAATGTTTGATATCGTTACCAAATACGATAACGAACCGGTTACCGAGGTGCATATTGTAGGTGGTGTATTACCACAATATGATGTTCCGTTTTATGTAGAGCTGTTCAAAAGAATAAAAGCGCATCGCCCCGAATTGCACGTTAAGGCATTAACACCTGTAGAATATCATTATATATTCAAGAAAGCTAAGATTGATTATGCGACTGGCATGAAAATGATGCTGGATGCCGGCCTGGAATCTATACCGGGTGGTGGTGCAGAAATATTTCACCCTGAAATACGCGAGCAAATAGCTAAAGATAAATGTACAGCCGACCAATGGCTGGCTATACATGAAGAATGGCACAAGCTGGGCGCACGCTCAAACGCTACCATGTTATACGGCCATATTGAAAAATACTGGCACCGGATAGACCATATGGATCGTTTGCGCCAGTTACAGGATAAAACCGGAGGTTTCCAAACGTTTATTCCTTTGAAATTCAGGAACAAGGATAACCAGATGTCGCACATTCCGGAAACAACTGTGGTGGAGGATCTGCGTAACTATGCTATATCACGTATCTATCTTGATAATTTTGATCATATTAAGGCTTACTGGGCCATGATAAGCCGTACTACGGCACAATTATCTTTAAACTTTGGTGTAGATGATATTGATGGTACACTTGATGATACCACCAAAATTTACTCGATGGCCGGCGCCGAAGAGCAAAACCCGGGGATGAGCACCAAACAATTGGTTGAGCTGATAAAACAAGTTGGCCGCTACCCGATAGAGCGCGATACTTTATATAATGTAATTACTGATTACAACGATTACCAATTTGCCGAAGAGGTGAAGCCACAGTATTATAAGCTGCCGGTTATAAATTAGTCATTAAATCATTGAGTCATTAGGTCATTATTTTAATGAAAAAACCAATGACTCAATGAACAATGACTTAATGACACAATATAAATGATAAAAACGCTATACATCGTCCGTCACGGGCAAACTGATCTGAATAAACAAGGCATTGTACAAGGCCGTGGCAGGGATACTGATCTGAATGATGAAGGCCGCAAACAGGCTAATTTGTTTTACAATGCGTACAAATCTGTACCTTTTAATAAGATATACATATCAGCGCTTAAACGCACGCAGCAAAGTATACAACAATTTATTGACCTGGGTATTCCCTATGAAAAACTACCAGGACTGGATGAACTGGCCTGGGGTATTTATGAGGGCCAGCCAAATACACCCGAAACCAAGGCCGCGTTTTTAAAGATAATGCGCGATTGGGTTGCCGGAAGATTGGATAATAAATTCGAACATGGCGAAAGCCCCAACGAGGTTAGGTTAAGGCAATTAGAGGCGCTGCAAATTATCATGAGCCATACCGAAGAGGAAAATGTATTAATTTGCATGCATGGCCGCGCGATGCGCTTATTTTTGTGCCTGCTTACCGGCAAGCCGCTTACCGAAATGGATAGCTTCCCGCATCAAAACCTGGTATTGTATAAAGTAACCTTTGATGGTGAAAAATTCGATATCATCAGCTTTAACAACTCCGAACATTTAAAACACGATTAAACACTTCTGTGAAAAAAATAAGAATATCAGCTGTAAGCTATACTAATACCAAACCATTTTTATATGGTATACAACATACCGACATCATTAATAAAATAGACCTGAGCCTTGATATCCCTGCAGATTGTGCCCAAAAGCTGATCGATGACCGGGTGGATATTGGCCTTATCCCGGTAGCTGCCATACTAAACCTTCCGCATTGGGAAATTGTATCAGATTACTGTATTGGCGCTGTTGGTGCAGTTAATTCGGTATTTATATTCAGCAATTGCGATATACATGATATCACTAAATTACAACTGGACCCCCAGTCGCGCTCATCAAATAATTTAGCCAGGGTATTGCTTAAAAACTTTTGGAAGGTAGACCCTGAATTAATTACCAACGCAAAAGACTATTCAATTGCTGACGATGCAACCACAGCCTTTGTGCAGATAGGTGATCGTACCTTTGGTAAGAAAGATAAATACCCGTTTGTGTATGATTTGGCCGAAAAGTGGCAAAAGTTTACCGGCTTACCATTTGTATTTGCTGCTTGGATAGCTAATAAATCCATTTCGCAGGATTTTATAGAGGAGTTTAATAAAGCCCTAAAGATAGGGCTTGACCATAGGGCAGAGCTGCTTAAGGAATTACCAGCCGTAGCAGATTTTGATCTGGAAGATTATTTAATGTATAAACTTGATTTTGATCTAACCGATAGCAAAAAGAAAGCCTTGCACTTATTTCTGGATTATGTAAAGGCATTGTAGGTTTATGCCAAAATGTGCGTTACGGGTAAAATGACTGTGTATTAACCTCCATTATTTTATAATGACATATTGTAAGTTATTGACTATCAATATAATTAAAATCCTCATAGAGCGAGATCTTATACACCCTTGCCAAGCAACTATGCTTGGCGTTAAGAGTAGCGCCATACTATGCATCAAGATTGGTTTGTCTTTTTTCACCAAAAACCAATGAATATCAAATGCTTTTCATGTTAATTTAATGTAAACAGCCCGTTACAATAAAAACAAGGTACTTTTTTATCATTTTTTAAATTTAGATATTGTAATTTATACACTAAGTAAATTGATATAATTTCAAATTACTATAATTATTCATCATAAATTATGAAATATTCATAAAAATTAAATTTTATTATAAATATTGATAACAAGACTGTACTTTTGTTATGGATTTAAAATTTAAGAACTATGAAAAAACTATTTATCACCGCAGCAATCGCTACCATGTTTAGCGTAACTGCATTTGCCGATGGCGGAAAAAAGCCTTCTACTGAAGCAAGCGAAAAAAATGTAACGCTCGCTGCTCTTAATCAATTTAAAAGTGATTTTAAAAGTGCCGACAATGTACTTTGGACAGTAACACCAAGCTGCCAGAAAGTTAGTTTTGTTGATAATAATATAGATTATACCGCATTTTATAACTTAAGCGGCGATTACTTAGGCGTTACACAAAATGTTGCCTATACTACGTTAGCTGCTTCTGTTAGAACCAAGATAGCTAAAAACTATCAGGGATATAAGGTTAGCGATGTTATAAAATATGATACAAGAAACATTGAAGAGCCTGTGGTATATTTTGTTGATGTTAAAAACGCTACCAGTGAAATTGTACTGAAAGTAACAGATGACAACAACATTAGCTATTTTAAAAGAGTTAAATAAGTAACCCCATTAATTTATTAATTTAAAAGCCCCGTTCTGACAGTTGTCGGGACGGGGCTTTTTGTTTGTTTAGGATTGCCAATAAATTATGTAATGTCTATGTAAATAGTAGAATATTTTTAATATAACACTTGATTATTAAAACAATCGCCGTAACTTTAAAAACAAATTCAATTAAAACATAAATATTATGAGTTTAAGATTAGGCGACAAAGCCCCCGATTTTACAGCAAAAACCTCAGTAGGAGAGATAAATCTTTACGAATATCTTGGTGATAGCTGGGGAGTATTATTTTCACATCCGGCAGATTATACTCCGGTTTGTACTACAGAGCTGGGCAGAACAGCTGCATTAAAAGATGAGTTTGCCAAGCGCAATGTTAAAGTACTGGCATTGAGTGTTGATTCGGTTGAATCACATAAAAGCTGGATAAAGGATATTAATGAAACACAAGGAGTTGAAGTTGAATTCCCGATCATTGCCGACGAGGACCGTAAAATTGCCGAAGCTTACGATATGATACATCCTAATGCTTCTGTAAATGCTACTGTGCGCTCCCTATTCATTATTGGCCCCGATAAAGCTATTAAGCTGATCATCACTTACCCTGCTTCAACCGGAAGGAATTTCCAGGAAATATTACGCGTTATTGATTCTTTGCAACTTACAGCCTATCATAGCGTAGCCACACCGGCCGATTGGAAGGATGGCGAAGATGTGGTTGTGGTACCTGCAATAAAGACTGAAGATATACCCGCGAAATTTCCAAAAGGTTTCAGAGAGGTAAAACCATACTTGCGCCTTACTCCGCAACCCAATAAATAATTTTATTTGGTTAATTAATTATTTTTATATATTTGGAAAAGCAGTATATTTATTCCACTGATTATTAATACCGTTTTGTATTCAGTTTGGCTTAATTATATATCTTAAACAAATTTTAATACTATAATAATATTATGAAAACTGGAAAAGTAAAATGGTTTAACACACAAAAAGGTTACGGTTTTATTGTTACCGAAGACGGCAAAGATCTTTTTGTACACTTTAAAGATGTACAAGGCGGCGTAAATGCCATAAAAGATAATGATAACGTTGAATACGATGTGGAAGACGGCAGAAAAGGATTACAGGCTGTAAATGTAAAAAAGATATAATTTACTAAGCTGCACAAAAGAACCTCTGTAAACCCAGGGGTTTTTTTTTGCCATAAAATTTAAAAATAGCTTAATTCCTGTTACTTTAGGCCCAACCAATTATTGTAATAAATTAAATATGACTGACGCTGCTTCGGCCAAAACTACCAGAAACATTATTTTTTTAGTTCTTGTTGCCTCTTTAGGTTACTTTGTTGATATCTATGACCTTGTGCTATTTTCAATAGTAAGGGTTAAAAGCCTGAAAGATATTGGGGTTACTGAAACCGATATTCGCTTACAGGGCGTGTATGTTATCAATATGCAAATGTTCGGTTTGCTGCTTGGCGGTATAATGTGGGGCATAATAGGCGATAAACTGGGCCGTATTAAAGTGCTTTTTGGCTCGATATTTTTATATTCTGTTGCAAATTTTGTAAACGGAATGGTGCATGATGTTAGCAGCTACGCGTTTATAAGGCTTATTGCAGGCATAGGGCTTGCCGGCGAATTAGGTGCAGGCATTACCCTGGTTAGCGAAACACTAAGTAAAGAGCGCAGGGGATACGGTACCACAATTGTAGCGATGATAGGCCTTTTAGGCGCGGTTGCTGCTGCCTGGGTTGGTAAGTATGATTGGCGCACAGCTTATTATGTAGGCGGCGGATTAGGAATTGTGCTGCTGTTATTACGTATGGGTACTTTTGAGTCGGGCATGTTTAAAAATATTAAAGACAGCAACGTATCAAAAGGAAATATATTAATGTTGTTTAGTAATGGTAAAAGGTTTTTAAAATACTTGTATTGCATACTAATTGGCGCGCCGTTATGGTTTGTTGTAGGCGTTTTGGTTACCCAATCGCCCGAGTTTGGAAAAGCTTTAGGTGCCAAAGTTCCGCTTAGCGCAGGTGATGGTATTTTGTATACTTATGTAGGTATATCTGTTGGTGGCATATTTGCGGGTTTACTGGCACAGCTAACCAGATCACGCAAAACTACCATGCTGGTGTTTTTATTACTCTCTGTAGTAAGCGTTGTGCTTTACCTCAATGCAAAGGGAATTACCACCTCGCAATTTATATGGCTTTGCCTGTTTATGGGTTTCGCTGTAGGCTATTGGGCAACATTTGTTACTATCGCGTCCGAGCAGTTTGGTACCAATATACGGTCGACTGTTACTACAACGGTGCCCAACTTCGTAAGAGGATCATTAATACCGGTAAATGCGCTGTTCAATATATGTGTAATACATTACGGCATGATACAAAGCGGCTATATTGTAATGTTTGTACTTACCGCAATAGCATTATTTGCCTTGAGCCAGCTAAAAGAGTCGTTCCATAAGGATTTGAATTATGTGGAAGAGGAAGATGGTTTGAATATGACTACTTAAAGCAAGGCCCTGTGCGATTCCCTCCCAGCGGGAGGGTGCAAGGAGGGGTTAATAAACCTGCAAAGAAATGAGTAAGATAATTCCAAGTTAAAACAATTAGCCCGTAAGCTAAGAAAAGACATGACCTATGGCGAAGTACTACTTTGGAACCAATTAAAAGAAGATAAACTTTTAGGTTTTGATTTTGACAGGCAACGGTGCATTGACAATTACATTGTTGATTTTTATTGCAAAGAGCTGATGTTAGCAATTGAGATAGATGGAATGTCTCATAACAATGAAGAGGCTTTTGCAAAAGATGAAGTTAGACAAATAAAATTAGAGAGGTTTGGGATAAAATTTATCCGTTTTACCGAAGCTGAAATGAAGCAAGATATGATAAATGCTATAAGAGCTATTGAAGGAAAGATCATTGAAATTATTAAACATAAACCAAATATTAAATTGCCCAAGAGTTTTGATACTACTTTATTAGATAATTAATAAGCACATGCTTTATGTAATTCCAGTCCTTAAAGTAGGTGAATGGTTAGCGCATAAAACCCTCCCTGCACCCTCCCGTTGGGAGGGAATCGCTCAAGGCTTTAGTTTTATATTGATCACTCAGGCAATGAATGGGTAATATGACACTTAATAATCACAAAAAAACCCATTTTTGCAACAATGATTAATAAAGAACAAATAGCGGCCGATTACCAGACCATCCAGGATGAAATATGCCGGGCACTGGAGCAGGTAGACGGCAAAGCAAAATTTGAAGAAGAAAAGTGGGAGCGCGAAGGCGGTGGTGGCGGTCGTACCCGGGTTATACAGGATGGTAATATATTTGAAAAAGGCGGTGTAAACTTTTCTGCCGTTGAAGGACAGCTTCCCGAAGCCATTAAAAAGAGCCTGAAGATAGATAGTGATGATTTCTTTGCTACCGGTGTATCTATCGTGATCCATCCAAATCATCCGTTGGTGCCTATTATCCATATGAATATTCGTTATTTCGAAATGCCCTCATCATTTGCAGAAGGGAAGGAGCCGGTAAGATGGTTTGGTGGTGGAATAGACCTTACACCGCATTATATTGTTGATGAGGATGCCAGATTCTTCCATAGTAGTTTAAAAGCTGTCTGCGATAAATTTAACAGCGAATTTTATACCCGTTTTAAGAAATGGGCCGATGATTATTTTTTTATTAAGCACCGCGACGAAACCCGCGGCATAGGCGGCATATTTTATGACCGGTTAACAGCAAATGAAGATATGAGCTGGGAGAATATATTTGAATTTTCTAAAGCTTTGGGTCGGTCTTTTATTCCGATTTATACCGAACTGACTAATCGCCACAAACAAGAAACCTTTACAGCCGACCAACAGCAATGGCAATACCAGCGCCGCAGCCGTTATGCCGAGTTTAACCTGGTTTATGATGCAGGTACCAAATTTGGCCTGGAAACAAATGGTCGTATTGAATCTATACTGATGAGCCTGCCGCCAACTGCTAAATGGTTATATAACTATCAGCCTAAACCGGGTAGTGAAGAGGAGAGAACTTTGTCGTTATTGAAAAAAGGAATTGATTGGGTGTAGATATGCAAAGGTTGATGTTTTCATTACTGGCAATGCTGGTATTATCTTCATCTCAAAAAGATAATACACTTAAAGGCACTTGGGAATATCGCGGCGGTAAATTCAACAACAAAATATCCCCGGCACCTAAAGGATATTCACAACAAAGAAAATATACCGACAAAGGCTTCGAGGCCTACTTGTTAGAAAAAGGCGAAAAACCGGTGAAATATGAAGCCGGTAATTATTCACTGAAAGGCGATACATGTTTAGAAATCCAGACGTATTGCCTGCAATCGCAAGAAATGGTTGGGGTTGTTGTTCGATATTCGTACCGGGTAAAAGACGATACCCTATTTTTAAATGCGACATTGCCAAATGGCGCAAGGGTAGAGGATTATTGGAAGAAAATAAAACCCTGATCTATATTTTAATATTTCCCAAAAAATGTTGTTTCACTACATGCAAATTAACCGATTTGCAATACATTGATTATCAATGATAAAATAAAAATATATGCTTATCCTTACCGACTTATACGTTGTTACATTTTGTTACATCACTTTTTATCAATTGTCTCATAAACAATAATTTAAGTCGAAATCTTGTTTCACTTGTTACATTTTGTTCACCAATTGTGAAACAAGCAACCCGTTGTGGCGGGCATAACGCTGCATATAGTTGGTAAGTAGCAAAATGTGGATACTTTGCTGTCATTCTCGCACCTATTTTGTTACCAAAACAGGTGCGAGAAATCAACTATTTTCTTAACTTCGCAGGTCAAATAAAAAACCTGTTTATTACGATCAATTATAAAGCGAAATACTACAAATAAATAAAAATGGCTGAAGGAACAGAGAACGATAATCCACACAAAGAAGACAAGATAATTTCAATAAATATTGACGAGGAAATGCGATCGGCTTACATTGATTATTCAATGTCGGTTATCGTTTCCAGGGCATTACCGGATGTCCGCGACGGATTAAAACCCGTACACAGGCGCGTGCTTTTCGGCATGCTCGATCTGGGTTTAAATAACAATAAACCTTATAAAAAATCTGCCCGTATTGTAGGGGAGGTGATGGGTAAATATCACCCGCATGGTGATGCTTCTGTATACGATACTATGGTACGTATGGCGCAGGAGTGGAGCTTACGCTATCCGTTAGTTGAGGGCCAGGGTAACTATGGCTCAATTGATGGTGACAACCCTGCGGCAATGCGTTATACCGAGGCAAGGTTGGAAAAGATTGCTGAAGAAATGCTGGCTGATATCAATAAAGATACTATTGATTTCCAACTAAACTTTGACGACTCTTTGCAAGAGCCAACAGTGTTACCTGCAAGATTCCCTAATTTATTGGTTAACGGTGCATCTGGTATTGCGGTAGGTATGGCCACTAACATGGCGCCTCACAACTTATCAGAAGTAATTGATGCCACAATGGCTTTAATAGATAATAGAGATATTGAAGTTAGCGAGTTGATGAAGCATGTTAAGGGCCCCGATTTTCCAACAGGTGGTATTATCTATGGCTTTGAAGGCCCGCGCGAGGCTTTAGAGACCGGTCGTGGCCGTGTTGTGTTAAGAGCCCGTGCCGAAATTGAAACCCATGGCAGCGACCGTGAACGCATCATCGTAACCGAAATACCTTACCAGGTAAATAAAGGGCTAATGATTGAGCGTACTGCTGATTTGGTTAACGATAAAAAACTGGAAGGCATATCTGCCATCCGTGACGAATCTAACCGTGAAGGCATACGTATTGTTTATGAAATAAAACGCGAGGCTAACGCAGCCATTGTGTTGAACAACCTGTTTAAATATACAGCGCTGCAAACATCATTCAGCGTAAATAATATTGCGCTGGTGCATGGCAGGCCAATGATGTTGAACCTAAGGGATCTGATACATCATTTTGTTGAGCACAGGCATGAGGTGGTTGTTCGCCGTACAAAATTTGAACTGGCCGAAGCCCAAAAACGCGCACACGTATTAGAAGGTTTATTGATCGCTTTAGATCATTTGGATGAAGTAATTAAATTGATCCGCGCATCGCAAACTCCTGACGAGGCCCGCGAAGGTTTAATTACACAGTTTGGCTTAAGCGATATACAGGCCCGCGCAATCCTGGATATGACCCTAAGAAGGTTAACCGGACTTGAGCGTGATAAGATAAAAGATGAGTATGAAGGTTTGATGAAACTGATAGATCATTTAAACTCCATCTTAGCTGATGAAGGTTTAAGGATGCAGATCATCAAAGACGAGCTGATTGAGATAAAAGAGAAATATGGCGACGAGCGTAAAACCGAAATGGTACACTCATCAGCAGAAATGCAAACCGAGGATTTTATTGAGGATGAGGATGTTGTAATTACAATTTCGCGCGAGGGTTATATTAAACGCACGCCGCTTACAGAATATCGCAGGCAGGGCAGGGGTGGTAAAGGATCAATAGGCAGCAATAGCCGTGATGCGGATTTTATTGAACACCTGCTTATCGCGTCTAACCACAACTACATGTTGTTCTTTACCGAGTCGGGGCAATGTTTCTGGCTAAGGGTGTTCGAAATTCCGGAAGGATCGCGTACATCAAAGGGCCGTGCTATTCAGAATATCATTAATATTCCTAAGGAAGAAAACATTAAGGCTTATATTAAGGTTGTAAACTTAAAGGATAAAGATTATCTGGAAAACAACTTTATAATTATGTGTACCAAGAAGGGTGTGATCAAGAAAACGTCGTTAGAGGCGTATTCTCGTCCACGTGCAAATGGTATCAATGCTATAAATGTTAACGATGGCGATTCACTGTTAGAAGCAAGCTTAACCAGTGGTACCAGCGAGATTGTAATGGCTTTAAAATCGGGCAGGGCAATACGCTTTAACGAGGCTAAAGTTAGGCCAATGGGCCGTACTGCCACTGGTGTAAGAGGTATAACACTTGATAGTGATAATGATGAGGTAGTAGGTATGATAAGCATTGATAACCCTGACACTACCGTATTGGTGGTGTCTGAAAAAGGTTATGGTAAACGTACTGATATTGATGATTATCGGGTAACTAATCGCGGCGGTAAGGGCGTTAAAACACTTAACGTTACTGAAAAAACAGGCGAGCTGGTAGCTATAAAAGGTGTTACAGATAATGAGGACCTGATGATCATTAATAAATCAGGTGTAATTATCCGTATTGCAGTTAGCGAATTAAGAACCATGGGCCGTGCAACGCAAGGAGTAAGGCTGATAACTCTTAAAGGTAATGACGAAATAGCATCAGTAGCTAAGATTGAGCATGATGATGAGGAAGATATAGAAGCCGAAGAAGGTGCAGTTGAAAATTCTGATGAAGAACCAACACCTGATTCACCTACCGGATCAACACCGGATGCTGATACAGAACCAACATCACCGGGCGATATAACTGAATAAAAACAATGAAGGGCCGTAAAATTATATTATCGGTTTCAATAGTATTATTAACTACATCTTTTGCCTTTTGCCAAACAGAAGTGCTAAAAGGTGTAGTTAATAGTTTGGCGTTTTACAAGCAAAAAAATGAGCTTAAATATTTAGGCAATGCCAAAAAAACTATTGATAGCCTGATAAAGGTTGGCCCTGACTCTACAAATTTGGAGAAAAATGTTTATCGGGCCGTGGTAAACTCCAGTATTTTATATATTGATTCTTTAAATAAACTTAATCAGCCTGCCGATTTTTTCGGCAAAACTGTTGCACTGGTTGATTTATTGAATACCAGGAAAAAGATATATAAATACCAACCCGAAATGGATTTTGCCAGGCAATGTTTGGCAAATGTTTATATACGCAAAGGGTTTGCCTACATAAACAATTCTGATTACTCCAACGCCGAATATGTTTTTTTAAGGGCACATAGGTATGTTCCCTCATTTAAGCCCCTTAATGCTTATATAGCTTATACCTATAATAAATTAGGTAATTTAGAAGCTGCTGCCAGGTATTATGATGCCCTGATTAAAACCGATAGTACAAAAACAGCATATATTGAAGCCGCATCCACTATTTATAAAGCAATAGGAGATACCAGTAAAGCTATTGATGTATTAAAAAAAGGGAGAAAATTATTACCGGGAGATAAATTTTTGCTGCTTGACGAGGCTAATATTTATAATAATAAGAAAGATTATAAATCATTAGCGCCATTATTGACCAAATTGCTTGATATTAATATAAATAACCCCGATATTGTATTTGTAGCAGCAAATTGTTACGAACATTTATATCAATATGATAAAGCAGAATCGCTTTATTTGCATGTAATAGATTTAAATAGTTCGGCCTATGACCCTATATTTGATTTGGGCCTGCTTTATTTAAAGAAAAGTACTTTAAAAGAGGGTGATAAAGAAAAAAACATAAGCTATGCCCGGCAGTGGATAGAAAAAGCAAATGAAATATCACCTAATAATATTAAGTGTTTAGAAATTTTGAAGCTTATTTACGCGCAAACCGGTAGTAAAAACCAATTGAATAATATAAATAACAAACTAAAACAGTTAACAAATCAATAAAACTAACCATGAGAATTAAATTTTTGATAGCAGGCCTGTTGGGCTTAGTTACAGCAACAGCATTTGCGCAAAAAGGCGAATTAAAGGATGCTAAAGAATCGTATGATAAATATTCAACACTGAGCAGATCTGGAGCAGGGGCTATGTTAGCTAATGGCAGCCTGGCTTTGGCTAAAAAATCAATTGATAATGCCTCTGCAAATGCAAAAACATCCGGACTTGCGGAAACGTATGCTTTAAAGGGAGCTATTTATGCGTCATTAGCCCTTGCCGATACTTCGGTATCCAGAACAGCTCCTTTATTTGCAACTGCCGACGAAGCTTTAAAAAAAGCTAAAGAATTAGATACAAAAGTTGAATATAAGAAGATAATTGACGAAGCCCATGTTACTCTTGCCCAGTACCAATTAAATAAAGGTGTAAAAGAATTTAAGGAAAAAAAGTATAACCTTGCTTATAATTCATTTGATTATTATCGCCAAACACTACCAGAGGATACTAATGCTATTTATTATACCGGTCTTTCTGCAGCCTCATCAGGTAAATATCCTGAGGCTGTTAGTAATTATACCAAACTTCTTACAACCAAATTTTCACAAAAACCTGCTATATATTTTGAACTTTCATCTATTTATTTAACACAGAAAGATACTGCAGCAGCGTTAAAAATTACTGGAGAAGGAATACAGAAATATCCTACAAACGCTGATTTACGTAAAAGAGAAATTGAAATAAGCCTGCAAACAGGAAAACAACAAGAAGTACTTAGTAAAATACAGAGCGCAATTGTTAATGATCCTAAAAACAAATTGCTATATTATTATGCAGGTTTAACAAACGGACTATTTGCCGAAGGTGTTTCAAAAGAAATTGCCAAAACTAAGGATGCAGCCACAAAAGCCTCTTTACAAGCTAAAAGAGCTGAATTTTTTGCAAAAGCTGCTGATTTTTACAAAAAAGCCATAGAATTAGACCCCAGCTATTTTGAAGCTAATTTAAATTTGGGATATGTTATGCTGAGCCCTGCAATTGATCAATATAATGCCGCTAATCAATTACCTGTAAACAAACAAAAAGAGTATGATGCTGCAATTATAAAAGCAACAGCACAGTTTGAATTGGCTAAACCATATTTATTAAAAGCAGTTGAGTTAAATCCAACATCAGTAGATGCTTTGGCTAATTTAAAAACATACTATTTAGGTACTAAAAATCCTGCTAAGGCCACAGAAACTCAGAAAAGAATAGACGCTATTAAATAATAATAGGAGACATACTAAAAGCCTGCTTTGATTAAGCAGGCTTTTAAAAGACAATACTACTTAACATAATGTTAATTATGGGATAAATAAAGGTTAACAAATAACACATGTCATCTTATAATTTATTTCATTGTTATCAATATAATCTAACATAAAAAAGGCCCAATAAATATTGAGCCTTAACAAAAAAACAGACACTACATTGGCGGTTTTTTTGTTGTATCCCTCATTGGCATTTTACCGGTATCTTTTTTCATAGTATCGGGTTTTGTCATTTTAGCAGTGTCGGTTGATGTTGAATCAGAACCACTCGTTTTCTTTTTTGAACTACAGCCTGAGCCTGCTGCAATTGCGCCAATCATCACCACGACAAGCGCAAAACTTAAAATATGTTTTTTCATAGATAATTTTGGTAATTAAAATGTGTTTACTTAACCTAAGTTTATAACCCATCTTATGTGGTATTGTTTAAATTATTTCTTCTATAAAATTAAGCGTGAGTGATTTACATATGCTAATGTTGAAAAATCAATTATCTGTTTAATTGTATTCGGTTTAAATTTCTGATATTTAGCCGTTATGGTGGTATCAGAGAGTTTATCAAAATGGGGAATGCGCTTCTACCCTCCTCTTTTCTTCCAACGCATTTGGGTAGTTAAAATTGATAGAGGATTTAAGGGTGTAAGGGTAAAGATCAACAAGAGTGTTTTTAACCGGAACTATAATAATTCTATATTCGGCGGCACCATATTTTCAGCAGCAGACCCATTTTATCCATTGCTTTTTCACCAGTTATTTAGTCATAAGGGGTATAATGTAATTGCCTGGTCAAAATCATCAGAGATACAGTTTATAAAGCCGGCGTTAGCTAAATTGTATTTTAATATCAGCTTAAGCGATGAGGAGATTGCCGAGGCCGAGCATGTATTAAATACCGGCGGTAAATACACAAAGTCGCACCCTATTGATATTTATAACACCGATGGCGAAATATGTGTAACCTTAATGAACGAGGTCTATTTGCGAAACCTAAATTTTAAAGAAAATTTGTAAGCGATGAAAGTATTTATAAATAATGATGCATTCCTAAAAAAAGGATTTTCTATATCTACAGATAAAAGCTTGCTTAATTTTGAAGCGATCTATAATTACCTGGATAAGGAGTCGTATTGGGCAAAAGGAATACCTGTGGAAAAGCTTAAAATAGCGATTGAAAACTCCTTTTGCTTTGGTGTTTATCATAATAAAACACAAGCCGGCTTTGCACGTATTGTTACCGATAAGGCCACTTTCGCCTATATTTGTGATGTGTTTATCCTGCCTGAATTTAGAAACAAAAGCTTATCAAAATGGTTAATACAAACCATTACCCGACATCCCGAATTGCAGGGATTAAGGCGATGGTCGTTAGCTACCGCTGATGCCCATGGATTATATAGTCAGTTTGGATTTACAGAGATAACCCGTCCTGAAAGTTGGATGGAAATATTTACGCCTTACCAGATGCCTAACGGAGAAGAAGATGAACATAAAAAAGCAAATTTTTGAAGGCGAGGGCGTAACACTTGATTTTAAAAAAACCATTACCAGTTGCGAAAAAATAGCGCGGACAATGGTATCATTTGCCAATAACAAGGGCGGGCGTTTATTAATAGGCGTTGCCGACGATGGCACCATAAAAGGTGTAAAATCTGAAGATGAAGAACGGTATATGATAACCCGGGCGGCTCATCTGTTTGCCAGGCCCGCTCTTGAACCCATATTTGAAGAGGTATATGTTGATGATAAGCTGGTATTGGTAGTTGACACTCCCCAAAGCTCGCTTAAACCCCATTACGCGTTAGCAGAAGACGGTAAATGGTGGGTATATGTACGTGTAAAAGATAAAAGTGTGCTGGCCAGTAAAATTGTTGTTGATGTACTTAAACGTTCGGCTAATACTAACGGTGTATTAATTGAATATTCTTCAAAAGAAAAGTCATTACTGGAATACCTGGAAAAAACCAGCCGTATTACAGTAAAAGAATATTGCGATTTAATAAAAGTTGGACGTAGGGCCGCTCAGCGAATATTGGTGAATATGGTACTTTCAGGTGTTATCCGCATTCATACAACAGAAAAAGAAGAATATTATACCGCTGCTTAATGGCCATAGTATTCACTTATCCATGAGAGCTACCTACAATAAATACCGATCCTATTATGGCGACAATTTAAAACTTGCTATCCCTGTTGTTATATCTCAGTTGGGTCATACCTTAGTACAAACATCTGATACAATTATAGTTGGCCACTTTGCCGGAACTGTTAGTTTAGCTGCAGTATCATTAGCTACAAGCATTTTTGTTGTGCCGTTAGTTATAGGTATTGGAGTATCTTATGGTTCTACACCACTAATTGCGCAGAACAACGGGCGCAAAGAATTTGCAGAATGCGGACAGTTGTTATCCAATAGTTTATTTATTAATGTGCTAAGCGGGATAGCGCTGTTTGCCATTGTTTCCCTGGGATCTATTTTCTTTCTGGATCATCTGCATCAGTCTCCGGAAGTTGTGAGGCAGGCAAAACCATTTTTATTGTTACTGGCCCTTTCAATTATACCCATGCTGGTATTTAATACCTTTAAACAGTTTGCAGAGGGTTTAGGCTTTACCAAACAAGCTATGCTTATTTCTATATGGGGTAATGTGCTTAATATATGTTTAGGAATAACTTTTGTAAAAGGCTTATTTGGCGTTTATCCAATGGGGATTATGGGCGTTGGTTACAGTACTTTGATAGATCGCTGTATAATGGCTTTGGTGATGGGTATATATGTATTCAGATCAAACAATTTTAAACAATACCTAAAAGGCTTTGCATTAAAAAATATTGACCGGGTGCGTAGTTTAAAAATTCTGGGCATAGGCGCACCGGTTGCTTTGCAATACGGATTTGAAGTAAGCGCTTTTAGTGGCGCGGCCGTTATTATTGGAAGTATAGGATTGGTTCAGCTCGCGGCACATCAAATTGCAATTAACCTGGCATCGATAACTTACATGATGTCGAGCGGATTATCAGCAGCGGCAGCAATTAAGTCGGGTAATTATTTCGGGGCAAAAGATCATAAAAATTTGCGGTTGTCAGCCGCGGCAAGCTACCATGTGGTAATTGTGTTTATGTGTATAACGGCACTCATATTTACAGTTGGCAATCATGCATTACCCTGGATATATACTTCAGATAACCAAGTGATACTTATTGCATCACAGTTACTTATACTGGCCGCGATGTTTCAATTATTTGATGGAACCCAGGTGGTTGGTCTTGGTATTTTAAGGGGTATGGGCGATGTTAATGTGCCTACTGTAATTACTTTTTTAGCGTATTGGGTAATTGGCTTACCGTTAGGGTATTTTTTGGGGATACATTTACACTGGGGTATTGCCGGCGTATGGTACGGCCTGGTATTAGGTTTAATGGTATCCGCGATTTTGCTTTATATCCGTTTTAAAATCATCAGCAAACATCACCGTGATAAGCGGCCCGTTATTATTGCCCGCGATTAAAATTGAGTATAAGGGCGGAATTACGTCTTATAAACAACTTTTATTCTTTTGTCGGTAAGAATACATCGGCATTAAAAATGCGCTTAAATTGAATATGATCGCTTTATTTGTTCGGTTTGCTTACATAAACATTTCCTTTTATATAAAACCGGTAAGGCAATTGCGCGTCCTCGGCTGCATAGGCAACCCCTATCCGGGGCACTGCCGCGATAGCTTCATCAGGAATTATCATGCCCCTGTCTTCTATCCATAACGTATCGCTTAACAAGCTGATAGCGTTTATATCGCGTGATATACCTAATGCCCGCGCCACAGATCCGGGCCCGGAAGTTATGGCAGGTTTAATAACATTCATCTTGCGCCGCTGTAACATAATGTCTGTCCCATCGGTTGGTTGTATCGCCCGGATTAAAATAGCTTTAGGCTCACCTTCAACAGCCGTTACCACATTAAACATTTCATGTATGCCATAACATAGGTACACATAGGCTACACCACCATGCATATACATGGTTTTAGTTCGGTGGGTTAAACGGTTACCGTAACTGTGGGCAGCTTTATCAATAATTCCGTTATAAGCTTCTGTTTCAACAATATAACCACCTGTAACTATACCATTAATGCAGGTAAATAAATATTTACCCAACAACTCGCGGCTAATGGTCACTACATCATTACGCCGGTAAAAGCTTTCGGGCAGTTTCATTTTTTCTTTAAAATATCTTTTAACAATTTATTTATCTGCTTTGCTTTATCAAATACCATAATATGGGTTCCGCCCTTAATCGCGGTAGCATTTTTTATTCTTTTATAATTAAATACCAGGTCCTTATCACCCACTATATGGTAAACATTGGGCGGTATGGTGGTGTTTTTCCAGTGAAGGACCGCATTCATTGCCCATTTTATAAATACAGGAGATGATTTTTTCAGCATATCATTAAATAACCACGCATCCTGTGCAGACATTTTGCCAAATACCGGCTTTATAAGCAACCCTAAATTAGCCATTAACCTACCAGGCAATAATTTGTAAGCAGGTAAAGTTTTAAATAGCTTAAAATACAATGGAGCTTCATCAATTGTCTTAATACTTGATATCAGGATCACTTTATTTAACGGCATCAACTTAGCAATTTCAATAGCAAGTATTCCACCTAATGAAACGCCAATTACAACAGAATTTTTACTTATATTATATTGATATATAATCTTTTGTGCATAAGTACTTAAAGTATCACATTCATTGGGTTCTATCCAGTCTACAGGGATTACATCATGGTCATGCAGATCAATATTATTAAAAAGCCGGGTATCGGCGCCTAATCCGGCTATTAAATATATCTTACTCATTAAAGTTTATAAGCCTTATAATCTGTTCCAGGTATTTAGCATCAATATGGTCAAACTGAGCTAAGTTTTCACTGTCTGCATCTAACACGCCAACTACTTCATTGTTGTGAAATAACGGCAAAACAATTTCCGACCGTGATGCAGAGCTACAGACGATATGCCCGGGAAACTCATCAACATTGGGCACAATTAATGTTTTAGCCTGCTCCCATGCCGCGCCGCAAACACCTTTGCCTTTAGCAATACGCGTACAGGCAACCGGTCCCTGGAAGGGCGCCAATACCAATTTGCCATCCTTAACCAAATAAAACCCTACCCATAACCACTTAAACTGTTCCTTTAATGCGGCGCATATATTTGCCAGATTAGCAATTAGATATGTCTCGCCAAATAGCAATGCTTCTATCTGCGGTATAAGTGATCTGTATTGTTCTTCTTTATCTGCTGATGTGATAATTGTTAAATCTTCTGCCATAAAACAAAGGTAAGTGCGTACTCTTAAAAGTAAATAAGGCAAATATCATATTTAATCTTTTATTTAGTACTTCAATGATAGTTAGCCTCACCATAGTTCGTTATCCAAAATTGCTTATCCCTTTCGCGCTGCTGGCAATGGCTGTACATCGTTTGCCTATGCGATTGCAAAAGGGATGTACTTTCTGGAAACTATTGGGCAGCGGTCAAAACGGGACCTTTGACCTGCAACCCGACTGGCAACAATGGGGACTGTTAGCTGTTTGGAATAACCGCGAAGATTTTAATAGCTTCTATAAACATTCATTCATTGTATCTTGGTGGAAATTATTTCGGACTGAGCAATGGACAATACTTTGCGAACCATTGCAAAGTCATGGTAAATGGAACGGCAAAGAACCATTTGGCGCACCTAACGTAGCCGACTATACGGGCCCGGTAGCCGTGCTTACACGCGCTACCATTCGTTTTAACAAACTTAAAAGATTTTGGAGTAATGTGGATGACGTTGCCCGTTTAATGGCCGTAGCAAAGGGCTATGTGGCTTCATTTGGCATTGGTGAGGCGCCGGTATACCGGCAGGCTACGTTTTCTGTATGGGAAAGTCTGGATGATGTTAAGGCTTTTGCCTACCAATCGCGCGAGCATAGTGAGGTTATTAAGAAAACACGTACTGAAAATTGGTACAAGGAAGAGCTTTTTGCCAGGTTTAAACCGGTGGCTGCCTTTGGTACCATAAATGGGAAGGACCCGTTGAATAATTTAAACAATTTACTTTTACAAAATGAGAATAATAGCAGAATTACCGCACCCTGAATTTAAGATATCCATCTTTAATATGAACCAAAAATTCATTGTGAAAATAGAGAAAGGCGTATTGGAACAAAGCTACAAAATAGCCGAAATGGACCTGACCGAAGGCGTTAACAGTGTATTTGAATTGCTTGATGAGGAGTTTTTAAAGACGGTAGCTGCTCGTTTTGCAGAGATGGCTAAGGATTTTAAGGGCGCGTACTTTAGGTATAACTATTAGTTGAGGTGATGTATGTAAACTATTGATTTATAAATATATATAAATTATAAAATATCTAAACAAAATTATATTTGGCGGTGACTTTATGGTGAATATGGGGTAATTGTATCAGGGCAATCGCTTTTAAAATTGCAGGCAGGTATAACTCCAAAATATAAGTACCGGTTTTTGGCTAAAGCCCGTCTATAATTATAATCTTAGCCCGTTGGCTGAAGCCAAACGGCAATGAAAAAACTATTTTGCTATCATTGCCGTCACATTTATGTGACGGACCCGTAAAAGAATTAGCACCGGCTTTAGCCAAAAAATCGCCATTATGGGTAAATGACCTGTTTGGTACAGTCAATTTTTAAAAGCGATTTCCCTGTAATTATACACAACCCTCACCCAATACCATAATAAAAACCTACATTGCTGCACCAAATTATAATGCCAATTAATTCATGAAGAAGATTACCCTAACCAAATCATTGTTATTTGTACCTGTTTTTTTGTCGCTGTTAGCGACCGTACTCATACTTCCCTCCTATATTTTTCACAAAGCTCCGTTAGTTGATGATGAAGCAACGGCACCAACCTTAACTTTAAACGCCCGGCAGGTAACATCTGATCTGCAGGCGCCTCTGGATATGGCTTTTCCCGGCAATGGTGATATTTTGGTAGCAGAGCAAACCGGCAAGATCCGCCTGGTAAAAGATGGTAAGCTAACAGACGCGCCGTTATTAGATATTACCAGTAAGCTGGTTAATATCAACCAGGGATTTGACGTCAGGGGTATTTTAGGCTTTACTATAAGCCCCAAATTCATTACGAATAGGAAAGTGTATATTTTTTACTGCGCGCCTCCTGTAGCGCCTAAATCAGATCATAAAGATGTGGTGGCCGAATATACGTTATCTAATAATTCAACTAAAGTAGACCCCAACAGCGGGCGAATTATATTTAGCGCCGACGAACCGGGACAAGGCAACAACGGCGGTTGTATAAGATTTGGCCCTGATGGCTATTTATACGTTTCTATGGGCGACGGTGGTGGTGGCGGCGATAAACACGGCACAATTGGTAACGGGCAAAATATGAATACACTGCTTGGCAAGATATTACGACTGAATGTTAATAGCGATTCGACCTATACCATACCAAAGGATAATCCATTTGTTGGCAAAGCAGATACAAAACCGGAGATATGGGCCTATGGGCTGCGCAATGCCTGGCGGTTTTCGTTCGATAAGGCGACAAAGCAACTATTTACCTGCGATGTTGGCGAGAGCACCTGGGAAGAAATGGATATTATTGAAAAAGGCGGCAACTATGGCTGGCGCATAACCGAAGGCGTCCATTGCTTTAACCCCAAACTAAACTGTGACTTTACCGGAACAATAAAACCAATTGCCGAGTATAAACACACAGACGGCGTATGTGTTATTGGCGGATATGTATACAATGGCAAACAATTACCGGCCATAAAAGGCAAATACTTTTTTGCCGACTGGACCGGCCCGATATATTATATACAAAAAACCGGCGAAGCATGGCAAAGAGGAAAAGTTACCCTGCAAAACTACCCGGCCAATTTAAAAATAACCGGCTGGGGCGAGGACCCATCAGGCGAAATGTATGTGATAACCACGCCCGATACCTCACCGGGAAATACAAAAGGAACTATTTATAAGATTGTGAAATAGTTCCCTAATTTTTTTTCGCAGACTGTTTCAGGCAAAAAAAAGTGTTTCACATCAGGTGTTTCACCCTAAATTTACAAAAATCGGTAAAACAGCATAAATTACTTATTGTAAGACACTTATACTATTTTACCTAAAGCTTTTGTACTGTTTCAAAGTGTTTCACTCATTTTTTTAATTTATTATATATCAATAAGTTAAGCTAAAAGAGTGTTTCAAGTGTTTCATATTTTTATGAAACACTTCGCTTGCATTTTTTTAAGACTCCATTAACCGCCTTACCAGCTCCGGTACGCCAATGGTTGCCTTCTCCTCTATCTTAATCATATTATTCAGCCGGTTTATATCCGGGATGTTGGGATCAACAATGTATTTAGGCACATTGTTAGGTACATAATTGATCAGTCCGGCAGCGGGATATACGGCTAACGATGATCCAACCAGGATGAATATATCCGCTTGCTGGCATACCCGCATTGATGGTTCAATCATGGGTACATCCTCACCAAACCAAACTACGTGCGCCCGTAGTTGTGAGCCTAATTCGCACACCTCTCCCATTTTAAGCTCCCACCCTTCCATTGGGTAAGTTAAGGCAGCGTTTAAACTGGATTGTGCCCGGGTAATAATACCATGCAAATGTATTACGTTGGTTGATCCTGCTCTTTCATGCAGGTCATCAATATTTTGCGTGATAATGGTTACTTCATATTGCTCCTCTAACACAGCTAAAGCATAATGTGCGGCATTGGGTTTTGCATTCATAGCGTCTTTACGGCGCATATTATAAAAATCCTGCACCAGTTGCGGATTGCGCTGCCATGCCTGGGGCGTTGCCACCTCTTGTATATCATAACCCTCCCAAAGACCATCGCTGTCCCTGAACGTCCTTAAACCGCTTTCGGCGCTAACACCTGCTCCGGTTAATACAACAATCTTTTTCATCGGTATAAATTTCATAAAAAAAGCGATCAGTGTAAACTGACCGCTTTTAATTATAATAAGTTTAGTTTAAAGTGCTATCTCTCTGTTAGTACGCAATACGGTGTATTTGCTTTTTGCCAGTTCAAAACCGCCAAACAATATAACGCCAAATACAGCATCGCCTAAAAGCATATTTCTTTCAAATGGTATAGCCGCTACAAGAGCTTCCCAATAGCCTAATAAACTGTTAGGGTAAAGCGATGAAGCGCCGTTTATCCACGGGAGGTCCATAATTAACCAATGTGTAGTTACGGGTACTAATAAGATCACTAATCCGCTAACAAAGTTCAGCTTTTTTATCTGTGAACCAACAAATACAATTATCGAAAAGCATACACAGTTCCAAAATGTATAACTGCTCCATAATGACCATTGCGACGTGTACGAATGATTAATAATAACATCACTCACAAAAAATGTCAATAGTATTATTAGATACGCTTTCCATTTATCATTAAAATATACGCCGCCAAAAATGGCTATGGCGCCAACCGGTGTAAAATTACTCCAAACCTGGTATTTTAAGGTTAACAGGCGTATTGCTGCCATGGCAACTATTACCAAAGCCAATACAATGTTGCGGGTATTTATTTTGTTTAATGACATAATGGTAAAATTACATATTTCTACTAAAATACTAACAATATTATTTATTCACCAACGCTATTTTGCCCGGGCTAATACCAACAACTATCGAGTATTCCTTTTTACCGGTTTTATCAAAAGCTGTTAATGTTCCGTTTGATGAATAATCTTTAGCATCCGTAACAAATATTTCGCCGGTTAATGGATCGCCCGAAATAGCATAAGGTGTATTAATAACCGTACCATCGGTAATAAAATTGACAGATGCTGCTGTTTGTGTTTTTGCATTATATACCGCTATTTTGTTATCAGCACTTGGATAGTAAACAAAATCGCCCAAAACAAAAATCGGCACATTATACCCTAAGTTTACCGTAGGTTTTGATTTTACAAGATCAGTTTTATCATCAATTACGGTCATACCGGCAGGCACATTAAAGAAATTGCCTAATGATAGCACGTATACATTATCATAAATATCTGTAGTAACAGAAACCGGATCGGCAATAACGGTTATCTTTTTCGTTTCTGTTAAAGTAGTCAGGTCAATTACAGATAAGGTTGTACCCGGAGTTGGGTCTAATCCGCCCGAATTTGCTACATACAATTTACCATTTGCTACTACCATTTGTTCCGGGTCGCTGCCAACAGTAATGGTTTTGGTTATGGTTAATGATGTAGTATCAATTACAGATACCGTTCCGTTATAGGAAGTAACAAAAGCATTGCTCTTATAAAAAGTAACACTACGGGGCTGAGTAAGGGCAATAGTTTTGATGAGTTTTGCTGTTTTAGCATTAACAATTGTTACCAGGTTAGAGTTGTTTATCACTATAAACATTTTAGCACCATATATGCCTAAATCATTACCGGTATCGCCCAATTTGGTTGTATTGGCTATAGTAAACTGGTCTGGTACCAACAGCTTGGTGGTATAATCATAATAAGTTAGGGTACTGTTGTTTTTACTGAACCCACCCTGGTTTAATACGTAAATTCCGGCACGTTGCGCGGTTGGTGTTTCGGGAGTTGGTGCTACTTTATCTTTATGGCATGATGCCAGTATCGTTACAAATGCTAACGCGATAAATAGGTAATTAAGTTTAATCTGTTTCATGGGATTTATTGTTATATAGTTATTTGAAATGAAATTCTGTATGAACGCCCGGGCATAGGATAGCTTTGCACTACCACGTAGCTTTTGTT
>NZ_JAQBOD010000054.1 GCF_028288205.1 Mucilaginibacter sp.
GGCTATTTCTTTTACGCCTGATAATTCTATATCGTTGTCCTTTTTCATTTATTCTTACCTGAAATTTTTATATGTTAAAATCAGAAATTAGTATAAACTTAAATATTAGCAGACCGCATAATACCCATTTCTAAACCCCTAAGTTCTGCCAATCCGCGTAAACGGCCAATTGCCGAGTAACCGGGGTTAGTTTTCTTGTTCAAGTCATCCAGCATTTGATGACCATGATCCGGCCGCATTGGAATGTTTATTTTCCTTTGTTGCATCGCTTTAAAAATTTCACTGATAACGGCATACATATCTACGTCACCTTCCAGGTGATTGTCCTCATAAAAATCACCAAATTCATTTCTTTTGGTGCTTCTTAGATGTAAGAAATTTATACGGTTAGCAAATTGGCTTACCATTTTGGGCAAATCATTATCTGGCCTTACTCCAAAAGATCCGGTGCAAAAACATAAACCATTGTTTAGCGATGGAACTGCAGTAAACAGAGCTTCCAGATCAGCAGCTGTGCTAACAACCCTGGGCAAACCTAAAATACTGTAAGGCGGATCATCCGGATGGATAACCAGTTTAACCCCACACTCATCTGCTACCGGTATTACTTCTTGTAAAAAATCTATTAAATGTTGGCGTAGCTTTGCTTCATCAATTCCCAGGTAAGTATCTAAGGCAGCCTGAAATTCCGCAATAGTAAAACTTTCTTCACTTCCGGGTAGGCCAGCTATAATGTTACGCTGTAACTGATTTTTCTCATCGGTATTCATCGCCTCAAAGCGTTTTTCGGCTAACTCTATTTCTTGATCAGTATAATCCGATTCTGCATTTTTCCGCTTCAAAATAAACAGATCAAAAGCAATAAAAGCAGCTTTTTCAAAACGAAGGGCCTTTGATCCGTCTTCTACAGTAAAGGCTAAATCAGTACGGGTCCAATCCAAAATAGGCATAAAGTTGTAAGTGACTATATGAATGCCGCAAGCAGCTAAATTCCGGATAGTGGTTTTATAATTTTCCAGATATTGTTTGTAATTACCGGTTTGGGTTTTAATAGCTTCATGTACAGGCACACTTTCAACTACGTTCCAGTTCATGCCGGCACTTTCTATAATTGATTTCCTTTTTTGGATCTCTTCCACGGTCCAGATGTTTCCGTTAGAAATATGATGCAAAGCAGTCACAACGCCTGAGCACCCTGCCTGACGGATATCTGATAAACTTACCGGGTCATTCGGTCCATACCAACGCATGGACTGTTCCATTTTAAAATACTTCATACTAAATTAGATAAATGCTTGTTTCAACAATTTAGGCTTGTTAACATCAGTATTTAATGATAACTGGATGATAAAAATCATCTGTAATAGCCGCTGCTAAATTATTAAATAAGTACGCTGCTTTTTTCATCAATAAACAAAATTGCATTTTGATGTTTCCGTAAAATGGTTGAGGGGTATTTTTCTGTTATGCTTTCATTTAAAGTCTGATAAACAGCTTTCGCCTTTTTTTCACCAGGAACTATACAATAAACATAGGTAGGCTTAATTAAAGTTGGAATGGTTAAGGTTAAAGCGTGTGTGGGCACTTCTTCCATCGTATTAAAACAACCATCATTAACCTGCTGCTGCCTGCACTCCATATCCAGGTCAACAATCTTGACAATATTTTGATCGTTAAAATCGGCTACATGCGGATCATTGAAAGCCAAATGTGTATTTTCTCCAATACCCATACAAACGATATCAGCAGGCTGAAGGCTCAATAAATTGGCATACCGGTCACATTCCACTTTCAAATCGTCTGCATTGCCATTAATATATTGCACAGAATGAAATGGTACTTTTTTAAATAATCTATCCTTTAAAAAAGTACCAAATCCTTGCGGGGCATTTGCGTCTAAACCTACATACTCATCCATATGGAAAGCATTGATGCGGTTCCACTCAATATCCTTCTTAATCAATTCATCTAAAAAGTCATTTTGTGAAGGTGCTGCTGCAAAAATCATATTAACAAACTGCTTTGTTTTTAACAGTTCACAAATTTTTTCACTTACCATATTTGCTGCATCTAAACCCATTGATGATCTGGATTCGAATACTTTTATTGCCAGGCTGTCTTTATTAATTGTATAGGGCATTGTTTTAATATTTTTATAATTATTAGTTGTTTTAATAATGGGAGCAGATATTTTAATTGTTTAGTTTTAAAATTGGATTAATAAACTTTCTGATAAACTACTTTTCCTTTTATTACAGTTGTATCTATTTCAATATCATCGTTAAATATTACCACATCTCCATCTTTTCCGGCAACTAATGACCCTTTTTTATCAGCTACTCCAATAATTTTTGCCGGTGTCATGGAAATCATCCGTATCGCTTCTATTAACGGAACATCAGCCATTTTAACCATAGTTCGCACAAGCCTGTCGGCGGTTGCAACGCTTCCGGCAAATGCAGAACGATCAGGTAATTTAGCAACACCATCTTCTACAATTACATCAAGTCCATTTTTTTTGCTGCCTAAAATACTGTTGCCAGGCGGCATACCGGCAGCACGCATAGCATCTGTAATCAACGCTATGCGGTCTGGCCCTTTTATTTTATAAATTAATTTTAATAATGGCGGCGGAAGATGAATGCCATCGGCTATAATTTCAACGTCCATTGCATCAATAATAAATGCGCTTTCTATTACACCTGCATAACGGAAAGCATTTCTTCGCGTTACACCAGACATGCCAGAATAAAGGTGCGTTGCCAGTGTATATCCATTTTCAAAAGCATCAACTACTTCTTCATAAACTGCATCGGTATGTGCTATAGCCGGCAATACACCTTTTGATAATAGATATCTGCCAAACTCAATTGCGCCTTTTAATTCCGGAGCCGCGCTCCAGCGTTTAATAACTGAAGTATTGGATAGTATTTCCCGATATTCTTCCGGATCAGGATCGCGGATATAGCGTGGGTCCTGGGCACCGCGTTGGTTCATGGCGAAATACGGTCCTTCTAAATGCAAGCCTAAAAATTGAGCTCCAGCGCTGTTTTTTTCATCTGCAAGTTTATACGTTTCTATGGTTTGCAGTAAATCTTCCTTTCCGCTTGACAAAGTTGTTGGCAGCATGGCTGTGGTGCCATATTTAGCATGGGTTTTTGCAATTTCTAAAAAGCCAGCCTCAGAGCAATCCATAAAATCGTGTCCGCCACCACCGTGTATATGCAGGTCTATAAAGCCCGGAGCAATAAATTTACCCTTTGCATCTATTTCTGTTGCTCCTTCAATTTCTATATCTCCGGCAACAGCTTCCACAATTATTCCATCTTTGATTAAGATTGTTCCATTAGGAATTATTCGGTAGGGAGTAATAATCTTACCATTAAATATTTTTATCATTTATTTAAATGTTTCAATTGAATGTTATTAAAAATAATTTCGTGTACGTACACGAAATTACAAATTTTTATCATTTATCCAATTGCTAAAAATATTTTTTTATTTAAAAAAATAAAAAAACTATAGGCTGATATAGGAACGCTTTCTTTTTACTGCTATTCTTTCGCCGGTTCAAACCAAAATCCTGCGCCGAATGACTGATCTTTCCGGTTGGCTCTCAACTCATCTTTACCATTGAGTACTTTCTCGGTGTATTCATACAAGTAACTGATAAAATTGGGGATATCTGTTATCAGTAAGCTGTTGCGCTACTGTAAATCGTATCGACCACGATCAGCGGGCTGGTGGGGGCATTGATAGTTCAGCCCCCTGACCATCATTTGCAAGGTCCGGGTATCGCTGTTGCGGAAAACGGAAAGGCCATTGGTGACCGCTTTTATCCCCGGCAATAACGGAGCGGAGCAACTGAAGAATTTTCCTGACGCGCCTCATCCAGTTCCGATTCGGTCTATGCCAGGCGACGCGTCTGGCCATCCAGGTAAAAATCCACCATCTCCTCTACCTCCGCCTGCCGGGCCGGGTCATTAAAGCAGCACAGATTTACGAACCGACAACTTGAAATTTACATCGGCAGGTGCTGCACGCTCCAGCCATAATACCCATACTCCTGCGGCGCAGCCAGCTGCAATAAATGGCCAAAGGCCCAGGTAAAGGTATAACCCTTGCCTTCCATATAACCGTCATGTTTGGCGGTGGCGCCGAATACTCTGGCGATCTCGCGCCCAACGGATGGTTTCTCGGCAATGATGACTTTCATGGGATGCTTAGTTGGAAAGCCGGACGTTGACCGCGGTCGGCCCCTTTAAACCCTGCTCGATCTCAAAGCTCACTTTATTGTTTTCTTTAATGGGCTCGGTCAAACTGTTGACGTGTACAAAGATGCTTTCCTGGGTCTGCATATCTTTGATAAAGCCGTATCCTTTGGCTTCGTTGAAAAAACCGACGATGCCGGTACGGACAATTTCCTGCACGATATCTTCCTGTTTGGGGATGGCGATCTGGATATCGGCAGAGTTGACCTTTAATTTCCGGGAAGGATCAGGCGGCGTGGAAGTGATATTGCCATATTCATCGGTATAGGCCATCATATCTTCCAAAGTCTTGCCTTTGACCGTAGTTGATTTACGTTCTTCGGCTCTTTCTATTTTTTCTTTAGCCTTTTTCAGCCGCTTTTTTTCTTTTTCTTTTTTACTGAACGTTTCGGTTGATCTGGCCAAGGTTAAGCTATTTTTACGTTAACCGCGCTCGGGCCTTTTTTGCCATCTTCCACTTCGTAAGTAACTGAATCGCCTTCGCGGATCTCGTCCTGCAGGCCGGTCACATGTACGAATACTTCCTTGCCGCCCTGATCCGGGGTAATAAAGCCGAAGCCTTTGGTTTCATTAAAAAATTTTACGGTTCCTGTTGCCATGATTTGTTTTGAATAAGCGCGCAAGATACGGTTAATTTTCGGCTGCGCTGAGTAAATCGAGCAGATTCGCTTTGGAAAAGGCGCTTAACCGGCCGGCATCCGTT
This sequence comes from Mucilaginibacter sp., assembly GCF_028288205.1. Lineage (GTDB taxonomy): Bacteria > Bacteroidota > Bacteroidia > Sphingobacteriales > Sphingobacteriaceae > Mucilaginibacter. The sequence continues at coordinate 4,975 of NZ_JAQBOD010000054.1, forward strand.
TGGATGACCGCCTACTTTTAGGCTGATAAGGAACATCCGTTTGTTTATATCGCTTTGGAACTCATTAATAACTTGCGGCCGGTTACGGGTTTGTCCCGTCAAACGGCTAAAGCCTATATTTCGGTTAACCAGTTCCTTTTGGATCAACTCCAGCATGCCAACGAACTGAGAGAAGACGAGTGGCCTGGTGTAAAAAGAATACACTAAAGTTTAGAATAGATACGGCTAATATTGCCTTGTTTGGCCATAGTCTGGGCGGTTTTGTGTGTTTAAAGGCGCTATCCTATCTACCGGGTGTAAAAAAGGTTTTGCACTTTCTACCTGGGATATTCATGCAGATATAAATCAACACAAGGAAAAGATATTTTTAAGCAGATCGAAAAAGCCAATGGTAAATACTTTATGCTAAACGCAAACACTACTGAAATATATTCGCCGGTTTTAAGTGACCCTGATTATTTTAATCTGCAAAAAAATGCAGCTTTCTTAGCTAACAAGCAAATTGTTATGCTGGATGAAACCTCCTTAAATAAGCATGTTGCAGATGTGGTCAAAAAAAACAATAAAGCTTTTTTTGATTATGAGGTTTGGAAAACCGATCATCCTTTTACAAACAAACGTGTTTCGCTTATGAAAAAAGTCCTATGGTTTTTAGATAAGAAAGTTACATAGGAGGCGGAATAGGAATAGGACCCAGAACATACCCCTTATAGCGTTTAAATATACTTTCTAAAAATTCTCTAAAATAAAAACCCCGATTCTGCATTAGAATCGGGGTTTTTACAATTCAGTGCGCCCACCTGGGCTCGAACCAGGGACCAAAAGATTATGAGTCTTCTACTCTAACCAACTGAGCTATAGGCGCGCAGAAACTTGTTAAATTTCAGGTTGCAATTTTACGACTTTACCTTCAATTTACAAAGTCTTATTTTATTTAAAATAGTATATTTTTGTTAACAGCATTTACAAACATGCTTTTCTAAAATATGGGCAACCTATCACTAAATCGCAGGCAAGCTTTACAAACTTTAGGTTTGGCTACCGGCGCCTCTTTATTAAATACATCATTATCAGCCATGACAACTGTTAAAAAGTCTAATGCTTTTAAGTATTCATTGAACATGAGCACCATACGCGGCCAGAAATTAGGATTTATTAAAGAACTGGAAATAGCTGCAAAAGCCGGCTTTACCTCGGTCGAGATATGGATAGATACTTTTCAAACCTATCTTAAAAATGGAGGCACAACAACCGAAGCCAAAAAGATAATCGAAGGTTTGGGCATACAGATTGAAAATGCCATAGGCTTTGCCAAATGGATGGTTGACGATGAAGCCGCCCGAAAATCGGCATTAAACCAGTTACAACACGAAATGGAGCAACTGGCACAAATTGGCTGTCATCGTATTGCTGCACCGCCATCAGGCGCCACAGGATTGCCGTTGATAGACCTGAACGTAATTACCGATAGATACCGTACTATTTTGCAAATGGGCGACCAAACAGGGGTTATACCAATGGTTGAAATGTGGGGATCATCTCAAAACCTTAAAAAAATAAGCCAGGTATTATACGTAGCTACAGAAAGTGAGCATAAAAACGCCCTTGTGCTTTTAGATGCCTTCCATATATATAAAGGCGGCTCAAGCCTGGATAGTTTACCATTTGTGGGTAAAACAGCTATTGAAGTATTTCATGTTAATGATTACCCGACGGGCATAGCCCCCGCAAAAATATCAGAGCCTGACCGTATTTACCCTGGCGATGGTATTGCTCCGCTTAAACAAATACTACAAATTATTAAAAACCCGGAGAAACCGGTAATTATATCGTTGGAAGTATTTAATCAAAGTTATTACGCGCAGGATGCATTGCTGGTTGCTAAAACCGGGTTGGCTAAAATGAAAGCGGTTACTGAAGGAATTTAATATAAAAATTAACCCCTCTCCTTTTGGAGAAGGGCTAAGTGAGGTTATTTCCCTACCTCTATAATATGGAAAGTGCCGGGTATTTGCTTTGGCCGCCCGCCACCTGCTATGGCTGGTTCTGTTTTAGCTGCAGGTAAATATAACCGATGCGTTACCAGGTCAATACCTATGGTACGTGCACTTGGTTCAGAAGCAATATTTTCTACAAACTCAAATTTATCGGCGCTAATTTCTTTTACAACACTTATAGTTCCTTCGCCATTTGAGGCGTAGGCCAATTGTAATTTAGGATCAAAAACCAAACCATCGGTGCTTCCTATCGGGAATTTGGCTACAGTTTTACCATTGGCCGCATCCATTATCACCATAGTTTTTGTGCCTCCGCAGCCAATAAATAACCGGTTGGTTTTACGGTCAATATCCAAACCACTTGGCGATTCGCCACCGTCAATTTTATAACGGGCCACTTCTTTAAAGGTATTGGCATCAATTACTATCATACTGCTGGTATTTTCGCCATTAATATATATTTTTCCTTTACCGTCAGAAACAGCCGTTTCGGGTTTATCATTTAGAGGGATAGTTGCTACTACTTTATCAGCAATCGGGTCAAAAACGGTTGCATCTTTGCTTCGTCCATTGCAGGTGATGATCTTTTTTGAAAAATCATCATAAAAAATAGCGTCGGGATTTTCTCCAACCGGCACTTCTTCTAAAATTTTAAAAGTTTTCAGATCAAAAACAATGATCTTATTGGCACGTCCTGCACTTATATATCCTTTATTCAGCGCCGATATAAGGGCCACGCCATGTACGCCGGGCGTGTTGGGCACATAACCTACCGAGTCGCCGGTAGTGGTTGACAATATGTTTACCTGGTTACCATGTGATGTATAAATACGTTTATTGGCACCATCAACAGTAATATAATCCCATCCGCCGGTACTGCCGATAGAGATATCTTTTATGATATGAAAGCCTGTTTTTTGTTGTGCTGATACATACAAAGGGGCGCTTATTATCAAACTTAATAATAAGTATGCAAGTGTTTTTTTAATTGAGGTCATGGTTATTGGTTTTATGCTATTTATTAAAAAAAACTGTAGGAAATCTGTAGTGCCATTTTTAAAATGAAACGGCTGGGACACTAATTACCATTCTGCAAAAAGATACGGATTGTTTTAACATATCGTCCTGAATAATATTTATTTAAGGAAGTTTCGGTTACGCCATAAGCTTTGCCCGAGGTAGCATGTATAAACTTAACTTCTTCACCCGGATGTGATACCACTATGCCCATATGCCCCACTTTCCGGATGGTGCTGTCTGTGCCGGTAAAAAGTATTAAATCTCCCGGTTTAGCTTCATTTAGCCTAACCTCATGATGTATAAAAGTAAAATCGACTGAATTCCTGGGCACCGCTATTCCGAAATGATTAAAAACATAGGTTATAAAACCTGAACAATCAAATCCCTGGTTTGGGTTTGTTGAAGCGTATTTATAAGGAATACCGGTAAGTAACCTGGCGAAAGCTATTATTTCTGCGGGATCGGCTTTCCCTGTATTAATATTGGTAAAATATCCTGCGCTATCGGGTTTAGGATAGGCTATTTTTTCATTTATCGGATATTCGGTATTTGAATTTTTGTCCGGCGAATTACAGGAAAAAGAAATAGCAAGAAAAATATAACTTACAATGTTAGGTCGCATATATTGATATACAAACATTTACCCATAATGTTAGCCGCTATCACGCAATGAATTGCAATAGTTATTTGTCTTTTTATCGGTATTATTGCAGTTTTTAGCAATAATTTAAATAGCTCATGACTAATATTAAGAACATCATTTTTGATTATGGCAACGTAATTTTCCATATAGATTTTAGCAAGGTTGCCGAGGCATGGAAGAAACTGGGTATTACCAATGCGGATGAGTTTTACGGCCACCGTAAACAGGATGATGTATTTAACGCTTTAGAGCGCGGCCAGATAAGTAATGCCGCCTTTAGAGATCGAATTAGAGAACTAACCCATAAACCCGAGCTTACCGACGAACAAATTGACAGCGCCTGGAACAGCATATTTATAGGCATCCCAAAGGGAAACCATGAATTGTTATTACAATTAAAAGCTAAATACCGTACTTTTTTGCTGAGTAATATTAACGCTATCCATTACGACTATGTGCATGATTACCTGCAAAGAGAATATAATATGAATGACAATAGCCGGCTGTTCGACAAAACCTATTACTCGCACTTAGTAGGTAAACGCAAGCCCGATGTTGAAATATTTGAGCAGATAATACAAGAAAATAACCTTAACCCTGCAGAGACTTTATTTATTGATGATAGTCCGCAGCATTTAGAAACTGCTAAGAAACTTGGCCTGCAAACCTACTTAATGACGGCCCCCGATAATATACAGCAATACTTTAAAACAAACGGATTATTATAATGCGTTTAGTGATTAAATTCGATATAAAAAATTAGTTCGCCCGTGAAGTAAGCAAATGCAGCAATAAACCTATACCCGTTAAATGTTGTTACTGTACTGTACCATGTACACGTTGATACACCTGGGTACACCTTGGTACACTAAAAATTATAATTGGCTGAAAATCAATCATGTTAAATTATTGTCAAATCATCTAACTATTAAATTAACGTGTTTAGCGATTGAAAATTAGCTGCAAGCGCATGTTTAATAGGATTAAGGGGCCTGCCGTTGAAATGGTAAATATATTCAGGACGTGACACACCGGAACACCCCATATTCTTACAACTTGCGCCGTTTCATTTCCTTTACTATCAAACCCAGCTCACGGCTCATCTGGCCGGCTATGGCTGTGTTTTCCTGCGCGCGGCGAAACAGGTATGGAAGCACCGCTTTTATTGGCCCGTAAGGAACATATTTAGCAACATTGTAATCTGCATCAGCTAAATTAAAGCTCAGATTATCGCTCATGCCCAATAGTTGTGCAAAATATACATGTAAGTTTTTATGATCTATTTTCTTTCTATCCAATAATTCGGTCAATAGTTTGCAGCTTTCCTCGTTATGAGTTCCGGCTACAAAGGCAATGCTTTTTATATAGTCTGTGCAATAATCAAGTGCCAGGTCAAAGTCTTTATCGGTAGCCTCTTTGGTTGGTTGTATGGGCGATGGATAGCCGTTTTCTTCGGCCCGCTTGCGTTCTTTTTCCATGTAAGCGCCGCGCACCAGTTTGGCACCCAAAATAAATTTTTCTTTTACTGCAACTTCATTATCGTTCATTAGTGATTCCAGCTTACCATGACGGTAAAGCTGATAGGTATTATATACAATAGCCTTTTCTTTATTGAATTTACGCATCATGTTTATAGCCAGCAGGTCAATAGTATCCTGTATCCAGGTTTCTTCGGCATCTATCATTACCGGCACACCGGCCGAATGTGCCTTTTCACAAATAGCTAATACCCTATCTTGCAATTTTTGCCACTCTTGCTTTTCGGTATTGGTAAGCGGTTGTGCCGCGTCCAGCTTCTCTAACAAAGCAAATCTGCCTACCCCGGTTACTTTAAATACAGTTATAGGTATAGCTTTATCTTTAATTGCGCGTCTTATAGTACGGATTATTTCATCCCTGGTATCATCAAAAACACGCTCGTCATCCTCACCTTCTATCGAATAATCTAAAATAGTACCTACCCCCCCCGTCTCCAGTGTTTTTATAGTTTTTTCGCATTCGCGGATTGTTTCGCCGCCGCAAAAATGTTTAAATATGGTAGCTTTTATTAGTCCTTTTACAGGTAAACCAATCTTCACCGCGAAGTTGGTTATCGGCGGGCCCATCTTTACCAAAAAATTAATATTTATTATCTTAAACAGCCAGTACGCACGTTTTAGATCAGCATTAGATGAATGCTTAAAGGCTATCTCTGTATTTTCAAAAGACAGGGCTTGTTTTTTATCCATTGTCGATAATTCGTGGCCCATTATTGCAATAATTACAACAACAGCAGGCCGATCAGTTAATGCTGCAAAATTATAAAATGCTTTTAAGATAACTTATTATTCTGCGAATAGTTTAATTTTGCTGTCTCATGATAGAATTTAAAGTTACCGGCGATTATATCCCCATGATACAATTACTAAAAGCCACTCACCTGGTATTAACAGGTGGCGAAGCGCAAATAGTTGTGGATGAAGGCGAAGTAAAATATAATGGCGAGGTTGATTACCGCAAACGTTTAAAAGTAAAAAAAGGCGATGTGGTTGAATTTAGAGATAATAAAATAAAAGTGATATAATTTTTATGGCTACAATTGATACAGGTACCTGCACACTTGATGTTATGGACACAATACAGAGTAATAATTATTTTATATATTTTGAGAATAGCTTAGGCGAACTGGCTAAATTTATTGAGCAGGGCCGTTACTCGCGCTTTTTTGTTTTAACTGACGAAAATACCGCGCAATACTGCTTGCCATTATTAAGGGAGAAACTGGGCGATCCGGAGAATTTCGACATTATAGAAATAAATGCAGGCGAAGAAAGCAAGGATATTGATTTTTGCATAGGCGTTTGGAAAATGCTGATAGATTTTGATGCCGATCGTCAAAGCTTGTTAATTAACTTGGGCGGTGGCGTTATAAGCGATCTGGGCGGTTTTGCAGCATCGACCTTTAAACGCGGAATTGATTTTGTACACGTGCCCACTACCTTGCTTTCGCAGGTAGATGCTTCTGTTGGCGGTAAAACAGGTATTGATATTGATAGTATTAAAAACATCGTTGGTACATTTACCCAGCCGAAAGCGGTATTTATTGAATATGCATTTTTGAAGACCTTGCCTGCGCGCCAAATTTTATCAGGCGCGGCCGAGATGCTGAAGCATGGTCTGATATGCGATGCTGCCTATTGGAACCAGTTAAAAGCAAGCGACCTTAAAAACCCAACTGCTGATCTGATCTATACATCAGTAGCAATAAAAAACAAAGTGGTGCTGGAAGATCCGCACGAAAAGAACATCCGTAAGGCGCTAAATTTTGGTCATACTATTGGTCACGCGGTTGAAACTTACTCCTTACTGAATGATGAAAATTCATTATCGCACGGCGAGGCAATAGCAATCGGTATGATCTGCGAAGCATACCTGGCTCATAAAAAAACCGGGTTAAGCATTGAAGAGCTTAACGAGATCACACAAGTATTAAGTGACCTCTATCCAAGATATAACCTAAAAGAAGAATACAACGAAACCCTTTTAACGTATATGTTAAAGGATAAGAAAAACCAAAACGGTAAAATTAACTGCACTTTGTTAAACGCAATTGGTCAGTTTAATATTGATAATAATTGTACAGTTGAAGAGCTTGTGGATGCGTTGGGGTATTATGCGGGTTTGTAGTTTGTTTAAGCGTGATCGCAGCAGCCATTTTAGCCATAGTTTTTGTCCGCAATCCCCGTTATCCATAGTGTTTTAAATAATCCATTCGCTGTTCGAATATCTCTGACTTCGAACGACTATGTAACTAAGCGATAATGTCAAACCCACAAAAAATCATACATAATATCAAATAAACCACCTTCACCAAATTATATCCTTCCAAATCTACTCAAACCATATAAAATTTGTTTCACTACACTTTTTTATCAAAAAATAAAATTATCTATTGACAAATCAATTTTTACTGCTACCTTTGCATTGAAAACAATAAACGATGAAGTTAACTGGTGTATTTTTTTATGGTTACTACTTTTACTTTAATAGTAAGAGCCGGGACTAATATGCACTAACAAACATATTTAACAACTGAAAAGTCCCGGCAATAACCAGCCGGGACTTTTTGCTTTAATAGCTTTTATGAAGAAAGATAAACCAAGAGTTGCCATACAAGGGATACGCGCTTCGTTTCATGAAGAAGCCGCCTTTAAATATTTTGGAGAAAATATCCAGACTATTGAATGCAACTCGTTTAAGCAAACATTTGACGCTTTAGAAGCAAACGAGGCTGATTATCTGGTGATGGCGATAGAAAATAGCATTGCCGGTAGTATTTTACCAAACTACTCTTTATTGTTAAATTATAACTTCCCCGTTACTGGCGAAATTTACCTGCCTATTCAATTGCATTTAATGGCGCTGCCGGGCGTTACATTTGAGCAGGTGAAATATGTAACATCCCACCCTATTGCCATACGCCAATGTATTGATTTTTTTGATGAGTATCCGCATCTTAAAATAGTAGAGAGCAACGATACTGCCGCATGCGCCAAACGCATACATGATGAAAAATTAACCGATACCGTTGCTATAGCTAATACTTTAGCAGCAAAGCTTTATGGTTTAGATATTTTAGAGCGCCGGATAGAATCGAACAAGAAAAACTTTACGCGCTTTTTGATATTAACCACACATGCTAATGTGGTTAAAAAACCTGCTGATAAAGCATCATTATGTTTCCAGGTAAGCAACCAGGTTGGTTCTTTAGCAAAAGTGCTTAACATTTTTGCTAACCAGGGAGTGAACATGAGTAAAATACAATCTATGCCGATTTTAGGCAAACGCAATGAATATAACTTTTATGTTGATGTGGAATGGGAAGAAACCAAACAATATGATGCGGCGGTAAAACAGATACTTAAATACACCCACAATTTTAATATACTGGGCGAATATAAAAGGCATGAAGACGAAGCAAGCGCAGAAAAGCCGCTAAACATCGCTCCGCCGTCGAAACCGGAACGCAAATACATCAGCATTAAAAAATTAGCAAAGTAGAACAACCAACAATTTATATATAAACGACATTCGAAATAAATAATACGATGAAACTTAATTTAAACATACAACCATTAAATACCTGGATAACCACAGGTAGCGAGCCTCTTTTGATAGCCGGTCCATGCAGTGCAGAAACCGAAGACCAATTAGTGGCTACCGCTCATTTATTAAAAAACACAGGTAAAGTAAGCGCGTTACGTGCCGGTATATGGAAACCACGTACCCGTCCAGGAGAGTTTGAAGGTATAGGCAGCATTGGTTTAGAGTGGCTTAAACGCGCTAAAGAAGAAACCGGTTTACCTACAGCTGTAGAGGTTGCTACCGCTAAACATGTGGAAGAGGCTTTAAAAGCAGGTGTTGATATTTTATGGGTAGGCGCACGTTCTACGGCTAACCCCTTTACCGTACAGGAAATTGCCGACGCTTTAAATGGTGTTGATGTACCGGTAATGGTAAAGAACCCGGTTAACCCTGATATTTCTTTATGGATTGGCGCTTTAGAGCGTATCAATAACGCGGGCATTACTAAACTGGCAGCTATACACCGTGGATTTTCATCTTACGAAAAATCTGCTTTCCGTAATGAGCCAATGTGGGATATCGCTATCCACCTAAAAACATTGGCACCCCATTTACCATTGATATGCGATCCGAGCCATATTTCGGGCAATCGCGATTTGATAGGTTACATTTCGCAAAAAGCGCTTGACCTGGATATGCAGGGATTAATGATAGAATCGCACATTGACCCAAGCATAGCATGGACCGATGCCAAACAACAAGTTACACCAACTGCGTTGGCTGAGCTGATTGACCGTTTAACCTTACGCAAGCCGGAAACCGGTAACGCGCAGGTTAATGATAAACTAAGCCAACTGCGTAATGATATTGATAAAATTGATGATCTGATCATCCAAAAAATGGCTGAGCGTATGAAAATTGCTGAGCAGATAGGTACCTACAAAAAAGACAATAACATTACCATTTTGCAGGTTAACCGTTGGGATGAGATATTAACAAAACGCATAAACTACGGTAAGGCTTTAAAATTGAGTCCGGATTTTACAGAGAAATTGCTTGAACTAATACATAGCGAATCTATCCGTAAACAAACAGAGATCATGAATAAAGATCAGGAAGCCGGACAGCAGGCAGAAAAACTTACGCACGTTTAATAGCACAATGAGTCATAATATCCTGCTTACTAAAAAAACCAGGTCTGCAAATGGCGAGGTATACCTTACCGGCTCAAAGAGCGAATGTAACCGCGCGCTTATTATTGAGGCACTAAGCAATGGCAAGGTTAGGGTTGAAAACATTTCGGACGCGGCAGATGCGGTTACTTTGAATGGTATTTTAAAGGCCGGAACTGGAAGTTCAAATGCTGATTCAGAACTTAAAACTCAAGACCTACGACTGGTAAATATCGGCCCTGCAGGTACGGCAATGCGCTTTTTAACCGCTTACTTTACTTTACAGGATGAAGAAGTTGTTTTAACCGGCAGCGAACGCATGAAACAAAGGCCAATTGGTATTTTGGTTGATGCTCTGCGCGAGTTAGGTGCGCAAATAGACTACGAGGAAAATGAGGGCTACCCTCCCATTCGTGTAAAAGGTAATATTAAGCAGGCAACCAATAGTATTACTATAAAAGGAGATATCAGCAGCCAGTACATTACCGCGCTATTACTGATAGCCGCCAAATTGCCCTTAGGCTTAGAACTACATATTGAAGGTGAGCTTACTTCGCGCCCTTATGTTGAAATGACCCTGGCCATGCTGCAGCAGGCTGGTATAAGGCATAGATGGAATGATAATGTAATAAGTATTGCCCGGCAGGAATTTAAACAAACCATTTTGCCTGTTGAACCCGATTGGAGTGCCGCATCATACTGGTATGCCATAGCAGCTTTGGCCGACGAGGCGGATCTGTTTTTACACGGCTTAACCCAATATAGCTTACAAGGTGATAGTGTTATTACCGAACTTATGGCTAATTTTGGTATCACCTCCCAATTCAGGGATGGTGGTGTGCATTTGGTTAAAGAAGCAAAACCCGTTACCCGTAAAATATTCGATCTGAAAGAATGCCCAGACCTGGCGCAAACCATCATCGTAGTTTGTGCCGCTTTAAACCATGAGGCTACCTTTACCGGGTTAGAAACCTTGAAGATCAAGGAAACCGACCGCATAAAAGCTTTACAAAACGAGTTGGGCAAAATGGGTGTTAAACTGATTGAGAAGGGCCAGACCTACAAACTGGATTGCAGCGAAAAATTCATTCCGAAACGTATATTTATTAATACTTATGACGATCATCGCATGGCAATGGCTTTCGCGCCGCTGGCGTTGTTGATACCGGAAGTTGAGATAGAAGATGCAAAAGTGGTTGAGAAATCATACCCTGCATTTTGGACGGACCTGGAGAAGGTAGGATTTATTGTGGAGCTTTAAAGGTTAAAGCTGAAAAGTAAAAGATTGCTCACTCCCGCGCGTCATCGCGGGGAACGAAGCAATCTCTATACTCGCTAATCAATATACGATATGTTGGTGGTATGACGATTACATACTGCCACATATTGAAATTTATCATAATGACTGTCTGTTGCAGAGATTGCTTCGTTCCTCGCAATGACGGTTGAAAATAACTAAATAACATGGCAGGCAATTCATTCGGACAATTATTCAGGATAACCACATTTGGCGAATCGCATGGCGAAGCTATTGGTGTAATTATAGACGGATGTCCGTCGCAATTGCCGGTTGATATGGAATATATTCAAGGAGAGTTGGATAAACGCAAACCGGGCCAGTCAAAGATCACTACGCAGCGTAAAGAGAGCGATACGGTTAGGATACTTTCGGGCGTGTTTGAAGGTAAAACTACCGGCACACCTATTATGATGCTGATACCTAACGAGGACCAGCGCAGTAAGGATTACAACCACAATACAGATGTGTTCCGCCCTTCGCATGCTGATTATACTTATCAAACCAAATACGGCATCCGCGATCACCGTGGCGGCGGCCGTTCATCTGCCCGCGAAACCGCGGCGCGTGTGGCAGCAGGCGCTTTAGCCAAACTGTTATTAAAAAGCCAGGGAATAGAGATCGTAGCTCATGTAAGCAGTGTAGGTACAATCAATGCACCTAATGTAGAAATAACCAGCGCGCAGGACTTTATTGACGAACGCGAAAAAAACATCGTCCGCTGCGCCGACCCGGCAACTGCCGAGGAAATGATAGCGTTTATTGACTCGGTGCGTAAGCAGGGCGATACCGTTGGCGGCAAGGTGAGCTGCCATATACTAAACTGCCCGGTTGGCTTAGGCGAACCTGTATTTGATAAACTGCATGCCGAACTTGGCAAGGCTATGCTCAGCATAAACGCTGTACATGGTTTTGAATTTGGCTCGGGCTTTGCAGGCAGCGAAATGCGCGGGTCAGAGCATAATGACATCTTCGTTAAAACGAATTTAGGCGTTGTTAAAACAATCACCAACTACTCGGGTGGCATACAAGGTGGCATCAGCAATGGTATGCCTATTGATTTTAAGGTGGCCTTTAAACCGGTAGCTACCATCATGCAAAACCAGGCTACTATAGACAGCGCAGGCAATGCCGCCGAAATATCAGGCAAGGGCCGCCATGACCCTTGTGTTGTACCGAGAGCCGTACCTATTGTTGAGGCCATGGCCGCTCTGGTTTTGGCCGATCATTGGTTGAGGAACAGGAATACGATATTACCCCAATAAGTCTCTTTATTTTACCGCTCAAGTGTTTCACAAAAATATGAAACACTTGAAACACTCTTTTAGGTTAACTTATTGATAATTAATAACTTGAAAAAATGAGTGAAACACTCTGAAACAGTACAAAAACTTTAGGTAAAACTATATAAATAGCTTATAATAAGACATTTATACGATTTTATCGATTTTTGCAAATTTAGGGTGAAACACCTGATGTGAAACACTTTTTTTGTTGATTTTGGAAGATTTGACAACTTTTTAAAAGTTGTCAAATCTAATCCCCCGGAAAGACTTACGCAGTTTTAAAAACTAAGTCTTATCAAAGGCACATTTAATATCTTTGTCTAATGCTCGCCTACACCATTCAATTATACAAAAACGCTTATAGCGGTCTGTCTAAAAACAGCTGGTACCTGTGCATCGTAATGCTGATAAACCGTAGCGGCACTATGGTGGTGCCTTTTATGAGCATTTATTGCATCCAGCAATTACATTTTAGCATTGTGCAGGCGGGTAGCATTATGGCATTGTTTGGCGTTGGCTCTATAACCGGGGCATTTACCGGCGGCAAGCTTACAGATAAAATTGGATTTTACGATCTGCAGGTTGGTGCTTTGCTAAGTGGCGGCCTGCTGTTTATAGTTTTAGGCTTTCAGCATACTTTTATCACCTTGGCTATAGGCACATTTGTACTGAGCTTTTGTAATGAATCTTTCCGCCCGGCAAACTCAACGGCAATTGCCCATTATAGTACTAATGACAATAAAACCCGCTCCTACTCTTTAAACCGATTGGCGATAAACCTGGGCTGGGCCTTCGGTGGCGCATTGGGTGGTTTTTTGGCATCAGTTAATTACCATTTATTGTTTTGGGTTGATGGCTGCACCAATATGCTGGCGGCTGTTCTACTACTGATATTAATGCCGCGATCAAAAGTGGCCAAGACCATGAAGAAGTTAGACAAGGCCGTAGTTCGCATATCGGCTTATAAAGACAAAATATACTTGTTATTTATTGTATTGTCAACACTTTTTGGAATGTGTTTTTTTCAGTTTTTTATTATGCAGCCGGTGTTCTTTAAAATTCAATGGCACTTTAGCGAACGCTTTATTGGTTTCCTGATGGCGCTGAACGGCGTATTAATTGCCGCGATAGAAATGGTACTGGTACACAAGCTGGAAGGTAAAAGAAACGGTATATTATATATAATAGGAGGCGTAATAGCGGCGGGTATTGGTTATATGTTATTTAACATACTACCGCCTACAACTATAACGGCCGTACTAATTGTTATTTTCATAACTTTTGGCGAAATGTTAAGCATGCCCTTCATGAACTCATTTTGGATAAGTCGCACCAATGAGTATAACCGGGGCGAATACGCGGCATTGTATACGATGTCATGGTCGGCAGCGCAGGTTATTGCTCCGTTTTTGGGTAGCAATGTAATTTTTTATGGCGGGTTCAATTTACTGTGGTGGCTGCTGGGTGGAATTAGTATGATTACTGCAATGGGGTATTGGTATTTATATCGCAGTACAAATTAATCTATTTTTCACGCGCCATTCCGTAGCATAGCAATCTCTACATGATAGGCTGACTAAGAGATTGCCACACTCGTACCTCGTTCGCAATAACGTGGCTTTTATCCCCTCAATATCCTCGCCGTAACCAATAACTGCCCCAGGTGCCGCATAATATGCTCGGCAGCATGCATATATAAACCAATTACAGTTGATGGTAATTGCGCGCGCCCCACTCCTCTTATTTCAGTTAAAATTGATTCGTCTGTTTCACTTAGTTGTATAATGGCGGCATCAACCTGGCGGTTAAATATTTCAAGCAAGGTTATTACACTGTAGCCTATTTCGGGCATTTTTCCTTCTAATGATAATTTTTCCAATTGGTGCCGGGTAAGCGGTTGCCCTTGCGCATAAGTAAATAAACGGTCAAGCACCCCTGCCATGTGCTGCAAATGGAAACCGGGTGATGCCATCCCTGCCGGTTTTATCCATAATAATATCTCGGGGAAATCGGCCATCAGCTCATTCACTTCTTTCCTTGCCTGCAGCAAAGCGTGTGCAACCGGCTGTAATAAAGGCGGTATTCCCTCCAGCGGCCCGCGCAACCATACTTCGGGTTTGTAGTTATCTGCCATATTATTTAAAACTATTTAATTTGCTATATATTTTAAACACCATATTATTTTACTTTACGTTTAAACAATGGTATTTCATTTTTACGTATAAATGGTATAGCTATTGCTATTGTCCAATCATAATTAATTTAATTTATGTTATCCGATACTAAAAAGCTTATTAAGCTAACTATAATTTTACTGCTTGCCGTTACTGTTACATTTCAAAGTTGTAAAAAAAACCGGTCTGATATGGGCAAGGTCCTCTATCTGAAAACCCAAAATGATGTTTTTAAAGAAGTAACCCCCGAAGGTTTTGCCAAAATATTTAAAAAAGTATTGGCCTCCAAAAAATCTAAGCTAAACTATCCGCAGGTTATCAGGGCTTATTATAATCAAAATGGTTATGACCCTATGTTTGTAATGGACCATGTTTTTAACAGCGATCTTAAAGCATCAGTTATCTACTATCAAAAAGCCAATGAGCATGGTCTCGACCCGGAAATATTTAAGGCTGATGAAATAGCTAAACTGATAAACAAGTTTTATAACAAAAACGAGATAAAAACACTCGATCAGGCTTATCATGCCATTGCCCAATTAGAGCTGCTTACTGCCAATTCATTAATAAAATATACTAATGCCATGCAATATGGTATAGTTAATCCAAAAAATATTTACGCGCGATATTATACGGTAACTGCACGTCCGGACAGCGCGTCCATGGCAAAAGTTTTCAAGATTACTGATATGAAAAAATACCTGGACAGCATACAGCCAGCAAACCCGCAGTATTTAGCTTTGCAAAAAGCATTGGCAAGCGGCGCAGTTGCTCCGGGAATGTCGGCAGAAGAAACGAAACGGGTTATTATAACCAACCTGGAACGCTTAAGATGGAAGAATAAACCAACCGATAAAAAGTATGTGATTATTAACATTCCTGATTTTAGGCTGAATGTAATGGATAGTGGCAAATCTGTATTAAACATGAAGGTTTGTGTAGGCCAGGGACGTAATATGAATAATGCCAAAAACCTAACCAATTATGTAGATACTGATAAGGTTGACAGGCCGAACCAACATTCGACACCACAATTAAACAGCTTGATACATAG
Organism: Mucilaginibacter sp.; assembly: GCF_028288205.1. GTDB lineage: Bacteria > Bacteroidota > Bacteroidia > Sphingobacteriales > Sphingobacteriaceae > Mucilaginibacter. Next base: position 20,682 of record NZ_JAQBOD010000054.1, read on the forward strand.
TGTAGATGTTAACCCGGTATGGAACATTCCGCAAAGCATTGCAAATAAAGAAATAATACAAGAGGCTGCTGAAGACCGTTATTACCTTGGAAATAAGGGAATTAATGTTTACAAGGATGGTAAGCTTATTGAGCCCGAAGATGTAGATTGGGCTTCGGTATCAAAAACTGATAATGAGTATGAGTTTAAACAACAGCCGGGAGATAATAATTCTTTAGGGAAGATAAAGTTCTTGTTCGATAATAAAAGCAGCGTTTACCTGCATGATACGCCCGTTAAGGAAGCCTTTAAAAAGTCTATGCGCGCAATAAGTCATGGATGTGTGCGCCTGGGCGATCCGCAGGGATTGGCGCTTAACTTATTTGGCGAAGGGGATAAATACAATCTTATAGCAAAAGATATGGCTGCCGATAATCCTGAGCCTACAACAATTAACTTAACACCAAAAGTGCCGGTATATATTACCTATGTAACCTGCTGGACCGATGAAGACGGAACCCTGCAAGTAAGGCCCGATGTTTATGGACTGGATATTGTGCTGTTTAATGCTTTGATGAGTGTGAAGTAGTCCCTTTTGTCATTGCGAGCGAAGCGCGGCAATCGCGAACTATTATTTGTATTACATCCTTGCGATTGCTTCGTCGTTATTCCTTATAATGACGTAATTATAAGTTATTGATTATCAACATAATTAAAATTGTCATCTCCTTTAGATTAGCTTCAGCAAAATAAACAGGTTATTATTATTGTTGAAGCTTTCTTTTTGCTTCTTTTTCTTTGTTAATAACCTCGATTTTTGTGGATAAAGTTAACA
>NZ_JAQBOD010000055.1 GCF_028288205.1 Mucilaginibacter sp.
TCCAGTAAGCTTAAAACGCTTTTTTGCACTGGAATTGGTTTTCATTTTTGGCATATCCGTTATTTATTTGTGTTAGTTATTCACGTTATCTCAACGCTTTATCTTCATTTGCACAGCTGTATATTCACACATCGGCACATTAATTTTTATTTCTTAGCTCCTTTTGAAGCTACGGTTAAAAACATCCGTTTTCCTTCAAGTTTTGGTAATTGCTCAACTTTACCTACATCTTCTAAAGCTTGTGCAAAACGCAACAGCAATATTTCTCCCTGCTCTTTGTAAACAATTGCACGGCCCTTAAAGTGAACGTAAGCCCTTACCTTTTCGCCTGCTTCTAAAAACTTAGTGGCATGCTTTAGTTTGAAGTCAAAGTCATGATCGTCAGTATTCGGTCCGAAGCGTATTTCTTTTATAACTGTTTGCTTGGCGTTACTTTTTATTTCTTTCAGCTTTTTCTTCTGCTCGTAAATAAACTTATTATAGTCGGTTACTTTACAAACAGGAGGTACAGCGTTAGGAGATATCTCAACCAGGTCCAGATCTTGTTCTACAGCTATCGCTAAAGCGTCTTTTAATGAATAAATACCTTGTTCTACATTATCGCCTGTTAAACGAACTTCTGCAGCCCTGATAAATTGATTGATGTTATGTTCAGCTTCTTTTTTCTTAAAAGGAAGCCTGGGTCCTCTGTTGAAAGGTTTGTTTAATGCCAAGTTATACGGTTATTTCTTTAATTATTTGTTTTTTAAATTCTTCTATACTCATGCTTCCCAAATCGCCCTGACCATGTTTGCGTACCGAAACTACTTGTTCTGCAGCTTCTTTTTCACCCACAATCAGCATATACGGGATTTTTTTGACCTCAGCATCGCGTATTTTACGCCCTATCTTTTCATCTCTGAAGTCAATTAGCCCGCAAATATCGGAATCTTTTAACTCATCTGAAAGTTTTTTTGCATATTCTTCATATTTTTCGGATATAGGCAAGATAATAAACTGCTCGGGAGATAACCACAGCGGAAAATTACCCGCGCAATGCTCAATTAATACCGCCACAAAACGCTCTAACGACCCAAATGGCGCACGGTGTATCATTACCGGGCGATGTTTTTGATTATCGCTTCCCGTATATTCCAGTTCAAAGCGTTCAGGCAGATTATAATCAACCTGTATAGTGCCTAATTGCCACTTCCTGCCTAAAGCATCTTTTACCATAAAATCAAGCTTGGGGCCATAGAATGCCGCTTCGCCTAATTCGACCACAGTTTTTAAGCCTTTCTCATCAGCTGCTTCAATAATAGAAGATTCTGCAAGCGCCCAATTTTCATCTGTACCGATGTATTTGGCTTTATTTTCAGGATCGCGTAAAGATATCTGTGCCGTATAATCATCAAAGCCCAAAGCTTTAAACACATATAGTACCAGGTCAATAACCTTTTTAAATTCTTCTTTTACCTGATCGGGACGGCAAAATAAGTGCGCGTCATCTTGTGTAAAGCCACGTACACGCGTTAAGCCATGCAACTCGCCGCTTTGCTCATAGCGGTAAACGGTACCAAACTCAGCCAAACGTACCGGAAGATCCTTGTATGAGCGTGGCTTGGTTTTATAAATTTCGCAATGGTGCGGACAGTTCATCGGTTTTAAAAAGAACTCCTCTCCTTCCTGCGGTGTTTTTATAGGTTGAAAAGCATCGGCACCATATTTTTCATAATGGCCCGATGTTACATATAAATTTTTATGACCAATATGCGGTGTTATCACCTGCTCATAGCCTGCTTTAACCTGTGCTTTTTGTAAAAAGTTAACTAAACGTTCGCGCAAGGCTGTGCCTTTTGGTAACCATAACGGTAAACCCATGCCTACTTTTTCTGAAAAAGCAAACAATTCAAGCTCTTTACCCAGTTTACGGTGATCGCGTTTTTTGGCTTCTTCCAGTAAATGCAGGTAATCTGTAAGCTCACTTGCTTTAGGGAAAGTTACGCCATATATACGTGTAAGCTGTTTCCTGCTTTCATCGCCGCGCCAGTAGGCACCGGCAACACTCATCAGCTTAACAGCTTTTATAAATCCTGTATTAGGAATATGCGGGCCACGGCAAAGATCTGTAAAGTTACCCTGCGAGTAAAAAGTGATAGAACCATCGGGCAGATCTTTTAACAGATCTAACTTATATTCATCATCCTTTTCGGTGAAATATGCCAATGCATCGGCTTTAGAAACAGGTTTACGAACAAACTCTTCTTTTGTTTTTGCCAGCTCAATTATTTTATCTTCAATTTTCTTGAATTCGTCTGATGAAAATTCACGGTCGCCAAAATCAACATCATAGTAAAAGCCGGTTTCGATAGCCGGGCCAATACCAAATTTTGTACCCGGATAAAGCGCTTCTAAAGCCTCGGCCATTAAGTGGGCCGATGAATGCCAAAACGTTGATTTGCCTTGAGTATCGTTCCAGGTTAGCAATTTTACTTTCGCATCCTGTTCTATTGGGCGACTTGAGTCCCAAACCTGGCCGTCAACTTCCGCGGCTAATACGTTACGGGCTAAACCTTCGGAGATAGACATGGCTATCTGCATGGAATTGATCCCTTTGTCATACTGACGAACGGACCCATCGGGGAGTGTAATATTAATCATCTACAACTATGATTTAAAGTTTATAAAATTACGTTTCTCGGTCACCTACGTGTGTAACCATATTTTGAGTTGCGAATTTAAAGGATTTTATTGGTTATCTAAAACTCACTTATTAAACAGTTGTTAATCCGTTATGAACGAACGTATTGAATTATTACAGGGCGATATCACAAAAATAAAAGCAGATGCTATTGTTAACGCTGCAAATACTTCTTTATTAGGAGGTGGCGGGGTTGATGGAGCCATACACCGGGCGGGAGGCAAGGCTATATTGGATGAATGTTATAAAATTCGTGAGCGCCAGGGAGGCTGTAAAACCGGCGAAGCTGTGATAACTACAGGCGGAAACCTGCCTGCCAAATATGTAATACATACGGTTGGGCCTGTCTGGAGCAAAAGCGGAAGTGCCCGGTCTAACCTATTGCTGACTAATGCTTACCGTAACAGCCTGGAATTGGCCGTGCAAAACCATGTTAAAACTATTGCATTTCCAAATATAAGTACCGGGGTATATCATTTCCCGAAACCCGATGCTGCTGAAATTGCTATACATACAGTTAGTGATTTCCTCACTAATCACCCACAAATTGAAAAAGTGATATTTGTTTGTTATGATGATGAGAATTATAAACTGTATGAGAACTTATTATCTTAACTTAAATTCATAATGCTCTCTCACATGCTGGTTAATATAAGTGGTAAGCCCCTCTCCTTTTTTAGCAAGGATCTTCATCTCGGCTATAGCATCCGCGCCCGCGCTTTTGTTAGTATATAAGTACACAGACCCATCCCTGAATTGGATGGTGATGCTATCTTTGCCTGTTTCGTAAGCGATGACTCCGGTATCCTGATTGGCTGTTTTATAAGGCTTCATAAAACAATACAACAAAAGGACTGCCAAAGAACCTAATAGCAAACCTTAGTTAAAAATTATCATTATCGTTCATGATTTGATTGATTGACCCCATTACATTATCAACTAAAACATTTAAACTTTGCAGCGCCCTTTTTGATTGATTTTTGTTAAGTGGATTATTGTAATTTGCAGCAACAACAGTGGTTTTAATCCCCAGTAAATCGTTCATTAGGTGCTCTGCGTTTGTATAGGTTTTAACCTTGTTTATGTCCTCTGTTTCAATAACAATATTGAATATGCGCGTACGGTATCTGCCGTCTTTACAATCTATCTGGATAGTCATATCAACATCGTAACCGCCATTAATTCCCAGCATGCCTTTAAATGTCAATAATTCAACACCCTTGCCAACCACCCGGCCAACTACATCGTCTTGAATTTGGATACTGTTAAGGGTTTTGTAATGTTTAACAAACCATAGCTGAGCATTACTAAAAAGCAGCGGGCCTGGCTTATTGGGTGCATTAAAAACTTTTTGATACGCAACCTCACCGTTAATAAAAGGTGTGTTTAAGCCCACGGTGTCTGTTTGTTGGGCAAGTGTGATTTTGGTGATCAGTATAAATACCAATACAATTAGGTTTTTCATGTGTGATGATTTAGGTAAAAATTATCAATGTAATTATTTTTTGGACAACCGGCCACAGATGAAGTTTAAAGGAAACGAAAATAAATATGCTAAGCCGTTTATACATTCCCCCACCCATGCGCCAATACATCGGCCAAATGGATGGTTTTTATAGGAAGGTTATTTTTGTCGATATAGCTTTGCAGGTGCAATAAACATGATGCATCTGTAGAGATGATATATTCCGCATCTACCGAAAGCGCGTTCTCTACTTTTTGCTGCGCCATGGCGCTTGATATAGCGTCAAACTTAACCGCAAATGTACCGCCAAAACCGCAGCAGGTATCGCTTTGTGGTAGGTCAACCAGTTCAAGTCCTAATACTTTTGATAGTAGTCGGCGCGGTTCTTCTTTTATCTTACACTCGCGTAAAGCGGCGCAGCTATCGTGATAAACGGCACGGCCCTCCAACTCGGCACCGAAATAGTCAAATTGCAGTATGTTTACCAGGAAATCAGAAAGCTCATAGATATTGCCCTGTATGGTACGGCATTTATTATGCACTACCGTATTGGTGAACAAGTCATTATAATAATTTTTCACCATACCCGTACATGATGCAGATGGAGTTACAATTACGCTATCCTCAGAAAATCCATCTAAAAATTTACGACCAACAACCTTAGCCTCATCCCAAAACCCCGCGTTAAAAGCCGGTTGTCCGCAGCAGGTTTGCTGGGGATTATACTCAACTGTGCAGCCTGCTTTTTCCAGTAGCTTAACAGTATTAAAAGCAGTATCCGGAAATAGCTGATCTATAAAACAAGGTATAAATAGTTCGGTCTTCATTGGGCGCTAATTTGAGAAAAAGTTTTTGTTAGTCCTAAAACCTAAGTCGTTTACTTTAAAGTAATATGATTTAATTATTTCTAAAACATTGTATTGGCAATTCTGTCTTTTAATAAGATATCTCCAACAAAGGGGTACTCCTGTAATTATGAAAAAGCATAGATTAATTGCCGTAATATGTTTAATAATTACAGCCATTACGGTATACAGCTGTAAAACCCACTTCGCTACCGGGCAAGAAAATTATAAAGCTACAGCATCACCCTTGGCTTTTGAAAGAGGAAAGGCGATGGTGTTTAGCTCCTGCGCCGGTTGCCATTATAATCGTTCGGTTAATAAGTTTATCGGCAATCCTATTCATGATGTTCCAGGAATTGTTGGCAAGGTATATTCGGCAAATCTCACCAATTCAAAAAACCATGGTATCACTTCGCATTATACAGACCAGCAGCTAAAGTATTTGCTTAAAACCGGTATAGCCAAAGATGGGCGTTTTATACCTTACATGCTCCGCCCCAATATGGCTGATGATGATATTAACGCTATTATAGTTTATTTGCATTCAAATGATCCGGCGGTTACCGCGGGCGATACAACTATTGGTGTTACTCATTATAATATTATGGGGAAACTATATATGGGCATAACCGCAAAACCATTGCCCTATAAAACCGGTATAAAATTACCTGCTGATAATATTGCTATGGGGCGCTACCTGGTTGATAATATTGGCTGTTTTCATTGCCACTCTAAAAAGCTTACTTCATTAAATTACCTCGACCCGGAACAAACCAAAGGTTACCTGGCAGGCGGGGCAAAATTTAAAAATGAACAAGGCGATAATATATACGCTTCTAATATAACCCCGGATAAAGAAACCGGAATAGGAAAATATACTAAAGCAGATTTTCGAAAAGCTTTAAAGGACGGCGAATCTCCCAAAAGGAAACTTCATCCACCGATGCCAAAATATAAAAGCCTAAATGACCGTGAAATAGATGCTATTTATAGCTATTTACAAACAATTGCGCCGGTATACCATAAAATAAAAGGCTTAAAAATTATATAACCGCTGCATATAGGGTTGTAGATACTTTTTAATCCTATAAATAGATTTATAACATAGCTAAGGGTTGCACCTACGGAGCAATTTCTTTTCTGCTTATTTAAGCTACAAACAGGTAGCTCCTATGGAGCACATTAGCTAATGGTATAACTAACGTGTGCATTATCTTTGTGTGCCGAGTAAGATTTGACAACTTTTTAAAAGTTGTCAAATCTCGCTGGTCTATTAAACTATTGCCATTTCCGACTGTGGTGCCATCGGTGCTTTTTTAGCTTTTTTCTCGGCAAATAGCAGCGATATCATCAGCATAAGCCCTACAACAAAAAAGCAATCTAATGCTAAAGCAGCGTCACGCATTTCATGCGTCCATGCTTCAACGGAAGCGAAGCAGAGCAAACCAACAACTATTGATGATTTTTCGGTAACATCATAAAAGCTAAAAAACGAAGCCGTATCAGGTATGTTTGGCGGCAGGTATTTTGAATAAGTGGAACGCGATATGGATTGCACCCCTCCCATTACAGCACCTACTATTGTGGCTGCAACAAAAAACTGCGGCGTATTGGCTATAAAGTATACTGACAGGCAAAGTACCGTCCAGATGGATACCAAACCAACCAACGTTTTTATATTACCATATTTAGCAGATAGTATGGATGTGAGCCATGCCCCTATTACCCCTACCACCTGTATAATTAATATAATAGTAATTAATGTATCCTGCGGCATATTTAACTCTTTTGCTGCAAACTGGGCAGCTACCAGCATAATGGTTTGCACACCAACCGAATAAAAGAAAAAAGAAGAAAGAAAACGCCTTAACAAAGGCATGGTACGTACCTTTTTAAAAACCTTGCTCAACTCTTTAAAACCGCCTGTAAATACATTGTAATTATGTTTGCCCGCGTTGGGTTGCCCCTTTGGTAATAACCTGAAGGGTATAATGGAAAAGCCTATCCACCATACAAATACCATTACGAAGGAAATACGCGACGGCAGGTCGTCACTGGTAATACCAAATGTTTTAGGCGATAATACCACTACAAAACATAATATCTGCATCACCAAACTACCCACATAACCATATATAAACCCTTTGGCGCTCACTTTGTCCAACTGATCTTCGGTTGCTATTTGCGGAAGATAAGAATTGTAAAAAACAAAGCCGCCGCAATAACCTATACATGCCAGTCCAAAACATATCATGGGAATTTCGAGACTGCTATCGGGCTTAAAAAAGAATAAGCCTGCACATGACAGCGCTCCTAACCAGGTAAAAAACTGAAGGTATGCTCTTTTGTTACCTTTATAATCGGCAATGGAAGTTAGAATAGGCAATATGGCTACCACCACCAAATACGATAGGCCCAAAACGAAATTAGACAATACGGTATTAACAAATTTATGCCCGAAGAAAGTAACCACATCGCCGGTTTTTTTATTGGCGGTTACGGCTACATAATACGCCGGGAAAATGGTGCTGGTTATCACCATGTTATAGGATTGATTTGCCCAATCGAACATGCACCATGCCCAAATGGTTTTCTTGTTATTTTTTGCTTCCATGTAGTTGCTAAAAGTATATAATTTTTAGCAGTAACAAAACATTTTTAAAAACAACAAAAGTGTAAATTCAATCAAGTATTAACAACCAAAAGTGTAAACTTTTTTCAGGACGGGTCACGCAAAAAAAGTGTTTCACATCAGGTGTTTCACCCTATTTTTGCAAAAATTGATAAAACAGCATAAAATCCTTATTATAAACAATTTACAATACTTTACCTAAAGCTTTTGTACTGTTTCAAAGTGTTTCACTCATTTTGTCAAATTGCTATATATCAATTGGTTAACCTAAAAGAGTGTTTCATGTGTTTCATTATTTTGTGAAACAGCACACCAGTAAAAAAGGAGCATAAAATGCTCCTTTTCATGTCGGTAAATTTAACGGCTATACCAGGTTCTTTTTAATATAGTCAAAGCTCTGCTTAATACTTACAAACGGATCACCGGGAGTCCTATCCTGTTCAACAAAGAAATATTTCATGCCGGCTTTATCCGCATGTGTGAATATTTTCTTGAAATCAATTATGCCGTTTCCAACTTCGGTAAAGTTGGCTTTAGGTGTGTTGTCCATATCCTTAACATGAAATAACGGGAACCTGCCCGGATTTTCATTAATTAGCGCGATAGGGTCCTGCTTAGCTTTAGTAACCCAATACAGATCCATTTCCATTTTAACCGCGTCCTTGTCTGTATTTTTCAACAAGGTCTCATAAGGATATTTACCGTCCTGTTGTATAAATTCAAAGTCGTGATTATGATAGCAGAATTGTATGCCTGCTTTTTTACACTTCTCGCCGGCAGTATTAAAATCATCAGCCAGTTTTTTGTAGTGGTCTAAACTGCCTCTTTCCGGATTTGAAAGGTAGGCGCAAACCATATATTTCAAGCCAACTTCGTGCGCATCTTCAACAGCTTTATCCCAGTCATGCAGCATGGTACCGGGGGTATCTTTTCCATTTGTTTGTTCTTCGCCCAGGCGATAATGGCTGCTTAACATTACCAGGCCATTTTGTTTAAGCACCTTACTGAAAGATTTAGTATCCATACCATAAAATTTTTCATCGCCGGTATAGGTTGCGCCTTCAACAGAGTTGTAACCTACCTGCGCTACTTTTGCAAGCGCGGCGGCAGGATCAGCCTGCATGGCATCCCTAACTGTGTATAGTTGCAGGCCTATGTATTTTTTATCATAAGCAAATAAGCGTGGTGCTGCCAAAAGCCCGGCAGAAAGCATAGCCGAGGTTTTAACGAATGAACGTCTTGATATCATAATATTTAAATTTGGTTTAACTGGTTAGCGTAAAAGCTACACTAAGGTATAATAAAACAAACGAATGTGTATATGAGTATAACCGATTTATTTTTCATCTACTTTGAGTTATGCTTTACCTCATCATTTTATTACCGGTAATATTATTTTAGAGCTATTATGATAAACCTTGATAGTTTCTTTTACAAAATCAGCATCCTTAGCTTTGTTAATATCAACAAACTGCTGCGGGTTCCTGTCAGTAAGTGGGAACCATGAGCTTTGTATCTGTATCATTAATTTATGCCCTTTTTTAAAAGTATGGGCAACATCCGGCAAAGTGAATTTTACCTGTGTTGGTTTGCCGGGCACAAATGGCTCGGGTGCCGAAAAGCTGTTGCGAAACTTGCCGCGCATAACTTCTGCCCGTACCAGCATTTGGTAACCGCCCATTGGGTATTTGGTAACAGGGTCAACCGGCGTATTTTCCGGGAACACATCTATCAGCTTTACTACAAAATCCGCGTCAGTACTTGATAAGCTAACCATGAGGTCGGCAACTACCGGGCCGGCTAAAGTTATATCATCTGTTAATAGGCCAGTATCATAAACCAGCACGTCCGTGCGGCGTGCCGCGAAGCGCTGGTCATCATCCATATATTCACGTGTACGTCTTAAGTGCACTTTTTCAGCATAAGGAACAGGTTTGGCCGGATCACTAATATAGCTGTCGAACGTAGGTGTTGGGGTCTTTGAGGCCTCAAATGATAACTTTCCATTTTCTTTCAGGTAGATGGGTGTTGGTTTAATATCAGCCAGGGGCCATTGCGAAAAACTGCGCCATTTATCCTCGCCCGAAAAAAAGATGGTTGCTTTGCTTAAATTATCGGTCCCTTTACCTTTAAGGTAGTAATTAAAAAACGGCACCTCCATATCCTGGTAATAGGTTGCGGTATTGCTGCCAAACTGCACATTGCCTAAATGCGTACCATCGTTACTGGCCCATTGCCCATGATACCAGGGGCCAATTATCAATTTACTATTGGTTTGTGGGCTTTGTTTTACTAATGCTTTATAAGTGTTCCAGGCGCCATAACCATCTTCAGCATCAAATAGCCCGCCTACTATCAGCATAGCTGGCTTTACATTTTTCATGCCCGTCCTGGCATCGCGTGCCTTCCACCATGCATCAAGGTTAGGATGGTTCATCATATCGCTCCAAAATTTCATGGTGTCGCCGCTTAGTTTAGTAAAATTGGGCAGGGCGCCCATTTTTAAATAATAATTATAGTTATCCTGATCGGCGATACGGAACCCTCTTGCACCCTTTGTTGAAGGTACCCTGCTTGGCGCGCTAAAGCTGCCCGCCACATGAAAATCAAAGGCATCCATCAACATTAAAACACCGTTATGATGGTCGTCATCACCAAAAAAACGATCAGTTACCGGTGCCTGCGGACTAACCGCTTTTAAAGCCGGATGTCCACTCAAAGCAACCATAGTAGCATAAAACCCCGGGAACGAAATACCTATGGCACCAACATTGCCGTTATTATTATCTATATTCTTTATTAGCCAGTCGATAGTATCATAACTGTCGCTTGCTTCGTCAATATCCTTGCTGGTCTTTTTATTAGGGTTAAAGGGCCTTACCACTTCAAATATACCTTCGCTCATATATTTTCCCCGGATATCCTGGTTAACCAGAACATAACCCTCCCTGCAATATTTCATCATATAACTTCGCCAGTAAGCTTTATACACCTTGCCATAAGGCGCAATAGAATAGGGCGTGCGGGTAATTAATATAGGGTGTTTTTCTGATTGATCTTTAGGCTGGTAAATGGATGTGAAAAGCTTTACACCATCGCGCATGGGTATAGAAATCTCCTTTTTGATGTAGTTATTTACAAACCAGGTAGAATCAGGGTTTTGAGCGGCTCCGATTAAAGGGAAAAACGTAATGATAAGGAAGGCTAATTTTTTCATTGTGAATATGAATACGTTAAACGTAAATATATAAAATTTCAGTTAGCCCCAGAAACAAAAAACCCAATCGGAATTGACCGGGTTAATGTAGTATGGAACATATGAATGCGTTATAATGCCTCAAAGATATTTATTGATAATCAAGTCAATAAACGAATCAGAAATTAGTTACTCAATTACCGTACTGTTCGTCGGTCACTTGTTCCATCCAATCAACCGGGGAACCGTTTAACTTTTCCTGGATGGCAATATGGCTCATTGCAGTGGTAGCAGTAGCCCCGTGCCAGTGTTTTTCGCTGGGAAACAAATACACAACATCTCCCTGATGGATATCTTCTCTTGCTTCCCCCTCGCGTTGTACCCAACCAGAGCCAGCTGTAACAATTAAGGTCTGTCCAAATGGGTGAGTATGCCATGCAGTACGGGCACCAGGCTCAAAAGTGACCAGCGCCATTGAGACCCGGGCTGGCTCTGGTGGATTAATAAGCGGGTCTATTCGTACTGAGCCGGTAAAATATTCTGCGGGGCCTTGACTTGAAGGTTGTGAACCGCTGCGTTTAATTTCCATAATTTTTCTCTTTTATATATTAAAACCTGAATTACTCACTGAAGTTTCGTTTAAACTATTTCATTGAGCAAAAATAGCCGGTTAACCGGGCGACGGTTAATGATAATGACCTGAATTTAAATTGAAAATGTCTGTGTCCCTTTACTAAAAAACCCGCCATATTTGAACATATGGCGGGTTTGTGCGGAAGAAGGGACTCGAACCCCCACGCCGTGAAGCGCCAGATCCTAAGTCTGGTGCGGCTACCAATTACGCCACTTCCGCAGTTAGGATTTTTAAGAGTGGCAAAGATAGATTAAATTGACAGAATATGAAAAGTAAATTATCTTTTTGTTGATTAGGTGAATGGTAGATTGAGTGAGTAGTTGAAAATAAACCAATTAGCTTACCATCACTCATCCAATTATTCTGTCAATAAGCTGTTTGAAATAATCCGGCGCATGCAATAACCTGTTTCCATACCAGGAAAACAGCTCACCATCAACCAATATTATCTGTGAATTGGGTAACATTGATTTAAACTCATCTATATGTTTTTGGGTAAACGGATAAGGTTCTGACGATAGTAATACTACATCCGGCGTTGTATCGATAAGCATTTCAGACGTTACTTCGGGATAACGGCCCTCATCGAAAGCATTTATTAAACCGCATTTTTGCAGCAGGTCATCAATAAACGTATACTTACCTGCAACCATATAAGGCTTGCGCCATATTAAATAAGCCACCCGTAAATTTTCGGACCGAATTACTAACTGACTAAATAGTCTACTGATTTTTGCTTTTAATAGTTGTGCTTCTTTTTGGTAATTTACCATCTCTCCTACTTTCGTTATCATATCCAAAGCTTCATCCAAATTACTAATGTCACTTATCCAAACCGGGCAAACGGTCATCAGTTCTTCTATCTGCGATTGCTCGTTTTCTTCTTTATTGGCGATAATAAGATCGGGTTTTAGCTCCTTTATCAGTTGGGTGTTTAACTGCTTGGTGCCGCCAACTTTGATGGTAGTTTTAAATTTATCCTCGGGATGAATACAGAATTTGGTTATACCAACAACCTCTTTATCTAATCCTAAATAAAAAAGCAATTCGGTTTGTGAGGGTACTACAGAAATTATTCTTTTTGGAACTGAAGGTAAGTTTACCCCGCGGTTTAGCTGATCGTAAAATACAGCCATGATGTGTTACTGATTATATATTTGATAAACACCGGCCAATTTCCTGTTTTTACCTACCAGTACATTGGTTATTTTCTTTTCCATCATCAATATTTCCACCTGGCCAATAAACTCATCACCGTCAATAATTATTGGATTAGCGGTCATCATATCCGTAACAGACAGCTTAGCTATATCCTGGTTTTTTAATAGGGCCCTGCGCAGGTCGCCGTCGGTAATAATACCTTCTATATGATCTTTATTGCCTACAATTACCATCCCTAACTTACCTTCAGACATGCTTAGCAGTACATCGGTAAAAGAAGCGTCTTTTTGTATAAATGGTAAATTATCAACCCGCATCAAATCTTTTATTCTTGTCAATAGTTTACGCCCCAGGCTGCCACCCGGATGAAAGCGTGCAAAATCTTCTTCCTGAAAATTACGCGATTCCATCAACGCTATAGCCAAAGCATCGCCCATAACTAATGCTGCCGTAGTTGATGAAGTTGGCGCCAAAGCCAGCGGGCAAGCCTCGCGGGTAATTTTTATGTTTAAGTGATGATTGCTGTTTTTAGCTATAGTTGAGTTTGGATTGCCAGTAATGCTGATTATCAGGTTTTTGTTCCACTTTAAAAACGGAATAACCTTAAGCACCTCATCCGTCTCGCCCGAATAAGATATGAGTATAGCGGTATCCTGCGCGCCAACAATACCCAAATCACCATGAAACGCGTCACCGGGATGCAAAAAGAAACTTGGCGTACCTGTACTTGATAAAGTAGCCGCTATTTTTTTACCAATAAGGCCCGATTTGCCCACACCAATAACTATGACTTTGCCTGTATTATTTAATACAGCCTGTACAACGGCGGTAAATGTATCGTCAATTAAACCTGCAACGTGCTGCAATGATTCTATTTCAACATCAAAAACTCTTTTGGCAATCTCTTTCATTAGTTATGTTATACGTTTTACATAATACGTTATTGTGTTCGGATAGGATTTAAGGCGCTGTTTGTTTCACCGTATAAATCTTGTTTCATTTTGTTTCACCATGACTCGTCCTGAAAAGGTTGACAGTTATTTTATAAAGGTAAAAACATTTATTGTTTGTTTGTCGTGTCAGGATGTGAGTAACGCTCCGCGTTACTCACATCCTGACACGTTTTTCTTTTTTTCTTTTTAAAAGTTACTTCTTTTTAGTGGATAACTATATCCGCTATGTTCGCCTTTCTTGTTCGATAATAGTTTTTCCAGCAACGTTTTATATTCAGGTTCCTGCCATGAACCAGGGCCGGGGTCAGCATGGATATGCTGCAATGCGGCCTCAGATAGTTATAAATGTTCTTACGGCTGTGGATCTCTTTGCGATCTCCGATAGCTATTTGCAGCGCCGGTACAGTCCCATCGGCACTAAGGCTGTTACTTACATGGAAGCCAATGATCTTACGGCTGTAGGCATCCGTCACCAGGCTTAGAAAAGCTTCTTATTGCTTAATGCAAGATAAGTGATATCGCTTACCCATAACTGATCTGCCCGAAGGCTTTTAGGCTTATACTTTGATTAAATCGAAGTATAACTTTTTAAGTTTAATATATAATAAGCTCAGGATTTTTTAAGATGCATTTCAAAATTTTGAACCCAACTTTTTCCATCATCTGTTGAAACATCACCTTTTTCAATCCATTCATTTGCTGTATAACTAATTGTATAGCGAATGGTTCCGGTCCTTATACGTAAACTCCATGTAAAACCTCCGGGGTATACATCGGGTACTACGTCAGTTAAATAACCGGATGATACCGCTGTCCAACGATAGGCCTGTTTGCCATTATCATAAGTAAGAATAGCGAATGCGTTATGTATTGACTTTCCGGTTTCACTGTCTTTACCATTACCTTCAATTGTTAGCAAAGCCCCATCCATTTTTCCTACAACTTTTTCCGTTTGGTTAAACATATGTTTTTTCCCATCCGGCATTATTATCCATCCCTCACCCGCCCATGTACCTGATAATAGTTGAGCGTCTTTCATTTTTTGTTGTTGAATAACAACAGGATCCTGTGCAGCAAGCTTTAACGTGATAAGTAAACACGGAATGATCAAATATTTTTTCATATTATATATTTATGAGATCATAAAATTATAAAAACGCCGGAAACGAGAAGTGTAAAAAAGCGACTATTAAATAAGCTGATTTTCAATAAGGCGTAAATGCTGCTGAAATTTATCCAATGGGTAATTTGAAATATTGCGAAAAGATTTATAAAAATGTGCCGGATCTGTATATCCCCGCTCAACTATCATTTCATTCCGTCCCTTTTTTTCGACACACATATCAATAATGGCCTTTCTTAAACGTCTCAGCTGTGAAAATTGCTTAACTTTAACTCCTGTTGATCGCAAAAAAACCCTCTCCAGGTTACGCGGGCTCATACATACACTGCTTGCTATCTGTTTTGAAGATATATTTCCTTCATGCTCACTAATCAATTTTATGGCTTTTGCAACACGCTCATCTATTACAACGGGTTTTACGCTCTTTAATATAAGTAAGGTATTATCAAAAAATGAAACGTCATCAAACTCCCAATGGAGTTGGCTTAAAAAATTGGCTTGCCATGTGGATATTTCTGTGGATGTAAGATTAATGCTTTTATCTTTAAGTTCGGCAACGTCAGCGGGGTATAACCAGCCCGAATAACCTGGTTTTAAGCGAATACCAAAAAAAATAGTATCAGGAAATATATTAATTTCTTTTACTATAGTGGAGGGGCCGGAGAATAAAATAAAGCTTTTATAGGGAGACTTAACAAAAAGCAAATTGCAACAACCATCCGGCGGAAAAACATGTAATAATGGCTGTGATATATCCGGGCCTACAAAGAATTTCCAATAACATTCTATCCTATCCCTTAATTCAGGGATAGGAAGAAATTCTTTGTATAACATCATTTTCGTTAGAAAAGTATTTTATTACACTGTAGGATCCACCGCATCCTCAACTATATCATAGGCTGAGCGTTCTTTTTTAAATATTGCAGCACCTATTAGGCTGATTAAAGCGCCAATAATAGGGTATACAACTGCAGTACCAAAAGCAGCCATTAAAGGCCCCCATTTTTTTGAAATCTCCATTGCTTTATCAATTTGCTCGCTTGACATGTTACGTTCTTCCATTTTAGCCCTTGAAGCTTCTATTGCTTTGTCAAAAAACGCAGGGCTTAGTACGGCGCAATACAAATAAATAAATACAGCCATAATTAAACCGGTAAATAACGCATACCTGAAACCCGCTGAAAATCCCTCACCAAAAGTCATGAAACCACCTATCCGATCCTTAAATTCTTTTTGTGTTAAAAACAAAAAGATAATAAAAGGAATATAGGAAAGATATTTTAATGACGAATTGGGATCAACATTCGAAAACTCAAACGCATAAGTAATTACAATAGCAGTTAATGCGTTTATAAACGCCCACTTGGTAGCTACCACAGTGGGGTTATTTCTTGCTGCTGGTTTAATTCCTTCTTCCATTATAATTGATTTAGGTTTAAATAAATGATTCTAATATAGAAAACACAGCCATGTCAAAGTCTTTGCTTACCGCGTTGGCAGCAATATTATTCTTTTCGTCGGCAGTAGGATTGGTATTCTGAAAAAAGCACATCATTGGGTAAAACAGCTCTTTTAACTCTGAATCTTCCGGTAATTTAACAGCTACCTTAGCTATTTCTTCAACCGGGCTTTCCATTAATACCTGGTGTGCTATAACTGGCTCATAAATACGGTATTCATCCTGAAACTCATCTTCATCCACCAGTAAAAACTCTTTCAGATAATCTTCCAGTTCAGGCTCAATATCTTCGTCCTCGCACTCATTCAAATAAAGCAGTAAGTTTAAAAGCTCTGTACCTCTGTCTAACGTTTGCTCCTCAATGTCTTCCCATTCGGGCGTATCAAGGTAATCTTCTTCCAGCTTCTTTACGTCAGCGCTAAAAAAGTTAATCATCAGCAGATCAAAAAACACCTCCCGTAAAACTTCCAGCTGCGGATGATTATTAAAAACCTCATCTAAAGCGTCAACTTTGGTTAAAAAATCATCTTCCAGTTCATATACGGTTTGAAATTCCTGGTGTATATGGCTAACATCTAAACCGCTCTGTTGCGAAAATGCCTGCAGTGCGGCGCCAAGCGCTACTTCTATTTTAGGGTCGATCATTTTTTGTTCGATTTAAATATATGATTATTGTTACAGGTTAACAATACTTGTCCTTTTAAGTTCTGCCCTATGAAAGGAGAATTATAAGATTTTGATCTGTTATTCTCTTTGCTATACGTCCATTCTGCGGTCGCATTAAAAACAACAAGATTAGCTTTTTGCCCTGCAACTATAGCCGGAACTTCCAATTTCAATATATTACGTGGGTTAATAACTAATTTCTGAATGATCAGGTCGATCGCCAATCCGGCCCTTATTGCCAGTGAAAGAACGGTTTGAAAGCCTGTTATCCCAAATTCGGCAACTTCAAACTCAACATTTTTAAATTCTATCTCGTGCGGGGTATGCTGCGATACTATAGCATCAATGGTATCATCCTTTAAACCCGCTATAAGCGCGTCAACATCATTTTGTGTGCGCAAGGGTGGCTTTACTTTATAAAGGCTGTCAAAGCCCGCTAATGCGTCGTCAGTAAGTACCAGGTGATGTGCAGCCACATCGCAAGTTACTTTTAATCCTTTTTTACGTGCTTCTCTTATCAGTTCAACAGACCGGGCAGTCGATATCGTGCTGAAGTGAATATTAGACTCCGTATACTCAGCTAAATAAAGATCGCGTGCTATCATCAGCTCTTCTGCTAATGAAGGTATACCTTTCATGCCCAGCAAGGTACTCATTTTACCCTCATTTACTTTTGCCTTACCGGCTATTGCAGTATCTTCAGGATAAGAAAATATAGTGGCTTCAAAACCTTTGGTGTAAAGCAAGGCGCGTTCCATTAACCCTGCGTCCTGTACCGGGCGATTGCCATCTGTAAAAGCTTTGGCTCCGCTCAGGTACATATCATACATTTCGGCCAGGTCCTTACCCTCTCGTTTATGCGACAAGGAACCTAAAGGATATACATCTACCAAATTGCCCTTGGCGCGGTTAAGCAAATATTCAACTTCGGCTTTTGAATGTACCGGTGGCTGGGTATTTGGCATTAATGCTATACCTGTAAAGCCACCTGCTGCGGCAGCGGCTGTTCCGGTTTGTAAATTTTCTTTTGTTTCAAGCCCTAACTCGCCAATATTACAGTTCAGATCAAAAAAACCGGGCGAAACATGTTTGCCTTTGGCATCAAAAACTTCCGTATCAGCTTGTATGTCTTTGGCTATTTCTGCAATAGTTCCGGTTTTTATTAAAATATCAGCAACTTTATTATTGAATGGTGAGTTGGGGTCAACAATTGTAGCGGATTTGATAAGCAAATTCATTAGCCTTATGTGTTGATTGAGGTTGATTCTTCTGTTTGCAAAAACACCTGTTTACCATCTTTATAATACTTAACAAGCAGTATTTCGGCAGCCAGAAATATCAATGCCAAAATTATACAAAGTTTCCATATTTGCACACCGAAATTTGTTTGGCTTACAATATCTTTTAATGAGCCGTTGCCGGCTTGTATTACATTACTTTTATTAGGTACTATTTTATCTAATTGGGCCTGTGTATAATAGCTCATATCCGATTCGCTCCTGTTATCATTAAAAGCCATTACAGAAACAATACTATCCTGTTTTTTAAGATCATACAGACCAGTTTCCTGTAATTGGTCAGATAGATATAACAACGTACTTCCCTCCTGCTGCCTTATATCGGGAATGACGCTTTGCTTGCCTTTAATTAATTTCAATAATTGCTTTTCAGATGTTTGTACAGGTGCTGTCTCTATGGTTTTGTCATTACCAAGGGTATAAAACAGAGGCTGGTCATGCCCGCTTAATAATGCTATCCTGAACATAACAGGCACAAAAAGCGCGTGGCGCGGTAAATTGCTAAAATCTTCATTTAATGGCACTGCAGATACATATACCTTGCCTTTACCGCTATTGTATTCGGCCCAAAAAGGCTGATTACCTTGCAACTGCATTAAATTTTCATTACTGCCGGATGATGTGCTTAACTGGTAATACTTTTTAACCACCGGCAGATCGGGGTTTTTAGGAAAGTCTTCGAAAATGTTTTTAAATACCGGGTTTTGCATATTAAGAGCCGATACTCTAATGTTTTCTGTTGACAGTTTTGCGGGATAAGCCGCGCCCATTTGCTGTAAAAATGATTTATAGCTACCCATATCCGCATCTGCGGCAGGAAACACTGCTAATGTACCGCCTTTGCTCACATAGGTTTTTAATTGTTGTGATAATCCTGCCGAAACAGCTTTAACATCACTTATAACAATTAATGGATAAGTATTTAAGGCCGCGTAATCAACATTACCTTCGGGTACCCGGTTGGCTGCAAAGAACTGGTCGGCCCCAAAAACCGCTTTAAGGTATGGATTAGGCATACCGCCGTCAATAAGCAACACCGGCATTTGCCGCTTTACATTAAAGCTGAAATAAAATTGGTTATCAAACGTAACCGGGTTGTCCTGCAATGTTATTTCTCCGCGTTGCCATCCTGCTTTCAACCCTGAAAATGTAAGCGTGTCATTTTGCACAGAACGCGCGTTGATGGTAAAACCGCCCAAAGCCTTCTGTTCGCCATTAATTAATAATTTAAGCGGGATCTTGGTTGAGTTCTCGCCGGCATAATTATGTAGCTTCACTACCAGTTTTTCGGTTTCGCCGGGGCGATGTATAGCGCTTAGCAACCAAACCGAATCAACCGCAACATTTGCAGGTGTGTTTGCGGCTAATTGTACCAGGCTAATACGCACCCCGGTATCAATTTTTAATGGCTGGCTGTTGGCAATATTCTTTTGGAAATCTGATACGATGTAAATTGACCGGCTGGCACCGGGTTGTATATTCAACAAGTTTTGCTGCCTGTTAATTATTTGTTGAAGATTGCGGCTTTGCGGGCTTATTTTTACCGCATCAATCGCGTCATTAAATTCGTCGCGGCTTAATAATCGCTGATGTTTACCTTCAAAATCCTGCGTAAGCAGTTGGAAACGATCATTCATTGAATAAACCGATACAATTTCTTTTGCCCGGCGTTTAGCTTCGTCAAGTAATGAACCTTCCCTGTTAAGGGTTTGCATAGAGTAAGAATTATCTAAAAAAACGCTGATAATACGTTGGGATCCGGCATTTGTGTTGTGTTGACTGGCAATATATGGCCTGGCAAATGCTAATACCAAAAAGAAAAGGGCCAATAAACGAGCCGCTAATATTAATCGTTCTTTTAAATTTCTGCGAGACGATTGCTGCTCCTGTATCTCTTTAAGAAACTGGACATTGCTAAAATATACCTTTTGATACCGCCTAAAATTAAACAGGTGAACCAATACAGGTATGGCCATGGATATTAATGCAAATAAAAAGGCAGGATATAGAAAGTGCATTTCTTGGATGTGCAAATGTGCAGATATACAAATGTGCGAATTTTTAATATAAACGGAGCGCAGAGACGCAATATTTTGCACCGCTACATTCTGCAAAACAAAACTATACCGATATAGTTACCTTTTTATGGAATGGCATATTGGTTGTTCAGGTTTTCATTATAATGACTGGAAGGGCAAATTTTATCCCGAAGGCTTACCACAACGCAAGTGGTTTGATTATTACTGTGAGCATTTTGATACACTGGAACTTAATGTTACCTTCTATCGTTTTCCGCAATTATCGTTTTTGCAGAACTGGTACCAGAAAAGCCCGGCAGAATTTCGTTTCGCCGTAAAAGCGCCAAGAGCTATTACTCATTATAAAAAGTTTAATGATACAGCCGATCTTGTTTTGAGCTTTTACGATACCATTAATAATGGCTTACAGAAAAAATTAGGACCGGTACTATTCCAGATGCCCCCAAGCTTTCATTATGATGAAGAAAAGCTGGAACGTATTATCAACAGCATTGACCCGTCATTTAATAATGTATTAGAGCTGCGGCATGTTAGCTGGTGGCGGGATGATGTATATAAAAAATTAACCGAACACAAAATCACATTTTGCGGCATGAGCCACCCAACTTTACCTGATGATGTTATCCAAAATATGCCATCGGTATATTATCGTTTTCATGGGGTACCTAATTTATATCGTTCACCTTACTCTATCGGATTTTTGCAGCAAGTAATTGACGCGGTTAAACAAAATACTGAAGCAAAGCAAGGCTGGTTCTACTTTAATAACGACTATGACGCTGTGGGCGTGAAAAACGCGAAGGATATGATAAGGTTGGTAAAATGATTATAAAAACGCGCCATTGCTGAGGGTGCAGTAGTATGTTGCAATCTATTATCCCTCATTATTATGATGTCTTCTTCGTTTCTTTTTATGTACTTCGGTTTTATGGCGCTTTTTATCGGCTTTTTTAGTTGTGGTAGTTGTTTCTGCGGATGATTGTTTAACAGGCTGCTGTACTGTGGCCTTATCAGCAACCAATGTTGAATCTTTGCTTAATTGTTTTACCGTAAAACTATTGCTGTTTAAACTATATTCTAATTTTCGTTTTTGCCCGGTTGTTTTAGCATCTTTTCCGCTTCCGGTATAAATCGGGAACTCCCTTATAAATTTTCCTTCTGCTATATAAAAATTGTCATTACCACGATATCCCTTTTTTTGTGAGTTGCTTAGTTTAGGAAAATCAAGTTTTTGCACTTTATTATCGTAAAATTCAAAAGCATAAATAGTGGTGTAAGTAATAGTGTCTTTTCCCTTTGCCTGTATCAATATTTCGGGATGACCGTCTACATCCATATCGGCATTATAAACATCTACTATTTTACCGTTAAGATCGCCGGTTGTGGTAGTATATTTTTTTCCTGATGAATCGGAGTGTAATATCAAAAATGAGCCGGTATCAACCGCACCCCTGCCCCAGCTTAAAACATCGTAATATTGGCCGGGTGAAACCTCTATCAGCTTATGATATCTGAAAGGATCCATTATAGCCGAAGGTTTAACTATGTTGGTCAAATTAGTTGCTTTTTTCTGATCCCCGGTACAACCCGCCAGGATAACGCAGCCAATTAAAATAAAAAAATAAAATCTTATTCTCATTGTAGGTTGGTTTAATTAAACAGAGAATCTGCTGATAACTCGCCACTTGGTTTACCCGGTATGGTCATAAAAACCCGCAAACTACCCGTTATTCCTATATTAAAATATTTCAAGGTAAAACGGTGATACCCTTTTTGCAAAGGAACAGAACCACCCTTTTCATATACAGGATGCTTGCCGTCATTATCAACAACCGGTATATCATCTATCAATAACAACGACCCATCATCAGACAGGGTTGAAAATCCATAAACTCCATCAGCATCAATACGTATAAAACCATTATATATTACCCCAAACGCCGGCATATTTTTTCTAAAGGTAAGTGTATTAAAGCTTTTTGCTACCAATGTATCTGTATTATCTGATATTTTAAAATCGGCGGTAGTATTAAATTCGCCCGGAAAAACCTGGTAACGTAACCCTGTGGTTGCGGTAGTAGCTGTATACTTAACCGCAGGTAATAGTGTTTTATTATAAACCACGGTTTTGGTAACTGTGCTTCGCTTGCCGGCAGGTGTTATTACAATGGTTTGTAATTCGCGGTATTGATCAGGCGGTACATTATAAATTACCGGTGTGCTGTATTCAAAATCAGTTTCTCTGGGTGTATAACCATCAATAGTATAGTAAACCTTTGCACCTTTTACAGACGATTTGAGATCGACCTTTAACTGGTTACCAAATATGATAGTATCTTTTGCGCCAATAGTAGATGGCACCCGGTAATTAAAATTATTTTTATCAAACCAGGCTAAATGCGCAGGCAGTCGTGTCTCAGAAAAATCTGTATAATTTTTATTGGCTAACTGTGTCCACGCTATTTCTGCCAACGATTGCATTCTGGGCAATAACATATATTCCACCTTATTAGCTGTAGGTATATATTCTGTCCATAGGTTGGCTTGCACACCAATTACAAATTTTTGCTGCTCAGGTGTTAAAACAGCCGGAACAGGATTATAAGCATAGCTTTTTTGTATAGGCGCGTAACCACCTATTCCTAAAGGTTCTGTACCCAGTTTACCTTGTGCATGATCAAAGTAAAGGCCCTGGCTGCTTGGTGCCATAATAACATCATGGCTCAACCCTGCGGCTTGTATACCGCCCGATTCGCCTTGCCAGCTCATAACCGTAGCATTTGGCGCTAAACCTCCTTCTAATATCTCGTCCCAGCCAATTACGCTGCGCCCTTTTGAGTTAACAAACTGTTCCATGCGCGAGATAAAATAGCTTTGCAAGCCCTTCTCATCCTTTAACTTTAATTTTTTGATAAGCTTTTGGCAGAAATCATTATTTATCCAATCGTCTTTTGCTACTTCATCGCCGCCTATATGAATATATTTTCCGGGGAAGAGCTCCATCACTTCTGTTAAAATATCTTGCAGAAAGGTAAATGTTTTCTCCGTTGGACAAAACACATCGTGCCGTTCACTCCAGGTTCCGGATACTTTATAGGTATCCGGCGGATTACAGCCATACTCGGGATAAGCAGTCAACGCGGCATCCGAATGACCGGGCATTTCAATTTCGGGCACAATATTAATGTATCTTGTAGCAGCATATTTTACCACATCGCGTATCTCGTCCTGGGTATAAAAGCCCCCATAAGGTGTATTGTCAAATTGCTGGGGGGTACGGTCATGGTAATTGCCTATAAGGCTTTCTGCGCGCCTGCTGCCAATCGCGGTAAGCTTTGGATATTTTTTTATCTCTATGCGCCAACCCTGATCATCAGTTAAATGCCAGTGAAAATTATTCAGTTTATAAGCTGCCATCAGATCAATGTATTTCTTAACCTGCTCGACTGAAGCGAAATGGCGGGATACATCCAGCATAAATCCGCGATAGCTAAAGCGGGGATAATCTTCAATTTGCACACAGGGTAATTTGGCAGTTGCAGCACGCTCTAAGGGCATTAATTGTATCAGGGTTTGTATGCCGTAAAACATTCCGGCATCTTTAGCGGCAATGGTAATATTTTGAGGAGTTATGGTTAAACGATAACCTTCGGCAGGTAAACCATCTGTACCTGAACTGGTTAAAATGATGCTATTTATAATCTGCCCGGTATAAGGTTTGGGCTGAATACGAAGTATCGCTTTGTTCTGCAGGTAATCTATTAAGAAAGCTACCGGCCTTGTGTCTAAGCTATCAGTTTGTAATACGGTTTCCTGGCTAAGAACAAATTGGCCGGGGGCCTTTTTTACGGATACAGGGGCCGGTATTATCCCTAAATTAGGATCAGCACCTTGTGCATTTACAATAAATTCAGAAAGGTAAAGGAAGCTAAAAAGCAATAAAAATATCTTCTTATACATAGTTATAAGTTAACCGATTAATAAAGATCGTGAAGTTAGCAGATTTGAAAAATTAATCTGCATTTGCTACGTAAAAAAATTGCTGTAAAGTAAAATAGCTGCCTTTTCGGGCAGCTATTTATATATAAATTAAATTTTATTAAGCAATAACCGGGTGTTCTTTAGCAGCCAGGTAGCGTTCGGCATCAATTGCTGCCATACAGCCTGTGCCCGCGGCGGTAACCGCCTGGCGATAAATATGGTCCTGTGCATCGCCGCAGCAAAACACGCCTTCTATATTGGTTTGTGTTGAGCCGGGTTTGGTTTTGATATAGCCGGTTTCGTCCATATCTATCCACTCTTTAAATATTTCGGTATTAGGCGAGTGGCCTATGGCTACAAAAAAGCCGGTAACATCCAGATCTCTTTCTTCGTTTGTTTTGTTGTTAAACACGCTAACACCGTTCACACTTTGTCCGTCGCCTAAAATCTCTTTAGTTTCGGTATTGTACAGTATCTCGATATTGTGCGTGTTTAAAGTACGGTGCACCATCGCTTTTGATGCACGAAACTCGTCCCTGCGAACAATCATATACACTTTACGGCATAATTTAGCCAAATAGGTTGCTTCTTCGGCAGCAGTATCACCCGCTCCTACTATGGCTACATCCTGGCCCTTAAAGAAGAAACCATCGCACACCGCGCAGGCAGATACGCCAAAACCACTATATTTTTGTTCGGACTCCAACCCAAGCCATTTGGCAGACGCGCCGGTTGATATAATAACGGTATCGGCCAATATGGTTTTGTTTTCATCAACCACAACCTTATGCGGCAGGCTCGAAAAATCAACGGAGCTTACGTATCCAAAACGAATATCAGTACCCAAACGGTGGGCCTGATGACGAAAATCTTCCATCATTTCGGGCCCCATGATTCCGTTAGGATACCCCGGAAAATTCTCCACATCGGTAGTTTGGGTAAGCTGGCCGCCGGCAAGCATTCCGGTATACATAACCGGTTTCAGGTCAGCACGCGAAGCATATATGGCAGCTGTATATCCGGCAGGACCCGAACCAATTATCAGGCATTTAACATGTTCAATATTTTCAGACATCGAATTAAAAAATGAAGCACAAAAATAGTATTAATTGCGGTTCGCATCAATAGGCATTAGTCAGCATATTGCCATTAGATTTGGATGCGATCATTTGTTTCACGAATAAGTGAAACAAATGAAACATGTGAAACAATATTTTTGCTTAAAATGTTGACTATTAGATGATTGATAAAATGTGGTGAAACAAAATGAAACAACTTATACGTTTGTAAGAGTAAGCATAAAATTTTACTATTGATTTGATAATCAAC
This sequence comes from Mucilaginibacter sp., assembly GCF_028288205.1. Classification (GTDB taxonomy): domain Bacteria; phylum Bacteroidota; class Bacteroidia; order Sphingobacteriales; family Sphingobacteriaceae; genus Mucilaginibacter. The sequence continues at coordinate 25,462 of NZ_JAQBOD010000055.1, forward strand.
ACATTGAAAATTGGTTAATTTACCTGCTGTTAAACACCGATGAAACAACTTAGTGAAACAACATTAGTTAATTAGACAAGGATGTAATAAATTGCCGGCTCTAAAACCATGAAAAATATCTTAGCCATATCAGGCAGTTTACGCCAGGGTTCATCCAACCATGCTATTTTACAATATTTAAGTTCAATTGTGCCTGCGGATATTGAATACAACATCTACAACGATCTTGCACAAATACCACCTTTTGATCCCGGCTTGGATACCGATAATCCGCCTGCATCAGTAGCTTCATTACGTAAGTTATTGACGGAGGCCAATGGCATAATCATCTGCACACCCGAATACGCTTTTGGTGTACCCGGCCAATTAAAAAACATGCTTGATTGGATGGTATCAAGCAGCACATTAGTTGATAAGCCCGTGGCTGTTATCACCGCATCATTAGGCGGCAAGAATGCGTATGCTTCGCTATTGTTAACTCTGCGTGCGTTATCGGCTAAAATTGGGCCAACTTTGTTAATACAATTTGTACGATCGAAAATGGATATGGATGGGGATATCAAAGATAAGGATACGATTGAAAATTTGCGAGATGTATTAAATGCTTTTCTGAATAGATTGGGTTAACTAATTACAACCATTCTATATTTTGCAGGGCTACCTCCTTAAATCTATCCCTGATTTGGATTACTGCCAATTTGACAATCATCCCTCTTTGGAACGCTCATTGATGAGCAGGATTTGTTACTAATCATTAACCAGAAAATCAATAATAAAATTATGCAAGAAAAAGGAACCATTTCGATACACACCGAAAACATTTTTCCGATAATTAAGAAATTTTTATACTCTGATACCGAGATATTTTTACGGGAGCTGGTATCGAACGCTATTGATGCTACGCAAAAAATAAAACGTTTGGCGTCATTGGGTCAGTATAATGGCGATCTGGGCGATTTGCGTGTTGAAATAGCTTTTGATGAAGCGAAAAAAACCATTACTATTTCTGATAATGGTTTAGGCATGACCGCCGATGAGATAAAAAAATATATTAACCAGATAGCATTTTCGGGCGCTACCGAGTTTATGGAGAAGTTTAAAGAAGCTAAAGATGCTAACGAGATCATTGGTCGCTTTGGTTTAGGTTTTTACTCTGCATTTATGGTAGCCGATAAGGTGGAAATTGAAACCCTATCATACCAGGAAGGTGCCGAACCTGCACATTGGACCTGCGATGGAAGTACCGAGTTTGAAATAAGCGAAGGCAACCTGGCAGAACGCGGGACTGAAATAACCCTGCATATTAATGCAGAATCTGAAGAGTTTTTAAATAAACAACGTTTACAGCAAATTCTTGATAAATATTGCCGTTTCTTGCCTGTGCCTATTAAATTCGGCACAACAACAGAATCTGTTGAAGATGGGGTTGATGAAGAAGGTAAACCAAAATATATTGATGTAGAGGTTGATAACATTGTTAATGTTACTAACCCTATCTGGACAAAAGCACCTGCTGATTTAAAGGATGAGGACTATTTGGCTTTTTATAAAGAGTTATATCCTTTTACTGAGGATCCGTTGTTCTGGATACACTTAAATGTTGATTATCCATTTAATTTAACAGGTGTATTATACTTCCCTAAGCTGAAAAATGATTTTGAGATTCAACGTAATAAGATCAAGCTTTTCTCTCGCCAGGTATTTATTACTGATGAAGTAAAAGATATTGTACCTGAATTTTTAATGTTGCTGCATGGTGTTATTGATTCGCCGGATATTCCGCTGAATGTATCCCGCAGCTTTTTACAAGCTGATAGCAATGTTAAAAAGATAAATAGCTACATCACTAAAAAAGTAGCTGATAAATTGGCAGAGCTATTTAAAAACGACCGTAAAGCTTATGAAGAAAAATGGGCCGATATTGGCCTGTTTGTAAAATACGGCATGATAAGCGAAGACAAGTTTTATGATAAGGCGAAAGACTTTGTTTTGTTAACCAATACCGCTAAAGAGAATTTTACTTTAGACGAATACAAAACTAAGGTTGAACCAATACAAACTGATAAAGATGGCCAGCTGATATATATCTATACTAATGATCCGTCTAAACAGGACGCGTTTATACAATCTGCCAATAAAAAAAGCTATGATGTATTGTTGATGAATTCGCCTATCGACAATCATTTTATCAGCCAACTGGAGCAAAAGCTGGAAAAAACATCTTTAAAGCGTGTTGATGCTGATGTGGCCGATAAGTTGATAAAAAAGGATGATGCTCCGGCGCATGTTTTAACAGAAGAGGAGGCTACCAAAGTTAAAGCCATTTTTGATAAGGCTATAAACCGCCCTGCTTATAAAGTTGAGTTGGAAAGCCTTAATCCGGATGAATTACCGGTAACTGTAACTATGGACGAGTTTATGCGCCGTATGAAAGATATGGCAGCAATGGGTGGCGGAATGGGCTTTTATGGCAGCATGCCTGATAATTATAAAGTAATAGTCAATGGCAACCATAAATTGGTAAGCCGCATATTACAGGACGAGAATGAAGATGTGCAATCGCAATTAGCTAAACAAGCGTTTGACCTTGCCTTGCTTTCACAGGGATTGCTAACCGGTGCCGATTTAACTGAATTTGTTAACCGGAGTGTTAATTTGATCTGATAAATAATTATACTACAAAAAGCCGCCCCGATTGTTATTGGGGCGGCTTTTTTATTAAACAATATTTGAGTATTTTTATTCTATAATAAACCTTTTGATATATTATCAATCCTACTTACAATGAAAAGATTACTTAAAATATTAGGTGTTACCCTAATTTGTGTTTACAGTTTCAACACTGTTAATGCACAAACCGCGAAAGCGGATAAAAAAGCTGCCAGATCAGTCGAAACAAGCAGAATTATAAACGCTAAAAATTATATTTTTAATGCCAATTATGTTTTGCCCTTACATGGTGGCGGTAAACAGCTAAGCGGAGAATATAGCGTATCTGTCTCAAAAAACAAGTTAGTTATTTATCTGCCCTATTTTGGCAGGGCATATATTGCACCAATGGATGCAAGCGATGGAGGCATAAAATTAAACACCATTCATTTTGATTATAAAGCGGAACGAAACAAAAAAGGCAACTGGGATGTGGTTATAAAACCAAAAGACAGGGAAACATCTGGTTCAAAAGATGTGCAATTATTGAGGCTTTCTATATCAGCCGATGGATATGCATCATTGCAGGTTACCAGCCTTAACAGAGAGTCTATATCATTTAACGGAACTATTGAAGAGCAAAAAAAGGAAAAGTAACTATATGGTTTTTATTTAAAAACTTATTAGCTTTAAAAATTCATACTAACTACCAATAAACCAAAAAAAACCATGAGAATGAACACATTAATAAAAACCGTATTGATTTTTACAGTTGCTTTATTAAGCATAAATTCGGTAAAAGCACAAAAGGTGGATAAAAAAGCGGCAAGAATGGCGGCTTATCAAAAAATGATTGACACCGCCGATTTTACTATAATTATGGAAAAAGCTTTTCCTAAAAATATGAATCAAATACTTTTATCCGGCTCGCCTTATCTTAGTATTTCGCATGGTGTAGCAGAGTGTAACTTACCTTATTATGGCGGAGATAAAATTATCAACGCGGGTATAAAAGCCAAGTTTCACACAACCAATTTTGATTATCAGTCGCAAAAAACTGTGCCTTCAACTAATCCATACCAATACAATATGCTGATAACCCCAAAACCCGGCACAACCGATATGACTAATGTTGCCCAAATTGTTGTTAGTATTATAACAGAAGATGTTGTGCAGGTACAGGTTATTTTTACAGATCCAAATCTTGACCCTATAGGTTTCCAGGGGTATATCCAAAAATATAAAAAGATGGATGATAATTGATTTAACGCCTGTTATTTCAATAATCCCGCGTTATCCTTTAAAAGAAAGCCCGAAAGTTTTCTTTTAAAGGATTCTTGTATTAAATAAAATATCTTTTTTGATGCCTGTTTATAGTTAAGGCCACCGGGCCTTATGTTAGATACACAATTTCTTGATTCGTCTGTTAAACCCGGTTTAGGGTTATAAGTTAAATAAGCCCCTATACTATCTGCCGAACTTAATCCGGGCCGTTCACCTATCAATATTAATGATAATTTAGCTTTTAATGCTGATGTTATTTCGTCGGCTATAGCTACCCTTCCCTGTTCAACAAGTACTATATCAGCCAATTTAAAATTTACTGCTTGCAGCATTGGCATCAATGTTTCTAACAAACCTGCGGCATTTGCATTAACTGCAGTTGCTGATAATCCGTCGGCTATAATTATGGATATATCTGTTGGCACATGATGATCTGCCAACCTGGTTAATGATGCTTCATTTAATTTCCTGCCCAGGTCTGGTCTTTTTAAATATTGCTCCCTGTAGCCGGCCATACTTTGCAGATGTAATACGGGTAAATTAAATTGTTTAAGGCTATCTGTTAATCCAATAATATCTAATTCTGAATATACAGCATCCCGCGCGTGGGCATGGGCTAATTTAAACTCCAGCGATTCTTTAAGCGGGATACTGGTACCCGCCCGCCCAATAGCTATACGTGCAGCCGTAAATTCTTGTAGTGCAATTAATAGCTCTGCCGATTTAATTGCCTTTTTCATATTTTACCCGCTTTAAGCAATCCATGCATTGAATCAACCGATAATAAATTGCCCTTATCATCAACTATCCCCTGTTTAATTAACCATAGTTCAAATTCAGGGGCGGGGCGCAGGCCTAATACTTTACGCAGGTATAAAGCATCATGAAATGAGGTGGATTGATAATTCAACATAATATCGTCAGAACCCGGTATACCCATCACAAAATTGCATCCGGCTACCCCTAAGAGGGTAAGCAGATTATCCATATCGTCCTGGTCGGCTTCGGCATGGTTGGTATAGCATACATCAACCCCCATAGGCAGACCAAGCAATTTCCCGCAAAAATGATCCTCCAAAGCTGCACGTATAATTTGCTTGCCATCATATAAATATTCGGGACCGATAAACCCTACAACTGTATTGACTAACAATGGTTTATATTTCCTTGCCACAGCATAGGCACGCGCTTCGCAAGTTTGCTGATCAACCCCGAAATTTGCGTTGGCCGACAGGCAGCTACCCTGCCCGGTTTCAAAATACATTACATTATCGCCTGCCGTACCTCGTTTTAATGATAAGGTTGCCTGGTAGGCTTCTTCTATCAATTCTAAACTGATACCAAAGCTTGAATTGGTTTTCTCTGTACCGGCAATAGATTGAAAGCAAAGATCAACCGGTGCGCCTTCATTAATAAGCTGTATGGTTGTGGTGATATGGCTAAGTACACACGCTTGCGTGGGTATATCAAATTGCTGCCGCAGGTTATCTATCAGGATTAATAAATTAGCTACAGCCGCGGGGCTATCCGTTGCCGGATTAATACCAATAACCGCGTCGCCACTGCCATAAAGCAGCCCGTCAATAATACTTGCTGCCACGCCTTTCGGGTCGTCTGTTGGGTGGTTAGGCTGCAGGCGGGTTGAGAAATGGCCCGTTAAGCCAATGGTATTGCGAAACCGGGTAACCACTTCGCATTTTTTTGCTACCGCGATCAGGTCCTGGTTACGCATTAGTTTAGATACCGCTGCAGCCATTTCGGGGGTTATACCAGTTGCAATGCTTTGCAAGATTTGGGTTGTGGTATCATCGCTTAACAGCCAGTCGCAAAACTCACCAACGGTTAAATGGCTTATCGGTTCAAAAGCTTCAGTATCATGCGTATCAATAATAAGCCTTGTTACTTCGTCATGCTCATAGGGGATAACTACTTCATTCAGGAATGTTTTTAAAGGCACATCTGCCAAAGTTATCTGCGCTGCCACACGCTCTTCATAGCTTGAGGCACATATCCCTGCCAGCTCATCACCCGACCGGTATGGCGATGCCCTGGCAAGCAGGGTTTTTAGATCCTCAAACCTGTATACTTTGCTTTTTATGGTATATCTATACATTAGTTGGTCATTGGGTCATTAATCATTATGTTATTTAGTACTGTCCGTCCGATTTTAAAATGACTACCTTTTTGTCCGCTAAAACCTTTTACCCTACACCTCTAAAAGTACATCGTCCAATATCTTTACTTTATGTTTTCCCATCAGCATAAAAATTATAATGGCCATAGCTAATATGGCAAAAAATATAAGGCTAACTATTACACTAAAATACATAATTGCAACCAGGCATATCAACGATATAACCAATGCCGTAGCCGGAAATATTGGGTAAAAGGGCGAGATAAATGGCCGTTCTAAATTGGGTTCCTTTTTTCTTAACATAAATAGGCTAACCATACTCATCATATACATTACCACCGCGCCTAATACAGATAGTATAATGATCTGTGCGGTTGTACCAATGTATATGGCTATAAAGCTTACCAGTCCGCTTACTATCAGCGCCCAATGCGGCGTTTTAAACCGATGGTTAATTTGCGCCAATCCTCTTGGTAAATACCCGCTGCGCGCCATTGCGAATACCTGCCTTGACGATGCTAATATAGTGCCATGTAAGGATGCTATTAACCCGAATAAGCCAATGCTGGCAAATATTTTGGTTAACCCGTTGGCTTTGCCCAATACAATGCCTATGGCTTCGGGCAAAGGATAATCAAGGTTGCTTAATTTGCGCCAGTCGGTAACGCCGCCTGTTAATATCATTACACCTAATGCTAAAAAAACCAGTGTTATTATGGCTGATATATACCCTTTAGGTATATTCTTTTTAGGTTCTTTAACCTCCTCAACTACCATGGCTACACCTTCTATCGCCAAATAAAACCATACCGCGAATGGTAAAGCGGCGAATACTCCCGCCCAACCAAATGGCATGGGGTTAGCTATATAGTTTACCATTTTAAAATGAGGGGTTACTATGCCCATATACAGCAGTAATTCGGCTACTGCCAATATGGTAATGAAAACCGAAAAGGTAGCAGATTCTTTAACTCCGGATATATTCAGCAAAATAAATACCGCGTTAAACAACAACGCCGATTGCATTATGGGGATAACAGGATATAAAAAATGCAGGTAACTACCCAATGATACCGCTATAGCAGGCGTAGCCAGCAAGAAATCTATGAGTGTGGCATAACCGGCTATCAGGCCGCCAAATGGCCCCATGGCCCGGTAAGCATAAGCAAATGCGCCGCCCGCGTGTGGTATAGCGGCGGTAAGTTCTGTATAGCTAAAAATAAAGGTAACATACATCAGGGTGACTACCAACGTAGCTATTAAAAGCCCTATTGTGCCCGCAACGGCCCAGCCAAGGTTCCACCCAAAATACTCGCCGGATATAACCAGCCCAACCCCAATTGCCCATAAATGCACAGGTTTTAATACCCGCTTTAACTGTTCTGTACCGGTACCTGCCATAAGCCTGTTTTGTAGTTGTTATTGCAGGGTTAAGATAGTGAAAGTGCAGGGGAATTCAAAATGACCATATCCAACACGTCATTGCGAGCGAAGCGTGGCAATCTCTACACATACTAATCAATAAGCAAAATGTTAGTGGTAATAAAAGCCGTCGACCTATCATGTAGAGATTGCCACGTCGTTCCTCCTCGCAATGACGCGTGGAGTTGCCTAATCCCTCAAAAACGGATTAAAATTCCTGGTACCAATGGCCATACCCGCTGCCCGGCAAACCGTTTTATCGCCAAATTTAAAGTTGATCTTGTCCATAGCCTGATATAGCTTAATGCGCTCTTCGTTATCCTCAAAAAGGTTTATCTGGTAGCTGCCCTGGCATAAGTTGCTTAGTTTAACACCTATCAGGCGTATGGGCCTATGCTGGTTCCAGGCTTTTGTGAGCAGGTTTTTTATGCCGGGTATTAGTATATGCTCGGCAGCGGTGAGGGCTATTTTTTCCTGTACGGTATGGGTCTCGAAATTGGCGTAACGTATTTTTATAGCAAGACATGATGCTACTTTGTTTTCCTGACGAAGTTTAAAGGCCAGCTCTTCGGTCATAGATACCAGTACGGTTTCCAGCGTTTTCTTGTCGGCTACATCGGTATGAAAAGTATTTTCTGTTGATATGGCTTTGCGGTCGCTATGCGGTACTATCTCGCTTTCGTCAATACCATTTGCCCGCTCCCATATATAACGGCCATGCTTGCCAAAAACCGTCTCTAAAAATTTAAGTTCTACCCGTTGCAGGTCGCCAATTTTTTCAATGCCGAATTGGTATAGCTTCTGGCAGGTCTTTTCGCCCAGCATAGGTATTTTACGGATGGATAGCGGCGCCATAAACTCTTTTTCCTTACCGTGTTCTATAAGCAACTGTCCATTTGGTTTGGCGGCGTTGGTAGCCATTTTAGCAACTGTTTTGCCGGATGCCATTCCAAAGGAAATAGGCAGGCCGGTTTCCCTGGTAATACGCGCGCGAAGTTCAGTAGCCAATTTATAGCAATCATGAAAGCGCTCCATGCCTGTCATATCTATATAAAACTCGTCTATTGATGTTTTTTGATAAAGGGGTACACTATCATGGATGATCTGTGTAACCTGCCGTGAGGCTTCACTATAGCGCCCGTGACTACCACGTATCACAATGGCATGCGGGCAAAGCTTCATGGCCTGCCGCATGGGCATGGCCGAGTGTACACCGTATTTACGCGCCTCGTAACTGCATGAGGCTACCACCCCCCTGTCTGCCGATCCGCCTATTAAAACTGCTTTGCCAATCAGGTCGGGATTAAACTTACGCTCGACCGATACAAAGAAGGAATCCAGATCAATATGTACTATACAGCGCTTTGCTTCCATACCACAAATATAAAATTAATTTGCATAAATGCTAAAAATATTAGTATTATTGTTTCCCGTAAATTTAAAGTGTATGAAAGGTTATACAGATTTTTTAATGTTGCTTTCTCCTTCTGATAGAGTGAAAGCCGTGGTGCATAATCATAAGTTTTATGCGGCAAGTGTGATAGGCAATTATGAGAGCATGCACGCAATAGCGCATATCTCTATTAAAATGATGCATCGCCAAAAAACCTTTTTAACCGAACCGGATATATTGGCCTTCAGGAAAAGGTTATGTGTTATACCCCCCGTAACCCTTACCATTGATGGCTTTGATTACTTTAACCACGGCGAAGATTTTAAAACCATTTACGCCCGCATACGCAGCACACCCGAAACCAGCCATTGGTTTAAAATGCTGAAGCAGCACCTGCGTATAAAAGAGTTCATGGTACCGCATATCACCATTTGCCGCAACATACCCGTGGCTGATTTTGAAAAACTATGGCCGCACTTTAAAGCTATGGAGTGGAAAGAAACCTTTACCGTTAATGCGCTTACCGTGCTGCAACGCGAAACCTTTGCCAGCTTTGCCAAATGGGAACCCTTTACCGAACTACAATTTGAAGGTAAAGCGCAGTACAGCCTTGCACCGCCGAAACCATCGTTATTAAAGCCGGTGAATAGCCAGCAGATAAGTTTGTTTTAGAGATTTTGTCTGAACCATGATTCTTAGGATTGTATGATAACCTTGATTAAGTAAGATCTTATAATCCTCTAATCCTAAGAATCTTAGTCCTTTTTTAACAATTTATTAACTCAAAAACCAACCTTTTGCTATATTTGCGCCGGGGTAAGTCTTTTACGGCCAGCTCCTCTTGAACTCCCCCAGGGTGGGAACGCAGCAAGGGTAGAGAGTTGAGCGGTGCGATAAAAGTAGCTTACCCTTTTTTTATTTTTTGTTATTTGGGTGACAACTAATAAATTTTGAACACCGAATATTGAATGACGAAGTTATTTAGATAGTATATCCACACTATATCTAATCTTCAATCTCTAATCACTCAAAATAAAATGCTCGATATACTCATCATCGGCGGTGGCCCCATAGGAATAGCCTGCGGCCTTAAGGCACAAAAAGCAGGTTTAAGCTTTGTTATTATCGAAAAAGGTTGCCTGGTAAATTCGCTTTATAACTACCCTGCTACCATGACCTTCTTTTCTACATCAGAAAAACTGGAGATAGGCGGCATACCATTCGTAACCATCAGCAACAAACCCACCCGTGCCGAGGCGTTGGAATATTATCGCAGGGTGGCAACATCTAATCATCTTCCTATAAATCTATTTGAAGAAGTAACAGCTGTTACGCGCGATAACGCTATTTATACGGTTACAACCAGCAAAGCTACTTACCAGACTAAGCGCATCATCATATCAACCGGATTTTATGATGTGGCCGTTAACCTGGATATCCCCGGCGAGGACCTGCCTAAAGTAAAGCATTATTATAAAGACCCGCATTACTTCGCCATGCAAAAGATAGTTGTGGTGGGGTCAAGCAATTCGGCCATTGATGTGGCACTGGAAACCTTTAGAAAAGGTGCTGACGTTACGCTCATAATCCGCGGAAGCGAAATAAGCCAGCGTGTTAAATACTGGGTAAGACCCGATATTATTAACCGTATTAAAGAAGGCAGTGTTAAAGCTTATTTTAACTCGAACCTTAAAGCCATACGCGAAACCGAGGTTGATATTGAAACGCCGGAAGGTACTATAACCATCCCTAATGATTTTGTTATGGCGATGACAGGTTATAAACCAAATTTCGACCAGTTAAAGAAATGGGGGCTCAAACTATCCGATGATAAATTTATCCCCGAATACAATCACGAAACTATGGAAACCAACCTGCCCGGCTTATACCTTGCAGGCGTAGTATGCGGTGGTTTAGATACGCATTTATGGTTCATTGAAAACAGCCGCATACACGCGGATATGATAGTAGATGATATAGTTGCGAAGCGGCGTTGATTGGTGAATAGTTGATTAAGTGAATGGTTTGGTTTTATCATAACACTGTCAACTACTTAACTTAATTAACCATTTAACCTAATCAACCAAAAACTAATTAACATTTTCCTTGCATATTTAAAATTTAATGCAAACTTTTGCATCAAATTTTAAATAAAACAAACATTATAATTAAAATGAATCTGCAAACCTTAAATAAGCCCACTGTAAGAGCAATTATTGCTCCGGTTGCCGCTGCTTTGGTTTCAACTGTTTTATTTTCTCCATCACGACGAAGGCTATTTATCCCGCGGGTTTAATTGCTAAGCTATCCTATTGCCCGTCACCGAAGTTTTTTAAACTTCTTCAACAAAAAATCATCTAATTACTTAAGGTTTAACAAACCATTATTTTAACAGTAATTTTTCTATTTACAATGACTATACAAGATTTTGATATTCAGGTTGCTTCTGCCCAGCATGTAGACTATGCCCCTATCATTTGCGATGAGATGGCAGAGTCGGCAAAGGCACGTGGCACGGGCATTGCCCAACGCTCGCCTGAGTATGTTGCCGATAAAATGCTGGAAGGCAAAGCGGTTATCGCGCTATATAAAGATGGTACCTGGGCAGGTTTTTGCTATATTGAAACCTGGAGCCACGGCGACTTTGTGGCTAACTCTGGCTTAATAGTAGCGCCGCAATACCGTAAAGTAGGTTTAGCTAAGGCTATTAAGCATAAAATATTCGAGCTTTCAAGAACAAAGTACCCTGAAGCAAAGCTATTTGGCCTAACAACCGGACTGGCCGTAATGAAGATAAACTCTGAGTTAGGCTACGAACCGGTAACTTATTCTGAACTTACGCAGGATGAGGATTTTTGGAAAGGCTGCAAAAGCTGCGTTAATTATGATATATTAACCATGAAAGAGCGCAAAAACTGCATGTGTACCGCTATGCTTTTTGATCCGGCAGAGAAAGCAAAAGATGCGGAGAAGAAAGAGAATGATGATGACAAGCTTAGAAAAATAACACACAAAGCCACTTTATTTGAGCGTATTGAAAACGCCATTAAAAGTTTTGGTCAGGACTTGAAAGTATTTTAGATAGAGGTTAAAGGTAAAAGGCGAAAGGTTAAAGGTAATGAGAGATTATAAAAAACTCGATGTATGGAAAAAATCACATTTACTGACAAAGCAAATGTATAAAGATGTTTTGCCATTAATGCCTATTGAAGAGCGCTTTGCTTTAACCAGCCAATTACGTCGGTCAACTTACTCGATTCCTTTAAATATTGTAGAAGGGTGTGGTAAAAACACCGATAAAGATTTTGCACATTATCTGGATAATGCTTTGGGTTCGACCCTTGAAGCAGAATATACTTGCTATTTAATTTTCGATCTTGATTATATTACCCAAGATCAATACGATTTAATAAACTCATTAATTAACGAAGTAAAGGCAATGTTAATTTCATTTATAAATTTTTTAAGAAATGGAAAATAACCTTTTACCTTTCTCCTTTTACCTTTTACCTCAATGAAAAAGAAAGTAGTACTTGCCTACAGCGGCGGATTAGACACCTCATTTTGCTGCATTTATCTAACGCGTGATTTAGGTTACGAGGTACACTCAGTAATAGTAAACACTGGCGGTTTTAGTGCTGAAGAATTGAACCAGGTGGAAAAGCGCGCTTATGAAATGGGTGTAACATCGCACCATGTAGTTGATGAGACCGAGAATTTTTACAATACCTGCGTACGTTACCTTATATATGGTAATGTATTAAAAAATAACACCTACCCTCTTTCTGTAAGTGCGGAGCGCGTTAGTCAGGCAACCGCTATTGCTAACTATGCCAAAGAAATTGGTGCCGAATATGTGGCTCATGGCAGCACAGGCGCCGGTAATGACCAGGTTAGGTTTGATATGATATTTAATATTCTTATCCCCGAAGTGGGCATCATCACTCCTATTCGCGATCTGAAATTAAGTCGTGAAGCCGAGATAGAATACCTTAAAAAGCACGGCGTTGAAATGAACTTTGAAAAAGCGAAGTACTCTATCAACAAAGGCATTTGGGGAACATCAGTTGGTGGTAAAGAAACTTTAACCTCAAACTTAGGTTTGCCGGAAGAGGCATGGCCAACACAAGTCAGTGAGTCTGAAGTCAGGAGCCTTGAGTTAATTTTTGAAAAGGGTGAATTAGTTGGTATAGATGATGAAAGATATGATCATCCGACCAAAGCTATACAGTCTTTACAGGCTATCGCTCAACCTTATGGTATTGGCCGTGATATACACGTTGGCGATACTATTATAGGCATTAAGGGCCGTGTTGGCTTTGAAGCTGCCGCGCCGATGATCATTATTAAAGCTCATCATACTTTAGAAAAACATACCTTAACCAAATGGCAGTTAACGTGGAAAGACCAACTATCTGTGTTTTACGGTAACTGGCTGCACGAAGGGCAGTTTCATGATCCTATTATGCGTAATATGGAAGCATTTTTAACTGATACGCAGAAGAATGTAAGCGGCAAAGTATTTGTACAATTGCATCCTTATCGTTTCCAAATAATTGGTATTGAGTCGGATCATGACCTGATGTCGAACAAATTTGGCAGCTATGGTGAAATGAATAATTCATGGAGTGGCGAGGATGTAAAAGGGTTCTCAAAAATATTTGGTAACCAGGTAATGATCTATCATAAAGTTAACGGACCTGAATAATGAATACGGTATTTTCAAAAGGCGAATGTATTGAGCATTATACCTGGGGCGATGATTGCCATGGGTGGACCTTTGTTGATACCGAAGCGCTATCCGTCAAGCAAGAATTAATGCCGCCTGATACGGCTGAAAAGATGCATCATCATGAAAAGGCTATCCAATTTTTCTTTATTTTAAGGGGAAGGGCCAAGTTTACTATTGATGGTAAGGTGATTGAACTAAGGGAGCAGCAGGCCATACAGATCAATCCAAATCAGAAGCATTTTATAGCTAATCATCAAAATACCGACCTGGAGTTTATTTTATATTCTTATCCATCAACAAAAAATGACAGAATTGAGATCAAATAAAATAAAAGCCGGAATAATTGGTGGTGCGGGCTATACCGGCGGTGAAATGCTGCGGATATTAATTAACCACCCCAACGTAGATATTGCCTTTGTAAATAGTACCAGCAATGCCGGTAATTATATTTACGAGGTGCATACCGATCTGTTCGGTGATACAGAGCTAAAATTTTCGGACGGACTACAAACCGACATAGATGTACTATTTTTATGCGTCGGCCATGGCGATGCTAAAAAGTTTTTAGAGGCTAACGCGATACCTGATAATGTGAAGATTATTGACCTAAGCCAGGATTTTAGGTTGAGTAAAAATTCAAAAACAGGTTCAAAAAGTTTCGTTTACGGTTTACCAGAATTAAACAGGGGCGCTATTAAATCGGCACAAAATATAGCAAACCCGGGCTGCTTTGCTACCTGCCTGCAATTAGGTTTATTGCCATTAGCCAGCAAAGGATTATTAAATAGCGAGGTTCATATTTCGGCTACAACTGGTTCTACAGGTGCTGGTCAGAGTTTGGCTGCTACCTCTCACTTTACCTGGAGAAATGATAATCTTTCGGTTTATAAGGTTTTTAATCACCAGCATTTAAGTGAGATCGGCGAATCTTTAAAACAACTACAACCTACATTTGATCAAACTTTAAATTTCATACCATATAGGGGCGATTTTACAAGAGGCATTTTTGCATCTATTTATATGGATAGCGAGTTATCCGAAGAAGAAGCGTTGAAGCTTTATGAGGACTTTTTTGCAGGTCACCCATTTACCCATGTAACCGACAGGAATATAGACCTTAAACAAGTGGTAAATACCAATAAAGTATTTTTACAGGTTAAGAAACATGGTAATAAACTATTTATTATAAGCATGTTAGATAATTTACTTAAAGGCGCCTCGGGTCAGGCGGTTCAGAACATGAACCTATTATTTGGCTTTGATGAGCGCGCAGGATTACGACTTAAGGCGACGGGCTTTTAGCCCCGAGCCACCTCGAAACACTGTATTAAGTATCTAAATTTTATACCTTATCTAAATAAAAATGAAATTATTCGACGTATATCCTATTAACCCTATCAATATTGTAAAAGGTGTTGGCAGTTTGGTTTATGATGATAAAGGACAAGAATACCTGGACCTGTATGGCGGCCACGCTGTTATCTCTATCGGCCATACTAATACGCATTATGTAAAACGGTTAGAAAATCAATTACATCAAATAGGATTTTATTCTAACTCAATAGAAATTCCTTTACAAAAAGAATTAGCCGAGAAATTAGGTCGTGTATCAGGTAAGGAAGATTACCAGTTATTTTTAGTTAACTCGGGCGCTGAAGCCAATGAGAATGCTTTAAAACTGGCCTCTTTCTATAATGGCAAAAAGAAGGTTATCGCATTTACCGGTGCTTTCCACGGACGGACATCATTAGCAGTAGCAGTTACAGACAACCCAAAGATAGTTGCCCCTGTTAATGAAACAGATAATGTAATTTTCGTTCCATGGAAAGATGAGGCAGCTTTAGAACAGACTTTTGTTGATAATGAAATATCATCAGTAATTATTGAAGGTATACAGGGAGTTGGTGGTATACAGGTTGCACCGGAAAGTTTCCTGCAAAAAATAAGGTCGCTTTGCGATACCCATAACGCGGTATTTATTGCAGATGGTATACAATGCGGATACGGACGGACAGGCAAGTTTTATTCGCATGATTTTGCCGGGATAAATGCAGATATTTATACTATGGCTAAAGGAATGGGTAACGGTTTCCCTATTGGGGCCATAAGTATATCGCCAAAAATACAGCCCGCATATGGTATGTTGGGTACTACTTTTGGAGGCAACCATTTGGCCTGCGCTGCTGCGTTAGCAGTATTAGAAGTAATGGAACAGGATAATTTACTGCAAAATGCAGCTACAGTTGGTGCATATTTAATTGATGAATTGAAGAAATTCAAACAGGTTAAAGAAGTGCGTGGACGTGGCCTAATGATAGGCATAGAACTGCCTGCCGAATATGCACACGCCAAAAAGGACCTGCTATTTAAACATCATATATTTACCGGCGAGGCTAAACCAAACGTGATCAGGCTGCTGCCGGCATTAAATTTAACCAAAGCACATGCTGATCAATTTTTAGAGGCTTTTACAACTGTAATCAATAAATAGCATATCATTTCGACCAGCGGGAGGAATCTATACATTAGTTGGATATTTGCTTAGCATGTATAGATTTCCCGCTGCGCTCGAAATGACAAAGAATTTTAATAAATTATGAAACTATTCTCTTCCGTTAACGACGTAACCGATATTAAAGCACTTGTTGCCGAAGCATTGGAGTTAAAGCAAAACCCTTACGCGCACCAGCATTTGGGTAAAAACAAAACATTGGGACTGGTTTTTCTTAACCCAAGCTTACGTACGCGCATGAGCACGCAGAAAGCTGCCCTTAACCTGGGGATGAACGTTATGGTGCTTAATGTAGATAAGGAAGGATGGGCATTAGAGCTTCGTGACAACGTTGTAATGAACGGCACTACTGTAGAGCACATTCGCGAAGCTGCGGCTGTTATGGGGCAGTATGTGGACATTATAGGGGTACGCTCTTTTCCCGGACTAAAAGATCGTAATGAGGATTATGCCGAAGTAGTATTTAATAAGTTTGTTGAGTTTTGCGGTGTGCCGTTGGTAAGTTTAGAATCGGCCACCCGTCACCCACTACAAAGTTTAGCCGATCTGATCTCTATAGAAGAATTAAAAACTAAAGCACGCCCTAAAGTTGTATTAACCTGGGCACCACATATTAAGCCACTACCACAGGCTGTACCAAACTCTTTTGCCGAATGGATATGTAAGGCTGATGTTGATTTTACTATTGCCCAACCTGCCGGTTATGAACTTTGTACCGATTTTACACAAGGCGCTACCATCACCACTAACCAGGATGAGGCTTTAGCTGACGCTGATTTTATTTACGTAAAAAACTGGTCGGCTTTTGAGCCTTACGGGCAGATATTCCCGGGTAATGAAGATTGGATGCTGACCAATGAAAAATTAAAGATCACCAACAATGCAAAGGTAATGCATTGCTTACCAGTGCGCCGTAATTTGGAGTTATCAGCTGAGGTTTTAGACGGACCGAACTCAATTGTGGTTCACGAAGCTGGTAATCGTGTATGGGCAGCTCAGGCAGTATTGAAGCAAATGTTGGAGAGTTTATAAACTTATATGGCAAAATTGAAATAATTATTTACCATCAGGCTTAATTGATGCGTTAATAACCCTATTCAAGGTTAACCCCTGCACTATCACCGAGAATATCACTATAAAATAACTACCTGCCAATATAATATGCCGATAGGGACTGGCAGGTAATGATAGCGCCAACGCAATTGATATGCCCCCACGCAATCCTGCCCAGGTAAGAATATTTACACTGCTATAACTAATATTTAATGTACGACGCAAAAAAGTTAAGGGTAAACTAATACTTAGCCAACGTGCTATTAATATCACAAATATTCCCACCCCACCTATCAACCAGTAATTATTTAAATAGGGTAAATTGATCATTTGCAGGCCTATCATTACAAATAAAATTGTGTTTAGCATTTCATCTATTAGCTGCCAAAACTTCTCGAGCGCCTGGTGCGAGTGCTCAGTACTATCAATATTTATAGTTTGGTTACCGGCAAATAACCCGGCGCACACAACAGCCAACGGGATAGAAAAATCCATAAACGCAGCTACAACAGAAATGCTCATAACTAATGCAAGTGATACCAAAACAATGGTTTGAAAATCAGTAATGGTTTTCATTAGCCGGAAAGCAATAAAACCAAATACAATTCCCAAAATGATTCCACCAAACACCTCACGAATAAATAAAATGCTTGTTTTGGCAAAATCTAATTTGTCGCTGCCTGACTGCGTAAACTCTAATATGGTAATAAATAGTACCAGCCCTATACCATCATTAAATAAGGATTCGCCGGAAATTATAGTTTCCAGGTTTACCGGCAATTTTGAATTTTTGATGATCGCTCCTACTGCTACCGGGTCGGTTGGCGAAATCAGCGCACCAAATAAAAAGCAGTAAACCAACGGCACATGGATATGAAACAGCGTGGTAACACCATAAAACAATCCACCAAAAATAGCGGTTGAAAATATAACCCCTAACGTACTTAGTATAAATACGGGCCGCATTTCTTTTTTTAATCTTTTAGTATTTAATGAAAACGAACCGGAGAAAAGTAAAAAACCCAGCATAATGTTTAATACCGTGCTCGAAAAATTTATATTCTTTGCCAGTAACGTAAGATATCGTTCAATGCCTGGGTTTAGCTTATCAATAGTAATAGTTATTACCGATACCAGTATAGCTATAGTAACTATACCAATTGTACCCGGTAGTTTTATAAAGCGGGCATTAATGTAGGAGTAGATGGCACTCACTATAACCAATAAAGCAATAATTACAAACAGATCCATTTTAATGGTATTAAGTTATGACTATATTACTTTTCAGGTTCAACCGTTCTGGTTTGACGGTTAAAACTTCTTATTATTAAGCGGTTATCACTGTTTTTGGTAAAATAATTTATGGCCCAGGTTAAAAAAACCGACGTTTTATTTGAAAAGCCCGCTAACGACATGATATGTACAAAACCCCATAAAAGCCAGGCAAAAAATCCCTGGAAATGTAGCCTGCCCAAATCTGCTACCGATTTATTACGCCCAATGGTAGCCAGCGTACCTTTATCATGATATTTAAAAGGTTCTGTCGGTTCTGCATTTATTAAATGAACCAGGTTTTTGGCCAGCCATGCCCCTTGTTGTATAGCTGCAGGTGCAACACCCGGATGGCCGTTAGGATATTCTTCGCTTATTATAGCTGATACATCCCCTATAGCAAAAATATTTTGATAGCCCTTTACCCTATTTATTTCATCGGTTTGTATGCGCGAGCCACGGGTTAACGTAGCATTTGTTATTCCCTGGGGTACCTCGCCCATTACACCTGCTGCCCAAAATACGTTACGGGTTTTTATCGTCATTCCATCATCTATCTTTAATATTAACCCGTCATAGCTTTCTACATGAACGCTGTTATATATGGTAACATCATTTGCCAAAAGAAACTGTTTAGCCTTTTTTGAAGCCCCGTCAGACATTGCTGCCAGTAGCCTGTCTTTGCCTTCTACCAAATAAACGTTCATGTCATGTTTACTCAGTCCATGATAATCTTTTTGCAGAATTAAATGTCGCATCTCGGCTAAAGCCCCTGAAAGTTCAACGCCTGTAGGGCCGCCTCCTACTACTACAAAAGTCATTAAGGCATCTTTCTCGTCTTTTTCTTTGGTTATCATGGCCATCTCTAAATGCTGTAGAATAAGGCCCCGTAAGTTTAATGCCTCCGGTACATTTTTCATTGGCATTGCACAATTTTCAATTGTTGTATTACCAAAAAAGTTGGTATTTGAGCCTGTTGCAATAACCAAATAATCATAATGAATATTGCCTATATTGGTTGTAAGGATATTTGTTTCAGGGTTAATAGCTTCTACATGAGCCAGATTAAAACTAAAATTGTCCTGACAGGTAAATATTCTACGGATAGGAAAAGCGATAGAATCGGCCGGAATAGCACCCATTGCCACCTGGTATAATAAAGGCTGAAAGGTATGGTAATTGTGCTTATCAAGCATTAGTATATCAACCGGTGCTTTTTTGAGTTTTTTTGCCAATTGTAAACCAGCAAACCCGCCGCCAATAATTACTACGCGGGGTTTGCTATTTTTTTGTTGATCCATGTACAATAGTATGCAATAAACATTGTGTTTGTAAAGGCCTCATTTTCATAATTGTGTAAATATATTAACATTAATGATGCCAAACCACGTATAGTTAGTTGTTACCACTGTGATATTATTATCATTTATATTATATATGATTGGTTGTATTTACAGTAGCATATACAATAGTTTTACTACTTTTTTGTCACATTAAGCAGTTTTGTGATTTTATTTAGTTAAAAGAAGTATTTTTTTAGACCGCATCTCCTTATTTAACCTATTATTTAGCTATTTTTACCCTTTAATATCAAATATCATCAATGAAAAACCTAAATATCATTAAAATTGGGGGAAATGTTATTGATAATTCAGAAAACCTGTATCATTTTTTAAAGGATTTTACAGCGTTGGATGGTTATAAGATATTGGTACACGGAGGTGGTAAGGTAGCTACACAATTAGCCGAAACATTAGGCATTGAAACCCAGCTGGTTGATGGCCGCAGAATAACTGATATTGAAACCCTGCGGGTAGTTACCATGGTTTATGGGGGATTAATAAATAAGAATATTGTAGCGCAGTTGCAACGCTTTGGTACAAACGCCATTGGGCTTACAGGTGCCGATGGAAATTTTATCCGCACAAAAAAACGACCGGTAAAAACAATTGATTATGGATTTGTTGGCGATATAGATGAAAAATCAATTGATAGTAAAGGGTTAAGCAAATTAATGGAAGCAGGCTTCGCTCCTGCTTTTTGCGCACTAACACATGATGGCGAAGGACAACTCTTAAATACTAATGCAGATACAATAGCGTCGGCGTTAGCTGTTGCCTTATCTGACTTATTTGAAACCACATTGATATACTGTTTCGAAAAGAAAGGTGTACTAATGGATATAAATGATGACGATTCTATAATAAGGGATATTAACCCCGCCCGTTATGAAGAATTAAAAAAACGGCAGATCATACATAGCGGTATGTTGCCCAAATTAGACAATGCATTTACGGCGATAGCATGCGGTGTTAAAGCCGTAGTTATTGGCCACAGTAATGATTTAGGAGAGCTAAAACAAAACAAAACATTTGGCACACGTTTAAGTAAAGATATATGAACATGCAACAACATATTGCCATATTAGGCAGCGGTAATATTGGTTTATCGTTAGCAAAGGGATTGGTAAAAGCCGGTATTTTTAAACCCCAGCAAATTACCCTTACACGCAGAAATTTAGATGCATTAGCTGATTATGCAGAACTGGGTTATCAAATCACAAATAACAATGCTAAGGCTGCAAAAAAGGCCGATATTGTAATATTGGCTGTATTACCTCAACAGTTAAATAAATTACTGGATGAAATAAAACCTGGTATTAAATCAGAAAAACAGTTGCTTGTTTCTGTAATATCAGGTGTAAGTTGTGAAGAGATACGCCAACACCTTGAAGTGAACATACAGGTTGTGCGTGCTATGCCAAATACGGCTATAGCTATTGGCGATTCTATGACTTGTATTGCTACCGATAATGGGACCAATAAGAATATCACACTGGTAAGGTCACTATTTGATACAGTAGGTGTAAGTATTATTATTAATGAAGAATTAATGACTGCCGCAACTGCATTGTGTGCCTGCGGTATAGCATTTTTCCTGCGTTCTATACGTGCCGCATCGCAAGGCGGAACTGAGATTGGTTTTCATGCCCATGATGCCCTTAAAATGGCCGCGCAAACCGCTAAAGGAGCGGCTAACCTGCTGCTGCAGTTAAATTCACACCCTGAACAGGAAATTGATAAAGTAACATCACCTAAGGGTTGTACCATAGCCGGATTAAATGAAATGGAGCATAATGGCTTCAGTTCTGCTATGATAAAAGGTATAAAATTATCTGCTGAAAAAGCAGGTGATCTGTATAAGAGTGAAAGCTAATCTTTAGAAAACCTTACGAAGTTTTTAAACGGCGAAGCCCTCAATGAGGCCTTTAAAAACAAACACTACCGAATTAAACTTCGTAAGGTTAATATATTATTGAGCCGGCGGCACATCATTTGGCGGCATCAACTTGTAAGCAGATCTTGCCAATAGTAACCATTTCCCGTTTACTTTTTTCCATACCTGCATTACACCTAAGGCTGTTTTTGCAGCATCTTTTCCAACATTTTTAATATCGCCATAAAGCCGGTGTGTTACAGTTGCAGTATTGCCGCTAACATGTATCTCCTGTTTGGTAATTATAATTTTGGTAAAGGTCCATGTTTTAGTAGCTAATGAATCAACGAAACCAGACCTGGTTTGTATAACATCCATAGAATGTGCATAATGGAGGTCGGGCAGGGTAAGGCTGTTAAGCGCAGCCCTGTCGCCCGCAATCATGGCTTTGCGCAGCGCCTCAATTTGTTTTGCTACGGCTTTCTGATCAGCGCTTTGCGCAAAAGCTGTTACAGTAAATAACGAAAGAATCAATAATAATCCTGTTAACTTTTTCATGTGGTTTATTGGGTTTATAATAATAAACGAAAGTAATTCGATGCAGGCAGATATACAAGTTAATGAAGTATTTTCATTACTATCCCATCAAATAAGTTACTTACTCCAGGTAATAATGCCGTATCCTGTTTAACCCTTCGTCCAGCTCATATACACATGGTACAGCTGTTGGTATTTCAAGGGCGGTAACATCTTTATCAGAAAGATTATCTATATATTTAATTAATGCCCGTAAACTATTGCCATGCGCACAAATAATTACCTTTTCATTTTTACGAATTGCGGGTATGATGGTCTCATTCCAAAAGGGTAATACCCTATCCATCGTTTGGCTTAAATTTTCTGTTAGTGGTAATTCGCGTTCGGTAAGGTCCTCATATCGTATATCATGGCCCGGGTAACGCTTATCTTCTTTGGTAATAGATGGTGGAGCTTCATTCGGATCCCTGCGCCATTTTTGTACCTGTTCTATGCCATACTTTCCCACTGCTTCATCTTTATTTATTCCTTGTAAAGCACCATAAAAACGCTCATTAAGCCGCCATGATTTTTCAACAGGTATCCATAAATGATCAAGTTCTTCTAATACTATATGCAGGGTTTTTATAGATCGCTTTAGCAATGAAGTAAATCCAATATCAAAATTATAATCATACTTTTTTAATAACTGCCCTGCCCTTTTAGCTTGCTGATAGCCCTCATCCGAAAGATCAACATCTGTCCATCCCGTAAACCTGTTTTCCCGGTTCCAAACACTTTCACCGTGGCGTATTAATACTAATTTTTGCATGGTTGTGGCTTAAATATAAAGTTATTAATCTGCTTTTAATATTTGCAAATGATTATAAATCATTTAAATTGCATCATAAACCATTAAAACCAAATCATTTTATGACAACAATTGCTCCTGTTAAGGATGGCATAGCCAATCCTGCACCACTTGGCTTATGCGCTTTTGGTATAACAACCGTTCTGTTAAATATTCACAATGCCGGATTTTTCGAAATAAATTCCATGATACTGGCAATGGGCATTTTTTATGGCGGCCTGGCACAAGTGATTGCTGGTATTATTGAAGCTAAAAAAAATAACACTTTTGGTTTAACAGCTTTTACATCCTATGGGTTTTTCTGGCTATCGCTTGTAGGATTAATTGTATTACCAAAGTTAGGATGGGTTGCGGCTCCGGCGGGTTCTGCCATGGTTGCTTACCTGGCAATGTGGGGTTTGTTTACCTTTTGTCTATTTTTTGGTACACTAAAATTAAATCGCGCATTACAATTTGTTTTTGGTTCACTTACCATTTTATTTGCATTACTGGCTATTGGCGATGCCACTGAAAATAAAAACATTACACATTTAGCCGGATATGAAGGTATAATTTGCGGCGCATCGGCAATTTATACAGGTATTGCCCAGGTACTAAATGAAGTTTATGGAAAAACGGTGTTGCCAATTGGCCCGGTAAATAGCTAAATTGCGCAAGTGAAAGATTTTAAAAAATATTATATAATTCCGGCTACTCCGGATGAAGTTTATATGGCGCTTACCAATCCGCTTACTATTGAGTTATGGACGGGTGACACTGCAGAAATGTCGACGGAACCCGGCTCTGAGTTTTCTATGTGGGATGGGAGTATTATTGGCAAGAACCTTGAGTTTGATCCCGGTAAAAAAATAGTTCAGCAATGGTATTTTGATGGACAGACAGAAGAATCTATTGTAACCATCAAACTGCATCCTGATAAAGGAGGCACATCGGCAGAATTAAGACATACTAATATTCCCGATTCTGGATATGATGATTTTGTTGATGGCTGGAACAATAGCTACTTTGGCGCTTTAATAGATTTTTATGAAGGGTAATTAAAATCATTAATAGAAAAAGCCGCTCAAAATTGAGCGGCTTTTTCTATTGTATAAAGACACGAAATTGCACTTATGTATTAGATATTAGAATAATGTAAACTCTACACGACGGTTCATTTGACGACCTTTTGCAGTTTTGTTAGTTGC
The DNA here is from genome assembly GCF_028288205.1 of Mucilaginibacter sp. Classification (GTDB taxonomy): domain Bacteria; phylum Bacteroidota; class Bacteroidia; order Sphingobacteriales; family Sphingobacteriaceae; genus Mucilaginibacter. The sequence continues at coordinate 49,703 of NZ_JAQBOD010000055.1, forward strand.
AATTGGTTGTGTTTCTCCATAACCTGTAGCTTCTATGCTTGACGGATTAGCGCCTTTACTTACTAAAAAAGCTTTAACAGATTCCGCGCGATTTTTAGACAACCTTAAGTTAAAATCGTTCGAACCTACATTATCTGTATGTCCGGCCAATTTTAGGCTAAAGTTCTTGTCAATTAATAATTGAGCAACCCTACTTAAGCTTGGGAATGAATGCGCACGTATAGTAGATTTACCGAAATCAAATTCAAGATTTCTGATAGCTTCTTTAACAATTTTCTTATCCTCTTCTGTTATATAAACTTTGACATCAGCTGGTTTTGCAGCTGCTACAGGTAACGGACAACCAGAGCCATCAACTTTAACACCTGCAGGCGTACCCGGGCATTTGTCAAAGAAATCTGGAACGCCATCACCATCGCTATCGGTAGTAAATTTGGCCAAAGTTGCATTCATTGCATCCATATCTGCTCTTAATTTATCATTTGCAGCTTTTTGTGCATTAATTAATGCTTGCAGCCTTTGCTCCTCTGTCAAATACTCGTGACGTATTGAGGCGATGGGATTAGCCCATTGTATACTTGGTTTTGATTTTGCACCTAATGTAAATTCTAAACCTGCATAACCATAAGAGTAATGACTCGTAACAGGGTATTGATTAGCACCATTGAAGCTACTTCCATCAATAAAGTTTTCGTTATATCCCAGGTTTAAATTTACCGCATCAGTTAACCTGAATTTTACACCTACTCCAACAGGTAGAACAATGTTTGATGAGTTAAATGAAGCTGATTCAGTGGTTGGGATACCCGGGGTAGTTGCGCCATAAACAGTCGGCGTATAATAAACAACACCCAAACCGGCGCTCAGATAAAACCCAATAGCGTTTTTACGGCGCAAATAATCAACCGTAGCAAAGTTTAATACACCGCTTAGGGTTACTTGATTATATTTAGTACTGAAACTGGTGTAACGCTCTCCATATATATTAGTAACATAGGGCTGTTTTGAAGATACTCCCCCCTTTACCTTTCCACCATTATAATCAAGTTGCAGGCCGAATGAATGTACCAGTTGATCCCTTATTGACAGGCCATAGCCTAATGTAGGGTCCCAGTGATTAAAACCATTATGTCCGCCTGTAGCAAGCAAAAGTGATGGAGCACCAATGTTAGCACCTATTGACCAGGTGCGGTATGAGCCAATGCCTGAAAATGGCTTTACATACTCTCTACTACTTACAGAGTCGGTTTGGGCAAATACACTGCCGCCTAACAGAACTCCTGTTAATAAGAGGGCGGCTTTTTTTAAATTTTTTTTCATGATTGTTGTTTTAGTTGATCTGCCTTAAATAAGACAGATGTTAACTGGCTTTAGGCAACATTAGTGCCATACACAAAAACGCAATTCAACTTACTTAAATTAATAAATACACTGAACTTAAAAACAATAAGTTATATATTGAAAATGGAGTATAAAATAATTATCAAATGATATAAATCACTTGATAATATTTTAAATGAATAACAAATGACCTGTTTGAGGGATTAAAGGTTATGAGTTTAAAACTATACAGTTTTGTAATGATATGGGGATAGTTTTAAAAAGTACAGGTTTTAATTAACCTGCGCTTTTTTCTAATGCCTGGATAATATCTGCAATAATATCCTCTGCTTTTTCTAAACCGGCAGAAATACGAATTAGCCCGGGTGTAATACCAACGCTTAATCTTTCTGCATCGGTTAACCTGGAGTGCGTGGTACTTGCCGGGTGTGATGCAATGCTGCGTGTATCGCCAAGATTAGCTGTCACCGAAAGCATTTCTAAAGCGTCTAAAAATTTACGGCCCGCTTCCAGTCCGCCTTTTATTTCCATGCAAAACACACCGCCGCCTAATTTCATTTGTTTTTTAGCTATAGCGTATTGCGGATGCCCTTCCAGGAAAGGATATTTTACCCACGAAACGTTAGGATGCTTTTGCAAGGTTTCGGCAACCTTAAGCGCATTTTCACAATGGCGTTGCATACGTACATCAAGCGTTTCTAAGCTTTTGCTTAATACCCAGGCATTAAAAGGTGACATAGCCGGGCCGGTGTTACGGCAAAACAGGTAAATTTCTTTTATCAGATCTTTGCGCCCAACAATTATACCACCAAGCACCCTACCCTGTCCGTCTATCCATTTGGTTGCAGAATGTATTACCAGGTCCGCGCCGTATTCAATGGGTTTTTGCAGTAATGGTGTTGCAAAACAATTATCTACACTTAATATAAGGTTATGCTTTTTGGCAAATTTATTTGACCACTCCAAATCCAATACCTCTAATTGCGGGTTGGTTGGGGTTTCCAGGTAAATCATTTTTGTATTTGGCTGTACAGCTGCTTCCCATGCCGCTTCGTCGCCGGCAGGCACTAACGTGCAGGTAATACCATAACGGGGCAGGTATTTGGTAACCAGGGTATAAGTGCTCCCAAAAACAGAGCTGCAGCTTATTATATGATCGCCTTGCTTAAGCAGCGCAAAGAACGCACCGAATATGGCACTCATTCCGGTAGATGTTGCAAAACCATCTTCTGCGCCTTCAAGGGCACACATCTTATCTATAAACTCGTCTACATTAGGATTGCTGAAACGACTGTATATATTATCATCAGTTTCATCAGCAAATGCGGCGCGCATAGCTTCCGCTTCTTCAAATATAAAGCTGCTGGTTAAATATAAGGGTGTAGAATGTTCGCGCTGCTGCGTTCTTTCTGTTTGAATGCGTATAGCCTGGCTTATCGGATCTAATTTAGATGTAGATGACATGATGTAAGATAGTTTTATAATTATGCAGCAGGATGTACAAACACCTGCCATTTAATTTCGGCGCCTGCTTTATTTAAAGTGGCACCTACTGAACAATATTTATTAACTGATAATTCTGCTGCTTTTTTGGCTTTGTCAAGATCAATGTCGCCATATAAGTGAAATACGATATTAATTTCTTTCCATAAAGAAGGTTCTTTGCCTGCCTCGCGTTCGCCGTTGATCACCATCTTATAATCCTTAACTTCCTGACGCTGTTTCTTTAATATAGCGATTACATCAATTGCAGAGCATCCGCCCAGGCCCATAAGCAGCATTTGCATTGGACGCACGCCATAGTTTTGGCCCCCGCTTTCGGGGCTGCTATCCATATTAACGGTATGTCCGTTTTCATCGGTGGCGGCAAAGCCAAAATCGCCATGCACGCGCGAAAGTTGTATTGTAGGCATATATTATTGTAACAAGTGCGCTAAGTTATAACTTTTGAGGGAGTAAATTTTGCTCTAAAATAACATTTCTGTAATTTTAAGAACATCTTATTGTAAAACCTGTCATGAAAAACTTAGTATTAGCAGTGCTGCTTACCTGCTCAACCTGTGTATGTTTTGGTCAAAAAAGTTTAATCTCCTATGAAGATCTCAAATACATATTGCATAACAACCTACAAAGGGCCGATACCTTTTTGATGGCTAAGGGTTATACCCTCACACTAAAAAATACCAAAACAAATAACAGGATATATACTCTGTCCATAAAGGGCGGCAGCCATGTAAATGTAAGCCTACGGGCGGATGGCAAGCGTTTGTTTATGGAACTGGAAACAAACGCAATGGAGCAGTATGACTTGCTAAACAATTCTATATCACAGTATATCCACACAAAGGGGGCAATAGGTGATATACAAACATATGTTATAAAAAATCTTTGTGAGATCTATATAACTACCAATGATACTATGCCTTACGATCCGTTAAAGAAGGATTACGTTGTGCAGATAATATCTGATAAAAACATTACGGCTTATGATTAATATATCCGGTCTTTAACGGGTATAACTAATTTTAATCCCGACCATATTTCATCAACAGCACACACCTTTATATCAACCAATCCAATACTGATGGCGTAATTCCTGATATAGTCCTCTGTAATATCTGTTACCATTTTTGAGGCTTTTTTGGGCCACGATACCCAGATTATCCCATCCGGCTTAATTTGTGCTTTTAATTGTGGAAGCAGGTAAACAAGTTCAGGCTCTTGTTTTGTAAAAAAATGAATAAGATCTTTTTTTACATCTTCATTCTTTGTAATCTTTATATCAATAGGAAGCTCGGTAAATAATTGGAAGTAATTTGGCGGCTCATTTATCAAACTTAGAGTATAACCAGCTTTAATACCCAATTTCTTAGCTAAGGGGGTCCCGGAGTAACCTGCAGATTGAGACATATCACTTGTTCATTTAACTTAATACTTGTTTTAAATGGTGCCTTAAATGATCAACATAATCCTGCGCAAGCCACTCCACCGTATGTAGTTGAACTTCATTTTTATCATTATCACATTTGGCATTTAACCTATCAACCGGATAGTTTTTTAATACCCTGATAATTTGTTGATTAAGCAATTTCCACAGCGTTATTATATCATGTGTATCAACATCCTGATAGTGCTGCACCTTAACCCACTCTACCTGTTCATATATCAGCTTAAAATTTTCTTCGTAAGTACAACGTACAAAACGTTGCAGGTTAATTTGTGCACTGTCAATTAAATGCCCAATAATCTCTTTTTTCGACCATTTATCAATTGTGGGTTTATAATTCCAATTTATAGTTTGCCTGTCTACTTTTAGCACCTCATCAATTGTGTCACTTAATTTCAGAATAGTATCTTTCACTTTAATATTATTTATTTGAAGATAATTAAAATCATGAACATATTGTTCATCTGTAAAAATCAAAATCATTTGTATATTTTCACATCTGCATATTTGCAAATCAAACTATGGCTTTAAATTATATCTGGATATTATTTTTTGTAATTGCCTTTGTTATCGGCCTTATTAAGTTAATATTTTTTGGTGATACAGAAATTTTCAGGCTAATGGTAGAAGGCACGTTCGATTCTACCAAAGCATCTGTAATGGATATAGCATTGCCGTTGGTAGGCATCATGGCGTTTTACCTGGGCATGTTAAAAATTGCCGAAAAAGCCGGTGCAATAAATTTCCTTTCGCGCCTGGTAGGTCCGTTTTTTAACCGCTTGTTTCCCGAAGTACCAAAAGATCACCCCGCTGTTGGGCAAATGATGATGAATTATGCAGCCAATTTATTAGGTCTTGATAACGCTGCCACCCCTTTTGGCTTGAAAGCCATGAACGGCCTGCAAGAACTAAATAAGGATAAAGACACCGCGTCAAATGCGCAGATCATGTTTTTGGTGTTACATGCATCGGGGTTAACGCTTTTACCCATAGCTATTATAGCGCAGCGGGCCATCTATCATTCTAAAGACCCTACCGATATTTTTATCCCTTGCATTATAGCAACTTATGTTGCAACACTTGCCGGTTTAATAGTGGTAAGTATTAAACAAAAAATAAACCTGTTTGATAGGGTTATATTAACCTGGCTGGGTGGTATAACCGCTTTTATAGGATTTGTAATTTGGTATTTCACGGTCTGGTTAACAAAAGCCCAGATAAGCGAAGTTTCAAAAGTATTTAGCAATTTAACTTTATTTGGTTTGCCTGTATTGTTTATTTTAGGCGGCGTAAGGAAGAAAATAAATGTATTTGAAACTTTTATTGAAGGTGCAAAAGAAAGCTTTGACATAGCTATAAAAATAATACCCTACCTGGTAGCTTTATTGGCAGCTGTAAGCATATTCAGAATTAGCGGAGCAGTTACCTATTTGGGCGATGGCTTTAAATGGGTATTTGGCCACTTTAACATAGATACCCGCTTTACTGATGTTTTGCCTATTGCTTTTTTGCGCCCGTTAAGCGGATCTGGGGCGCGTGCTATGATGCTTGATAACCTAAAAACATTTGGTGCAGATAGCTTTACCGGGCATTTATCCAGTGTTTTATATGGTACTGCGGATACTACGTTTTACATTGTGGCACTATACTTTGGTGCCGTTGGTATTAAAAAAACACGCTATGCCATACCTGCCATGTTGATAGCCGATTTTTTTGGAATAGTTACCGCTATTTTAATCTCTTATCTTTTCTTTGGATAGTTCTTTTTTATATAAAAAAAGCAGGCTGGAATCACTTCCGGCCTGCTTAATCACTCTAAAACAATCACCTCTTAACTTTAGAAGTATCTTTGATAATTGATATGTATATAATATTAATTATTGACTTGGTAAATACTTTAGTCAAAGGTATTAATAAGTTATTTGCAAAAATTAAATAGTGTAATTTTTTACTGCTGGGTGACAGTAACTTATTAGCTAATACATCAAGCCTTTTATAAAAATATCAAGCAATAACAAGCGTTTGGTATGTATCTCTTCCAGGTGCTCTTTTTGCGGAAACATTGCCTTTTTGTGTGATACCGCGCTTACCCTTACGCCATGCAATGCGTCTAATAACAGGTCTACTATCTCACCCGGGTTATCAACCGGTTTAATATTGCCCTTATCGGCTTCAATTTGAATAGCGGCGCTTAAAAGCACCATTTCTGTTTGATGTATCTCGGTTATAATCTCCCAAATGGTATCCGGCAGGTTTTGCTCGTTCACCCTGAAAAAATCAAAAAAATTGTAATTCTTTACAACAAAGTCATGTTGGGTATCTATTTGAAATATGAAAGCTTCTCTCAGGTTGTCAAACTTATTAAGTTTATTTTGCAGTTTCTGTATGTATTCGGCCGCCAGTTTACGCATTACCGCAATATACAATTGACTCTTATCCGGAAAATAATAATAAAGCAATGCTTTTGAAAGTGACAGGTCGCCGGCTATTTCATTCATAGTGGTTTTTGAATACCCATAATGCAAAAACCGTTGATAGGCTGCCTCTAAAATCTTCTCTCTTTTTATATCCTGCTGGTCGCTTCCTGAGCTCATTTGTAGACTTATTACTGCAAAACTGACTATTTAAACAAAATTATCAAAAATTCTACATTATTAACTCAAATATGCATGCTATAAGTGTTTAAACTCACAAAATTGATATAGAAATTACAATCAGGTTACAGTGTCTCTATATTATATAACAAAATATACTTCATGTCATTTCTCAATTGCTTCTCCTATAAATGACAATCATATTTGACTTTTTAGCAAATTAAGCTAATCTGGCTAAGCCAACTCCTGCACCAATAACTAACGCGTCTTCTATGGCACCAATAATTGGATCTGTTATACCTGAACTTATTACCATTGCCCTGCGCAAAAAGAAGCTTCCGAATGTTGATGCAAAAGCTGCGGTACCACCCAATATCGCTCCTACTATTGCATTACCTCCACTCGCCTTAAGTATTCCCGCCCCTGCTAATGCTCCCGACAGGCAACGTACGGTTATAACAGCAGGCTTTATTCTGTTAGGGGTTGACGGAAGTTTATCACCAACAAACTCGGCTAATGTCATTATTTTTAAGCCATTTGCAACAGCGTTCGCCTGCATAAAACTCAATGGCGACTTTTCTAATATTTTTGAGTGATGATGGCTCAAAATATGGCTTGTAACAGCCGGAGCTGATGCAGACCGCATACCTGCCAATATGCCAATACTTAACGCTTGCCATAAAGGCTTTTCTATTTTAAATTCCATGTTCACTTTGTTTAATTTCCTTTTACCAGTTTTTCTTTTTCTTTAAAGGTCATCCATAAATCGGGTATCTCTGGTTTAAGCGGAAAACCGTAGGTTGGGTTACCTTCTACTCTTATGTCGTTATTAAGTTGTAAGTTATTCATACAAATACTTTTAGGTAGATTAATATAATAGCCTGTTTAACATAAATACAATAATCATTCCTAAAAATGTGGCATCATTTTGAATACTAAATTTGTAATAGCAATTTAAATACATTTAATACTATCACTTATGAAAATTCATCAAAATAATGCTTTAGGCGAGTTAGGTAGTGCAGTAGGCAAAGGATTACTTGCAGGCTTAGCAGCGACAGCAGCTATTACTCTATCGCAAATGATAGAAATGAAGCTCACCAAAAGAGAACCCAGTGATGCCCCTGTTAAGGTGGTGTCTGAAACCATAGGCGCTAAACCGGTTGTAAAAGAAGACAAAGAAAAACTATCGCAAGAAATTCATTGGGCCTACGGTACAGTCTGGGGCGTATCGCGTGGCTTAATTGGCCTTACGGGTCTAAAAGGATTACCTGCCGCGCTGGTACACTTTACGGCTATTTGGGGTACTTCAATGGTTATGTTACCACAATTTAATGCTGCCAAGCCTATAGATGAACAAGAACCTAAAGCTATAGCTATTGACGGTTTTCATCATGCAGTTTATGCTTTAACAGCTACCCTTGTTTATGACGCGCTTGATGCCGGCAGTAAAAATGAAAGACGATTAAACAAGCTTATAAAACAATTACATCTGAAAGGATTATTAAAAAAATTCAGCGCTTAATTGAATCACAAAACCCATTATTTCGAACGATAATGAGAACTATCTCTTAAACGATAGCGAAAAATCTTATAACACGCTATAATCGCGCGTATAAGATTTTCCCCGTTCATCGTCAGAAATGGCAAAAATAGCCTGGTAAATGTTAATAAACTGCTTCTACCTGTCTAACTTCTGGTTTAACTTTTTTCCTGAAACGCTCTTTAAGCCTGTAACGGATCAAATACATACAAGGCACCAAAATTAAAGTAATGATTGTTGCAAAGCCTAAACCAAATATCATTGTCCAGGCTAATGGCCCCCAGAAAGCTACGTTATCACCGCCAAAATGTATGTGCGGCGCAAAGTGAGTGAATAATCCCACAAAGTCAATATTAAAGCCTACTGCCAATGGTATAAGCCCTAATATGGCTGATGTAGCTGTTAATAATACCGGTGTCATACGGGTGTGACCAGCCTCAACAACTGCATCATGAACGCTGGCTCCCTGATCCATAAGCATATCTGTAAATTCAACCAGTAAGATACCGTTACGTACCACTACACCTGCCAGGGCAATTATACCTACTCCGGTCATTACAATTGATATGGTCATTTTAAATATGCTCACACCTAAAAGCACACCTATAATACTGAACAATATTTCACTTAATATGATAAGCGTTTTACCAGTAGAGTTAAACTGTATCATCAGAATAATCAGGATCAATCCAAATGAGGTAGCCAACGCGCCTAACAAAAAGTTCATAGCTTCTGCCTGATCTTCTTGTCCGCCACCCATTTTTATGGAAATACTGGTCGGTTTCTTAAAGTTATTTATTGCTTTTAAAATGTTAGCGTTAACCTCATTTATATTATTCGGCTTAATAACGTTCGAACCTAATGTTAATACGCGCCTTTGTTGTTTGTGCTTAATGTTGCTATAAGTTGTGGTATATCTAACATCTGTAAATGCAGATATTGGAACCTGACGTATAGCGCCGCCTGTAGCAAGATCGCGGTAAGTAATCTTTAAGTTCTTTAAAGCGTCCAGATTGCTGCGCTGGCTCTCCAGTGCGCGTACTTTTATCTGGTAGTCGTCCTCGCGTGTATTCCTGAAATCGCCTGCTTTAGCTCCGAATACCGCGGTACCCAATGCCTGTGTTATCTGACCGGTACTTATACCTTCACGGTTGGCACGTTCGCGGTCAACGTCAAATACAATTTCAGGTTTATCGGTCTGCACATCAGCTATTAAACCTTCAATACCGGCAATGTTTTGTTTAGCCAGGTAACTTTTCAAATTATTGGCTGTCTTTACCAATGTATCTATGTTGTCCCCGGCAATTTCAATACTGATGTCTTTTTGTACCGGTGGACCGCCGTTTTCCTGGGCCACGGCTATTTTTGCACCCGGTATTATTCCCTCAACAGCTTTACGCACATTTGCCAATACTGTCTTGGTATCTTTGCCATTACGTTTGCCAAATTCTACAAATGCAACCGTTATCTTACTCTTGTTTTCGTAATCGCCCTGGTCTTCATCACTTGGGTCGGCCACGCTGGCTGTAACGTTTGATATGATAGACGAAACAATATCCTTATCGGGCTCAACCACTTCTGCAACTCGTTTCTCTAACTTTTTGGTAACTTCATTAGTATAAGCCTGATCTGTACCAATAGGCATAGTTATATAAACGAATGCAAAGTTAGGATCGCCTGCCGGAAAAAACTCAACCTTTGGTGACCGGGCTACAAGGAAAAATATAGTGAATATAAACAGCATAACGGTGCCGCCTAATACCCATACCGGCCTTTTAACAGCACGTTCAAGCCATCTGGCATACCAATCCTTAAATCGTGGCCATAAATTGTTTTGAAAGCTGTCTATTGCCCGTAATAAAACAAAATGGTTTAATAGATACAGCGCTATAACCAGCACCATAAAGTTACCAAAGCCAAAGTTTATTAAATATCCAACTACAGTAGCTATAACCAGGTACAACAGTGAACGCTGTACTTTTTTGTCAAATTTTGGATTGTCGTGTTCGCCCTCAACATGCGGTTTCATAAAATCAACAGCAAATACCGGGTTAAACAAGTATGCTACAACCAATGACGCTAATAGTGTTATAATAAGCGTAATAGGTAAGAAAAACATAAAGTGCCCTATCAGGCTGTTCCAGAAAGCCAACGGAATAAATGGTGCAAGCGTGGTCATGGTACCTGAAAATACAGGTAAAAATACCTCGCCGGCAGCTATCTTAGCTGCTTGTTTTATAGGTATGGCTCCGTTATTGAATATCCGGTGCGTGTTTTCTATTACCACAATCGCGTCATCAACCACAATACCCAAAGCGAGCAGGAATGAGAACAACACAATCATATTTAATGTAAAGCCAATGGCCGGCATTACTAAAAATGCAATAAAACATGACAGCGGTACAGATAGCGCCACAAATATGGCGTTGGTGCTGCCCATAAAAAACATCAGGATGATGGTAACCAATATAAAACCAATAATAATGGTATTGATAAGATCATTTAACGTTGTACGTGTTTTGTCTGACTGGTCACCGGTCACGGTTATCTTTAGGCCCTTAGGGAAAACTGTTTTTAGTTTCTGCGAAATAAGACTATTTATTTTATCAGAAGCCTCAATAAGATTTTCGCCGGTACGCTTACTCACGTTAAGCGTAATTACATTTTTAAAATCTTTGCTATCATTTGCTTTTAAACGCGCATAGCTTTCCTGCTCTAAAAATGAATCTTTTATATCGGCAATATCACGCAGGTATATGGGTTGCCCTTTAGGGTTCCTAACTACCATTTCGGCTACTTCGGCAGCGCTCTTATAATCTTTTTTAATATCGATACTACGACGTATACCATCAGTAGTTACGTTACCGGCAGATGCTATAATGTTTTCATTGCCAATCGCTTGTGTAATATCACTAAAACTTAACTGTACTGCCGCCATTTTATTCATGTCGACATTTATTTGAATCTCAGGCGTTAATGCTCCAACCTCTTCAACCCGCGATATTTCTTTATAACTTTCAATATCATCTTTTAAGTTATCGGCATATTCTTTTAACTTTTTCAAGTCGTAATCGCCAGAAATATTTACATATAGAATAGGAATATCAGCTACGTTAATATCAGATATAATAGATTCTTTTAAGTTAGCATCATTTTGCGGAAGGTCCTGCTTGGCTTTATCAACGGCTTCCTTTACATCGATCTTAGCATCTCTAATTTTAACATCGGCATTAAACTCGGCCGTTATTACAGAGATATTTTGTTTTGAGTTTGAGGTTACCTTTTTTAAACCTTTAAGTGATTTTAATTGCTTTTCTAATTGCCTGGTCACTAACAACTCAATATTTTGTGGCGATTGGCCAATATATGGCGTACTCACAAAAACTTTTGATTGTGCTATATCGGGGAAGTTTTCCTTAGGCAAATTATTGTAGCTGATAAGACCCAGTACTGTAATTAAAAATATAAGTACGTATATGGCAGTCTTATTATCAATGGCCCAGCTTGATGGCCCAAATTCTTTGTTAAGATCTTTCATTATAGATCAAATTATTTATGTGTGATTAATTACCAGACTGTAATACTGTTACTTTGTCGCCGTCATTCAAATCGCTGGCGCCGGCAGTTATTAATTGGTCTCCATTAGCTAAGCCGGATATTATTTCGGCCTGGCTTCCATAACTTGCGCCAACTTTAACATTTTTGCGCTTAGCTATACCGTTATCGTTAATATAAACGTAATCGCCTTGCTCTGATTTTTGAACCGAGTTTAGCGGAATAACAATAGCTTTACTGTTATTATAATCAGCAATTTTAATAATCGCTGTCATGTTAGGGCGCAGGGTTTTGCGGGCAGGTAAAGCTATTTCTATAGCAAAACTACGTGATGTTGGGTCGATAGCTTTAGCAGCAAAAGTTAACTTAGCTGTTAATGAATCATTACCATCAGGCACAACAATTTTTACATTATCGCCCTGGTTTACACGGCTTGCGTATGATTCAGGAACATCAGCTTTAACTTTCAAATTATCAGCATTAACAATACGAATGCCTGTAACACCCGGCTGCGCAACCTGGCCAAGTTTAAGGTCCATTTGGTCAATAGTGCCACTTATTGGTGAAGTGATGCGATAAAGATCTGCCTGTTGACGTAAAGCATCAACTTGCTTTTGGGCGCTTTGCATTTGTGTTTGTGCCTGTAAAAACTGTACTTCGGTACCAATTTTTTGATCCCAAAGATTTTTCTGGCGCTGAAATAATGTCTTAGTTAAAGTTGCCTGTGTTTCTGCCTGTATAATATTTTCTTTAAGCACACTATTATCCAATTGCACTAAAACTTGCCCGCGACCTACATGCTGGCCGGGTGCTACAAAAATATTGGTAATAACACCCGGCGATTGCGGGTATGCCATTACGTTGTCTTTAGCATCAATTTTACCCTGTATATCAACATAGTGGGTAAATTTGGTTTCTACAATTTTTAATATGCCTATATCAGCACTTTTTGATGAATCCTGAGGAGAATTACCAACTTGTAATGCAGCTATTTTTGAATTGATCTCTGCCTGTTGCTTTTTAAGATCAGCTAATTGTGTTGCTTTATCTACTGGCTTTTGCGAACATGCTGCCAATAAAAGCAAGGCTGGTATGTATATTAATTTTTTCATTTTTATAGAGTAATAAGTGATTTAGTTTTAGTTGATGCGTGCATATGCTTTGTCCAGGTCCACTTTGCTTATTAAAGCATTGTATAGTGCCTGTATGTATTGATTATCTGAATTTTCTAATTCGGTTTGTGCCTGTGTAACTTCAATGCTTGAGCCTACCCCTTGCGCGTATTTAATTTTTGATACCCGCAATACTTCCTGCGCCAACTCACGGCTGCGTTTTTGGTTATTTAGCGATTGCAGACTGTTAAAGAAAGTAATCCGCGCAGCACTGGCTTGTAATTTAAAGCCATTACTTGCATTGTACAAATCATTCTGGGCTTTTTGTACATTTATTTGCGATTGTTTTAATTGATTACTGCGCTGCCACCCGCTAAATATTGGAATATTTATATCTAAACCTATAAAGCTGTTAGGATACATATTGTTATATAAATACCTGAATTGGTTTTCCTGGAAAACTTCGCCAAAGCCGGCATTTAAACTTACAGTAGGTAAAAATGTAGCCTTTTTACTTTTAACATCTAATTGATTTAATGTAACGTTAGTTTCCAACAATTTGTATTCGATACGGTTATGATAAAAAGTAGTATCAAGCGTAGTTGAAACTACCTGGTCAAATTTAATATCTGCCAGCTTATCGGTTAATGTTATCTCCTCTTCTATCTGCATACCCATCTGGAATTTTAACATCTGGTAGTTTAATATTAAAGCGCGTGCCACATTTTCTCTGTTAGTAACAAGGTTATTGTATTGAACAGATAAACGGTCAACATCTATCTTCTCAACAAAGCCCTGTTTGTTTTGTTGGGTAGTTTGATCCAATTGCTGTTTTAACTGTGCTATATTCGCATCCAGCAATTTTATTTGCTCATCGCTAACCAATACCTGGTAGTAGGCTTTCGTTACATTAACATTTGTTTCAATTTTTGACCGTACCAGGCTGCGTTGAGAAAGCTCCCTGAATGTTTTTACTGCCTGTAAACCAACTATAAAGGTACCGCTAAATAACAACTGGCTGGCTTGTAAAGAATAGGTGTTATTATACTTTACTGCACCAAATGGGAATTTTATCAAGGGTGCATTCAAATCAATTGGCGTAGCAAAAATGTTAGGCCCTACTGTTGCCGGTGGTTTCAAAAAATCCTGAAAAGAAATACTTCCGCTTATCTGTGGTAAACCAGAGCCTATAGTTTCCTTAACCTTATATTCTGCGCTCTTTACATCAAGATTGGCGTTTTTTACCGAATCCTGGTGCTCATAAGCATATTTTATACAATCGGCCAGGCTAAAATTACGCGGCGTGTTTGGTAGCGGTACCTGTTGTGCATAGCTGCTTAACGCTATGGTACAAATTAAGGTCGCTGTTAAAAAAATACATTTCATTGGTAAATTATTATTGTGTGTTTGGTTGTTCATTAATTTATTTTCATTTCAAAATAACAAGTCAGGTATGACAGCCCTATGTCAACAGAAAAACTATTCATCATTAATATTTTTAAATTGATTTAATAGTTTATATCCTTTTAGTGTGCAAATACCAAAATTAAAATGCTCTAATAACTGATACTGCACTTTCCATATACTAAACTCGTTATGTGGAAATACAGATGTATTAAAGCCCATTTCTACCTGGCTTACACGCATACGCGCAATAATTTTAACATCAATGTCGGGCCTTATGTATCCCTGTTTAATACCTTTTGTTAAAAGTTCTTCTAAAGTGCGTACCAAAACATCAGCCTTAAAATGCTGGAACTGTTTCCAGGCATCAGGGTGATATTTTTGCAGATCATGTATAACAATGGGGTTGATCCTTGAAAATATTTCTTCGGAGCACTTCATCATATTGATCATTTCCTCAATCACATTGCTTGATTTGCCAATGATATCGCACATCTGGTCTTCATCGTCCCGCAGCTTTTTCTTTACTAAAGCTATCACTAACTCATTCTTATCCTTAAAGAAATGGTAGATGGTTTTTTTTGACATGCCTAAGTGCCTGGCTATATCATCCATTGTAACGCTTTTAATCCCTGCTGTTAAAAACAGTTCTTCGCCGCCTTGTATTATTCTATCTGTTTGAATCATTGACTTAATTAGTCAAAACTATGGAAACATTTTTAGATTTCAAAGTTTCCATTTAAAAAATGTTTTCCACATCTGTTAACCACAGATCAATGGGTATTTGCACATTTAAATAATGTTGAATTTATTACCTTTGCACAAAATCACCAACCATGACACTTACACCACTTTCTGCAATATCACCTATTGATGGCCGCTACCGAAAAACCACTGCCGAACTGGGCGAATATTTTTCTGAGTATGCATTGATAAAATACCGGGTGTTTGTAGAAATTGAATATTTCATCGCCTTGTACCAGCACCCGTTACCGCAACTACAAGGTTTTGATAAAAATTTGTTAGAAAAGTTACGGGACATTTACAGAAATTTTACCGAAGCTGATGCGCAAAGCATAAAAGACATAGAGAAAATAACCAATCATGATGTTAAAGCAGTTGAATATTTTATCAAACAAAAGTTTGATTTGCTTAACCTCCAAGCCTATAAAGAGTTTATACACTTTGGGTTAACATCTCAGGATATAAACAATACAGCAGTGCCTTATACCTTTAAACTGGCATTGAACGAGGTTTACTATCCGGCAATTGATGAGTTGGTTAACTTATTAAAAAAATACGCTGCCGATTGGGACAAAATACCCATGCTTGCTCATACACACGGCCAGGCGGCATCTCCTACCCGCTTAGGGAAAGAGATACAGGTATTTATTGAACGGTTAGAAAATCAGCTGAATTTATTAAAACAGATACCATCGTCGGCCAAATTTGGTGGGGCTACGGGCAATTTTAACGCGCATAATATAGCTTATCCGCAAATAGACTGGAAAGTGTTTGGTAATAGCTTTGTGAATGATACACTTGGGCTTAACCGCTCGCAGTTTACAACACAAATTGAGCATTACGATAATTTTGCCGCACAATGCGATGCTTTGAAAAGAATAAACAATATCCTGATAGATCTTGACCGCGATATGTGGGCCTATATATCTATGAACTACTTTAAGCAGCAAATTAAAGCAGGCGAAGTAGGTTCATCAGCCATGCCGCATAAGGTTAACCCGATAGATTTTGAAAACTCTGAAGGTAATTTAGGTATAGCTAACGCTTTATTTGAGCATTTGGCGGCTAAGCTACCGATTTCAAGATTGCAGCGTGATTTAACAGACTCGACCGTATTACGCAACATCGGGGTACCTGTGGCACATACATTGATCGCCATAAAATCAACAGTAAAAGGCTTAGGAAAATTATTGCTGAATGAAGCTGTGATCAGTTCGCACTTAGAAGCTAACTGGGCGGTGGTTGCCGAAGCCATACAAACCATTTTAAGGCGCGAGGGTTATTCTAACCCATACGAGGCTTTAAAAGAACTTACGCGTACCAATACACAGGTTAACGCGCAAACTATTGCCGAGTTTGTAGATACTTTACAGGTTGATGATAGCGTTAAAGAAGAAATTAAGAAGATAACGCCGAGTAATTATACGGGGATATAATGTGCAAATATGCAAATGCGTGGATGTGCAGATGCTTATAAATTATTTAATTCATCTGCACACTTGCACATCCGCACATTTGCATATCATAACGTCACACACAGGTCATAACTATTTTAGGGTAGCATATTAATCAAAAAGCTATTTAACTTTGTTAAGTAAATAAAGATCAAGATGAATATCAACGTATATACAGAGTCTACGCCTAACCCGGCAACAATGAAGTTCATTGTGAACAAGTTGCTGATAAATGGCAGTACAGATTTCGCTACTAAAGAAAGTGCAGAAAAATCGCCTTTTGCTAAGGAACTATATAAATTTTCATTTGTAAACGGTGTTTTCTTCGCCAGTAATTTTGTTACGGTTACCAAAACAGAAGGTACAGACTGGGAAGATATTGAGCCGATATTAAAAGAGTTTGTAAAAGGCGCTGTTGAATCTGAATTAAAAGTACAGATAGAAGAGCAAACCGGCGAAGTTGATTTTGAAGGGACCGATACCGAAATCAAAATTCAGCAAATATTAAATGATTACGTTCGCCCGGCTGTTGAGCAGGATGGCGGCGCTATCTCCTACCGTTCGTTTACCGAAGGTGTGGTTACTGTTGAACTGCGCGGTTCATGCAGCGGATGCCCGTCATCAACCATCACTTTGAAAGCAGGTATTGAGAATTTGCTTAAACGTATGGTTCCTGAAGTTACAGAAGTAGTATCGGAAGCCCTTTAATTCTTGATTTCACAGATTTAGAAAAGGATTACACCGATTAAAATAAGGATTGCACAGATTTGTGTGATCCTTTTTTTAATCGGTGTAATCAAACAAAATCAGTGAAATCCTCTACCTAAAATACTGTTGAATTGCCTGCAGCATCTCCTCCGTAAACCTCCCGTTAGTAGCCAACAACTCACGGGTATCTAAAACTTCGTCTCCGCCTTTAAAATTTACTACGTGGCCTCCGGCTTGCTTTACTATTACAATGCCTGCAGCAGCATCCCACGCATTAAGATTGTATTCATAATAAGCATCAAAACGCCCGGCAGCCGTATAAGCCAAATCAACAGCTGCTGATCCCAGGCGGCGCAAACCGTGGCAGTTTTTCATCAGGTAGGTAAACAGTTCAATATATTGCGGCTGTTTTTCAAAATTATAATACGGGAAACCGGTAGCAATTAAGCTATCGCCAATTTTTGGGGCCTTGCTTACTTTAATTTCTTTGCCGTTCAGGTACGCGGGTGCACCTTTCCATGCATAAAAGCATTCGTCCTGGTTAATTTCGTACACCACACCTAAAACCAACTCATCATATTCTTTAAGCGCTATGCTAACAGAAAATACCGGCAAGCCATGAATAAAATTGGTAGTACCATCAAGCGGATCAATTATCCAATTATATCTTTCGGCTATTTTGTTTTTGGTTTGTTCTTCAGTTATAAAGCCGGCATCGGGTATTATTTTCTCCAATCCGGCTACTATTATCCCTTCGGCAGTTTTATCAACATACGATACCAGGTCATTTAACCCTTTATATTCTATTTTATCAGCATTAAAGGTTTTTCTTTCCTGACGGATAAAATCTCCAACTTGTTTAGAAAGCTCAATTACTTGGTTTGCTACTTGCTCCAGCTGCATGATGTCTTAATGATAGGCTAAATGAAAAAAATTTATGTACAAAAAAGCTCGCGAAAAACAAACTTAGCGCAGCCGCTACCCTTGCCATTGGTGGATACATATTTAATGACCTTATAAAAATATCTAACAGACTTAAATTTGCAAAAAAGCCAATTATAGCTACTGTAACAAATCGTATAAATTGCTTTGCCGGTGATGAAACCGACTCGTTAAATACCATGTACCGGGTTATTAAAAAATTAACCACCACACCTAAAAAGAAAGATATAGCTAAAGAAATTGTATAGTTATCGAAAGTATAGGAAAGAACATTATAAGTTGGCTGTTCCAGGAAATTATGATAGAACATATAGAAAGCAAATACGTCAACCAAAAAACCTGCACCTGCCGAAAACACAAACCTAGCTACCTGATTTTTAAACAGCTTTTGCCTAAATGAATTATTAGCCATGCTGTGCTTTTACTTTTTTATCCTTATTCAATCCTGATATAATTAAGTACATTCCTCCCAGGAACAAACAGAGAGATATCATTTCGGCTTGTGTAAATGATATACCTGCGACATGGTAACGTGTATTTACGCGTATTAATTCAATTAAAAAGCGCTCAATACCATTTAATACCAGGTAAATACCAAACATTACACCCGGTATTTTAATACGGCTACGAATGCTCCATAAAAACAGGAATAAAAGTAAACATATTACACACTCATAAAATGAGGTTGGGAATACCGCTTCTCTTAGTTCATTACAATACTTGCCTACACAATTGGCAATTTTATTGCCCTGGTCTTCCATGCTTACGTTATGCGGAAACTTGAATGCCCACATCCAATCAGGGGCCCAGCTTAACCAATGTGGTTTTGGTGCATGATTAGGTATTCCCCAATCACCATCGCCAGACATCTGGCAGCCAATGCGACCAATAGCGTAAGCTAACATCATACCCGGCCCGCCAATATCCAGCATATTTAATGGTTTTATACCATGTTTATTTGCAATATAAAGTACCGCGGCTCCCCCACATATTAAACCGCCATAAAAGGTAAGTCCGCTAAAACCAATAAGCATACCTACCGGGTCGCGCATAAACTCGTCCCAGTTTTCTAAAGCATTGAACAGTTTGGCGCCGGCAAAGCCACAAACTGCGGCCCATAATAATATGTTACCCATTAATTCGTACGGATGAACTGTTATTTTTTGGGTTACCGGCTTGTCTAATTTTTGCTTTTTATTTTCGGCATATGCCCAGTAGGCAAATACTGCCGCCAAAATAATTCCCCCTACAAAATTGCCGCGGGTAGATAAAACAAATGCCTGCGGATCATCAATAAAAGCATGGTAGTTAAATACCATATCTAATAATTTATAACCCAATACAAATCCAAAAATGCCATTACCTATTAATTCAGGTATTGTAATAGCCGAACCCACAGTTACTGTTTTCTCGAAAGAATGGATATAGCCTAATTTTTCTTTGCGCTTAAATTCTTCACTAAAGGCCCAATAGGCTGCTATAAATGCTATCGCTACAAAAAACCCAAAAGTTTGTATGGGCAGAAGGATATCTAAACCGGTAAGATATTTTATAAGCGAGCTAATACTTGGAAACATAGTTAGATAATTTGCAGCGAATATAGAGTTAATGTACTAATATTTCCTGGCCCTCGGTTATTTCAACATCACCATCAGGTGATATTTGTGTTAAATAAACATTTTTTAATTCGTTTACCAATACCGGGTCGTACTTGGTTTTAACTTTTACATAGTTGCGGGTAAAACCATGCATAAAACCTTCTTTAATATCGCCCTCAAACAGTACCTCTTCTGTCCGGCCTAATTGGGTATCATAAAATGCGCGGCGTTTTTTGTCAGATAATATGTGCAGCATCTTACTCCTGTCGGCCCGTGTTGAACCGGGTACAACACCGCTCATTTCGGCCGCTAAAGTATTTTCACGTTCAGAATAAGTGAATACATGCAGGTATGCTATATTCAGCTCGTTTAAAAAGTTATAAGTATCTATAAAATCTTCTCTTGTTTCGCCCGGGAAGCCAACAATCACATCCACTCCAATACAGCAATTTGGCATAAGCTGTTTTATCTTAGCTACCCTATCTACATATAGCTCGCGTTTATACCGGCGGCGCATCAGGCTTAGTATTTTGTTAGAGCCTGATTGTAATGGAATATGAAAATGCGGCACAAATCTTTTAGAATTAGCTACAAATTCAATGATCTCATCTGTTAATAAATTAGGCTCGATGGATGATATGCGTATACGGTCAATACCTTCTACTTCATCCAGCGCCTTTACCAGGTCAAAGAATTTAGTTTCGCGCTTGCCATTAATTATACCGAAATCGCCCAGGTTAACCCCGGTTAGCACTATCTCTTTTACATCTGATGCAGCTATTTGTTTAGCTTGCTCAATTACATTTTCAATAGTATCGCTCCTGCTTGCGCCGCGTGCTAATGGTATGGTACAAAATGAGCAGGAATAATCGCAACCATCCTGAACCTTCAAAAAGGTACGCGTGCGATCGCCAAAAGAATGTGCAGGAATAAACTCGTTAGCCGCCGTTACCGGCTGATTATATATTAATGTTTTAGGATTTTTAGTAAGATCAGTAATATGATCTATGATCTGAAACTTCTCTGCAGCGCCTAAAACCATATCAACACCCGGGATTTCGGCAATCTCTTTAGGTTTTAGCTGTGCATAACAGCCTACTATGGTTATGTAAGCATTGGGTGATACTTTAAGCGCTTCTTTTACAACCTTTCTGCACTTTTTATCAGCATGATCGGTCACCGAGCAGGTATTAATAACATATACATCGGGCGTATTAGTAAAATCAACGGTATCAAAACCCGCGTTACTAAAAAGGCGGCCTAGTGTTGACGTTTCAGAATAGTTGAGTTTGCAACCCAGTGTATAAAAAGCGACTTTCTTATTCATTTTTCCGGTTGCAAATATAAATATAATGAGCGAATGATGGAATGAGTGGTTGAGTGAATGTTTTTAACACCGCAAGATCAATATTCCATCATTCACTAATCGCTCATTCACTAATTATTTTACTCGCCCCAACGATAACTATCATTGTCCAATCCTATCAAATCTATTACCCTATTTACAACTGTTAAGGCTACTTCTTCAACTGTTTGCGGTTTGTTGTAGAACGAAGGCACTGCCGGGCAAATTATCCCACCAGCCTCGGTAACGGTTGCCATATTACGTATGTGGATGAGATTTAATGGTGTATCACGGGCCACCAAAATCAGTTTACGGCGCTCTTTTAGTATCACGTCGGCAGCGCGGCTTACCAGGTCGTCAGATATTCCGCCTGCAATTCTACCCAAAGTACCCATAGAGCAGGGTATAATTACCATAGTATCAAACTTTGCAGAGCCAGATGCAAAGGGCGCCATGAAATCGTTTTTAGCATAAAATTTATAAGGATAATTGGTATAATCTTCATTATCCAATTCAAATTGCCATACTTGCTTTGCATTATCAGACATAATTAGCGCAACCTCGGCTATTTGGCTGTTTAGCTGCTGTAGTTTGTTCAATAATAACCTGGCATATATTGCGCCGCTGGCGCCGGTAATAGCAACTACAATTTTTTTCTTCATGATTATTGGTTAACAAACCAAGGGGATTAAAGTTACGGGTACAAAAAAGGGTCGAATAACTAGTACCCGACCCTACATCTACCTATGAAAAACATGCCCTTTGAGAGGGCATTACAAATGTAATAACACTTTTTTAATTATTAAACAATTTATTAAAATTAATTTAATGTGATTTGACGTAATTTTTATCTATTAATGTTTGTATAATACCATCAACCATGCCTACGCTGGGCACATACATGCTCTTAATGCCGGCCCATTTCATTACAGATAAATATATTTCGCAGGCCGGTATAATAACATCTGCCCTATCCTGGTTTAGGCCCAACACATTAATACGGTCTTTTAACGAAAATGAATCAAGATAACTGTAAAGCGATTTAAGCTTATTAAAGGTTAATGGTGAGTTATCTTTTTCTTCGGATAATTTATAAAGCTTATTAATATTTCCACCGGTACCAATGCCTGATATATTTTTAAAATGCCTGGTATGCTCCCGTATAAATTCTCTCATGGAGTTCCATGATTCCTCTGTATCCTGGTTATCCAGTATGCGGATGGTACCAATGTTAAAAGATTTAGACGCTACTAAATCGCCTGATGAAAATAGCGAAAGCTCTGTACTGCCGCCACCTACATCAATATATAAATAGTTTTTTGTTCTGTCTATATTTTGCTCTGCGTGACTGGCATAAATGATCCGTGCTTCCGCTTGTCCCTGAACAATTTCCAGATCGATATTTGCCTGCTCCTTTATTTGCTTTACAACATCATCACCATTTTTAGCTTCGCGCATGGCAGATGTGGCACAAGCCATATAATCGCCAACCTTGTATACATCCATAAGGTTACGGAAAGCATGCATGGTTTTTACCAGATCAGTTGCTTTTCTATCAGAAATATGCTGATTTAAAAACGCGTCATCACCCAAACGTAATGGTACCCGGATTAACGTATTTTTTTTAAATGAAACTGATCCGTCATTTTCAATTATATCAGCAATAAGTAATCTTACCGCGTTCGAACCTATATCTATTGCTGCGTATCTCAATTTATTTTGCTTTTATTTTTCAGATAATTATAAATGTCTATTTGTGCCCTCACCGGTATCTCAGAATTTGTTTTATGGTACTTGTTGGTATTGTGACTATTAATTTCGCGTGCTTTGGTATTATCGTTAAGCTGAATATCAATTATATCCCTTATCTCTTTCTTGATTTTTTTATCATAGATAGGGAAACCAACCTCAACACGGGTATCAATGTTCCTGGTCATAAAATCGGCAGATGTTAAGTACATCAGTTCGTCTCCGCCATTACAATAAATATGTACACGGGCATGTTCCAGGTATTTGTCTACAATGCTTACTACCTCAATATTTTCGCTGTAACCTTTTATACCGGGCACCAGGCAGCACATGCCTCTTATTATCATTTTAATTTTTACACCGGCGTTACTGGCCTGGTATAGTTTAGTAATTAACTGCTCATCAGCCAGGCTATTCATTTTCAGGATCATGTAAGCGGGCTTTTTGGCCCTGGCATGCCTGATCTCGGTATCTATCAATTTATAAATTGCCTGCCGCGAATCAATTGGCGACACAATAAGGCTCTTTAAC
This sequence comes from Mucilaginibacter sp., assembly GCF_028288205.1. Classification (GTDB taxonomy): domain Bacteria; phylum Bacteroidota; class Bacteroidia; order Sphingobacteriales; family Sphingobacteriaceae; genus Mucilaginibacter. The sequence continues at coordinate 73,270 of NZ_JAQBOD010000055.1, forward strand.
CCTTTAGGTAATATGTTTTTATTTAAAGCTTTAAAAACATTTACCAAATCATTAGTTATTTTTTTATTGGAAGTGAGTAGGGTGTGGTCGGCATACATCCCCGCCGTTTTCTCATTATAATTTCCGGTAGATAAGCAAGCATAGTAAGCCAGTTTATCCTTTTCTGTGCGGCTTACTAAACATATTTTAGCGTGTACCTTATACCCATCAATACCGTATAATACATTTACACCCTCTTCTTCCAGCCTGCGGCTCCAGGTAATATTGTTTTGTTCATCAAAACGCGCCCGCAGCTCAATTAAACAATTTACTTTCTTGCCATTTTTTGCCGCATTTATCAAAGCATGCATTATACGCGAATTTTCTGCAAGGCGATACACCGCGATACTTATCTCTTTAACCTTTGGGTCAATAGCGGCCTCACGTAAAAAGTGGATCACATAATCATACGTTTGATAAGGAGTGTTGATTAGATAATCCTGCTTAGCTATCATAGCCATTAAGCTTTTATCAAACGTCAGGTTATCAACCGGTAATGCTGCATATCTTACATACTCCAGCTCGGGCCCGCCCACGTTAGGGAAAGCAATGAAATTTTTAAAGTTATGGTAACGGTTGCCGGGGATAAGGCTTTCGCCATGCAGGCCCATTTTGCTTACCAAATACTTTAACATATCCAGCGGCATTTCAGAGTCATATAGTAAACGCATAGGTTTACCCCTACGCCGTTTTTGTAAGCTTTTAGATAATGAATCAATAAATTTCTCGCTTACTTCCTTATCCAGATCTAATTCTGCATCGCGGGTAAGCTGTATGGAATAGGCATCAATATTATCATGCTCGAATATAAAGAAGATATCCTCCAGGCTGTACCGTATAATATCATCTAATAAAATAATAAATTTCAGGTTATTAGTTTCGGGTAATACAATAAACCTGGAAAGATTATCCGGTATTTCAATTAAAGCGTATGTTATTTTTTTATCCTTAGTAAGCTTTACAAAAAAGTATATGGAACGGTCGCGCAGCTCTGGCAATATATTTGTATTATCCAGCATAATGGGCACCAGCGTTGCCAATAGTTTTTCGCGGAAATAGCTTTTTACGAATGTACCCCGAGCTACATTTAACTGTTTATCATTAAGTAGGAATATCTTTTCTTCGGCAAGCTGTTTAACAATGATATTTTCATACAGGTTATTAAACTTCCGTTCTTGTTTTACAACAACGTTTTTTATTTGGTTTAATAGCTTTTTGGGGTTATAACCTAAAATTTCCTTAGCCTTTTCATTCAAGTTGGTAAGGCGGCTTAATGTTGCCACCCTAACGCGGTAAAACTCATCAAGATTTGACGAAAAAATAGCAAGAAACTTTATCCTTTCAATTAAGGGTACAGTTGGATCGGCTGCTTCTTGTAAAACGCGTTCGTTAAAATATAACCAGCTAATTTCTCTGTTAATTAAAGGTATGCGTTTAATATCCATATAAATTGAGTGCTTTGCAGCACTGTATGCAAATCTGCTTATTTATTTGTTAAGTTAATATTAAGTGATTGGTATATTATGCTTTTGTTTTTAACAATAATAGTTACTATTTGATTTTATGGCTTTATATATACTATCATTACATTAATTTTGTAAACATCAATTTTAAACCAATTACCCATGCCAACTTTTGATATAGTAAGCAAAATAGACGGCCAAACGCTGGATAATGCTATCAACATTGCTAAAAAAGAAATTTTGAACCGTTATGATTTTAACGACTCAAAAAGCACCATAGAGCTTGATAAAAAGACTAACGTAATAACGGTAGTTACCGAGAACGATATGCGTATTAAAGCCATACAGGACGCCATTATAAGCCGTATGGTAAAGCAGCAGCTTGACCCAAAAGCAATGGATTTTGGTAAGGAAATAGCCGCGTCGGGCAACATGATACGTAAAGAAATTAAGATAAAGCAAGGCCTTGACCAGGATACCGCTAAAAAAATTGTTAAGAAAATTAAAGACAGCGGCTTAAAGGTACAGGCCAGCATAATGGATGACCAGGTGCGCGTACAAGCCAAAAAGATCGACGACCTGCAAGCGGTTATCGCCCTTTGCCGCAAAGAAAGTTTTGACCAGCCATTGCAGTATATTAATATGCGTGATTAAGCAGCTTATAAAGCCCTGTCCTTTAGAGAGGGTGGATGAGGCCAAAACGAAAAAGACCGTCCCCAAAACGGAAACGGCCTTTTTCAAACTAAACCAACATTACTATTATGAAAACTCTCTTTTCGGTATTCCTCGGTCCGGTCCTCTTCACTCATAAAGCTTCCCCACAAACCGGACCTTTGGATTTCCCGATATAACTTATTTTACAGCTAGTTCTCTTGATTGAAATTTAGCTTCATCTTTTTTAGCGATGGTCAATTTCAAAATTCCGGCTGTATAATCAGCTTCTATTTTTGAATGATCCGCGCTTTCAGGTAAGGTAAATGACCTTGAAAATGAATTAAAGCTGTATTCGCGTTTGGTAAATTTTTTATTCTCATCCACGGTTTCAGTTTTCTTTTCGGCCGAAACGCTTAATACATCTTTATCCAAATTAATTTTAAAATCTTCTTTGCTTAAGCCCGGTACTGCTAATTCAACTTCAAATTGATTATCGCTTTCTGCAATGTTTACCGCAGGTGTACGGGTTGCTAATTTTTCGTTTAAAAACGAATCGTTTAATAATGAATACACATCATTAAAAAATGGATTCACTAAACTGTTTTTTTGATCCTTGCCAAATTTTACTAAAGTCATTTTTATATCCTCCTAAGTTTTTGTTTTATTATCTTCGCCAGTGGTTGTTCAACTGTTGTACCAATAGCTTTTTGAAGTTATTTAGAAGACAATTTGTCGTTTAACTATATTTTTACCAGACATAATGGCACACAATGGCTGAAAAACTATCAGATTACAAGTACAAAACCCATATCCCTATCCGCTTCTCGGATATAGACGCGGTGGGGCACGTTAACAACGCTATTTATTTAACCTATTTTGAAATTGCCCGCTTTAATTATTGGAAAGAAGCCATCGACTGGAATTTCAGTGAGAACGGTATCATCGTGGGCCGGTCGGAAGTAAATTATCTGAAGCCCATAACCTTGCATGACCACATTGCCTGCTATGTACGCGTGGTGCGTATTGGTAACAGCAGTTTTGATGTAATGCATGTACTGGTTAAGATAACTCCACATGGTGAGGAGATTTGCACCACCGGCAAAACAGTTTGTATCTGTTATGATTATTCGGCTAATAAATCCGTAAAAATACCCAGCAACGAACGCAAGCGAATGATTGAGTATGACGAGCCCAGGCTAATATTAAATACTAATTAAAAGGTGATGTAGTGTTTCACAAAATAATGAAACAGATGAAACACTCTTTTAGGTTAACCTATTGATATTTAGTAATTTGACAAAATGAGTGAAACACTTTGAAACAGTACAAATACTTTAGGTAGATGTACCTAAATACCTTAATAAGTATTTTATGCTGTTTTTAAGATTTTTACAAAAATAGGGTGAAACACCTGATGTGAAACACTTTTTTTTTACAATTTGCGACCCCGCCAAGACAATGTTATTGATATAAATTTGCATACTGTCTTTTAATGGTTATTGCTCTCTCAAGAGGAGTATCGCACAACCCGCCGCTTTTTTTTAATCTTTCGGGCACTCGTACTACAAGCAATATACACCGGGATTGAAAATCCAGATAATTACTTCACCCCTATCTCAAACACCGTATTTACCTGGAAGCTTAATTTTATTTTCTTAAAATTAATGTCCGATTCGGAAGGAATACTAACTTCATTAAGCGACATAGCTTTATACATAACCTGCCTTGGTTGCGGGTAATTACTGTTATCATTTTCGGTAATATTTAGTACGTTGCCCAGCTTTTCGCCCAGGCCATTGAGCAAATAGGTTGCTTTGGCTTTGGCCGCTAACAACGCTTTTAGCTTAAGCTCGTTTTTTAGCTGATCTATTTTTGAGTAGTTGTAGCTGTCAATATTGGTGCTTTGTATGCCTTTAGGGTCAACCTTGCTTAGTATCTGGTTAAATTTATTCAGGTCATGAAATTTAATGCCATATTGTTTTGAAGCCAAAAAATCGGGGTTCTTTTTCTTTTGGTAAGTATTATTATAGGCCGACATATTATTTACTGTAAAATCATCTTTAGCTATACCGGCATCGCGCACAGCCGCTTCCAACTGGTTTTCTAACTGATCTATAGTAACTTTTGTTTTCCCATTAATGTATTCCTGCAGAGAAATGGAAACATTAATAATATCGGGGGTAACTTCCTGCTCGGCAGTGCCGGTAACTTCAATTTTGCGGCGCAGGTCAACATTTTGGGCGAATGTATTATAACTAACAATAATAATTGCGGCAAGTATAAGTAGCTTTTTCATAAATATATTTTTGTAGATATAGAACAAAGAAACGGGTTATAGTTTAATCATTTGTAATTATTATGATATGCCGGGCTATAAATGGAGTTAAAGTTTGACTGTACTTATTTTTATTTTAAATTACAACATGAAAAAACTGATCCTGATCCTGCTGCTACCTTTAGCATTAAGTACAAAAGCGCAACTGCTTGTTGATACCCATAACGATGCCATATCAAACCAATTAATTACCGGCGCCGACCTTGGTAAATTACAGCCAATTGGTAATTTTGACCTGGTACGTGCCAAACAAGGCGGGTTAAACGCGCAGATATTTTCTATATGGTGCAGCGGGCAGTATAGTAAGGGTACAGCTTACGCAATGGCTAACCGCGAGATAGATTCGTTATACTCATTAATTAATCGGCACCCGGATATGATAGCCATGGTTACTACGCCTAAACAACTAACCAAAGCGGTTAAGCAAAATAAGTTGGCCGCATTAATTGGTGTGGAAGGCGGCCACATGATTGAGGATAGTATAGGTTATGTTGACCTGTTGACCAAACGTGGCATGGCTTACCTAACGCTAACCTGGAATAACAGCACCAGTTGGGCAACATCAGCAGCTGATGAAACTACTAAGGGAGATTCTTTAAAACACAAAGGACTTACTGATTATGGCAAACAGATAGTACATCACTTAAATGATCTGGGTGTTATGGTGGATGTATCGCATGTAGGCGAGCAAACCTTTTATGATGTAATAGCTACCAGTACAAAACCGGTTATCGCATCGCATAGCTGCGCGTGGACACTTAATAAAAACCGCCGTAATATGAAAGACGCGCAATTACAGGCGCTTGCAAAAAATGACGGTGTAATATTTGTTAACTTTTATAGCGGTTTTGTTGACAGTACCTATGCGCAAAAAGAAGGTACTTTTATAAGGGCACACCGCCCGGAACTTGACTCGCTTATAAAAATTTATAAAGATAGGGATCTGGCTACCGAAAGATTAAGCGCGATACATAAAGCAGAATCGGACATGGTGCGCCCGCCATTAAGCATGCTCATTAAACATATTGATTATATAGCCAAACTTATTGGGGTTGAGCATGTAGGCATAGGATCAGATTTTGATGGTTCAGAATCATTTCCGCAGGAAATGGATAGCGTTGCTGATTATCCCAAAATAAAAACCGAACTATTAAAGCTTGGCTACAGTAAGAAAGATGTTGCCAAAATATTTGGTGGTAATTTTATACGGGTGTTTAAGGCTAATAAGAGGTAGTATTAAGAGCTAAATGATTGGTGTCAGAGTGCCAGCCGCAATTTCAAGTCATTAAAGTCAGCCTAACCAAATACTGCCCAAACTCATCTTCCAATAGCACTTCCATGCTAAAACCGGTTTCGGCAGCAATTTGCTGCAAGGTATGCTCATCAATATAAAGCCAGTTAAACCATTCTGTTTTTAGTTTTTTATAGCTGTATTGATATTGTATCTCGCCATAATAGCCTTGCATGGGCAGCTTGCCTTCGTACAGGTAAGCAATATCTGATGAATCGAATAATATTTGTCCGCCTTTAGTTAACAAGGTTTTTAAATGGGTAAGCAATTGTTTTAATTGTTGAAGTGTACCTGCCAAACCAATACCATTCATCATAAATAACAGGGTATCAAATTTCTCTGCATTATAATTAAATATATCAGCCTCAACTGCTTTTTTCACACCCCGCTCCTTCATTAGCTGCACACACAACAGCGAAATATCTATCGCTGTAATATCCAATCCCTGTTCTTGTAAAAGCAGCACATGGCTGCCTGCTCCCGCACCAATATCCAATACCTTCCCCCGGCATTGTTCCATGGCCATATATTCAATATCGGGCATATCGTTCTCTTCCCTAAAATAAGTAGCTATAGGCATTTCTTCGGGCGGCCCGTATTTATTATTGATCCAAAGTTTACTTTTAGATAAATTGTGGTAATGATCAAGTAGGGCCCGGCCTAAAATGTCGTTCATTTTGTTCATTTTTATTAAACGTGCTTACATTCGCCTGTAAACTTATACTTTTATAACAAAACATAACAACTACATTTATTGTTACGTATAAACACCTGATACCCCCCTTTTTTAATTTCAAACTGTATTAAACTAAATATTTCGTTACAATTGCCGAAGAATTATTTGTTTTGATAATTTTGCCTACATCTTTCTTAACCTATGAGAAACCTAACCTACCTATCACTAATATTATTTTTCGCATGCGCTTTATTTTCATGTAAAAAAAGCGAAATAATTGGCGGAAAATCACACGCTGCGTTAATAACCGGCAAGTGGCTGGCTTACCAGCAGCACACTATGATATATGATTTGAACACCGCCGATCTTGTAAAAGACACTACCATGTTGTTTAGCTCCACAAATCCGAAGGCATGGTATGAAATATTTAATAACGATGGTTCTGCCTACATAACTACTATCCCGCATAAAGTAGCAGGTTCATCGGTTTATGGTACTGATACAACCTCCTATTTGCATTACACAATTTTAGGTTCGGTATTAACCATTAAACAAAATGGTGGCGGAAGCGAAACTAAGCCTATCATCCGGTTAACCGATATGGACCTCGGGCTGGAAACCATATTTCAAAGCAATCCACAACCCGGCTGGGGGCTTGATGTAAATACTTCTTACAAATACATAGTAGATACTTACTACAGCAGGCAATAACAGCTATTTGATCTTACCATTTTCTAATGTAACAGGCTTGCTCTTCTCACTCGCCAAATAAGACCAGTTTACGGTACTTACCTGGTAGGTATGAGTTACTTTATCATCAACTTTATTATCGGTAAAAGTTAATTCGGGTGCCGGTATTGGAGCCGGTTGATCGCCATCGTTCCATCGCTGGTAACCGGTTAGTTTACTAAATGTGGTTTTGGTTCTATAAGTTAACGTCGTCAGCTCAACCCCATCACGATAAATAATAAAAGTTTTAATGCCGCTTTCCAGGTCGGGCGAGGCATGCCATTTTAACATTAAATTAGTACCCCAAAAATTTGCAACCAGATCATGCGGCGCAGGCGGCGGTGTTTTATCGGTTACATTGCCGGTTGCCATATATTCTACCCATTTCTCTGCAAGTTCTTTATCAGGGAACCAGCAGGCAGCCAGTTTATCGCCTTTAAAAGACGCGGCCGGGGCAACGGTTCTTTTAGCTGTATCGCCAAGCCAGGCATTGGTAACATCCATATCGCGCAGATTAGCATTGCCAGCTTTTGCAGGGAGCCGCATTGCCAAACAAGCATCTATCCAGGGGATAGCCAAAAAACGCATATCATGCACCTGGTGCCCATCCATTGCCGACTCTACTACCGGGTTGACTGCATGTGCCCACAATGCTCCTTTTTTACGCCCGTTAGCAAATAAGGTGGCGTTATTATAACAAAGATCCTGTATACCGTTATGGTGCAATATTGGCACTTTTAATGCAGCCGGAACATCAGCTATATCTACCCCACAGGCTTGGGCTACGGTTACAGCAACCCTTTCCGGATGCTTACCCGTCATGGAAGTTACCCAAATTGACCCGCCCGAATGCCCCCATAGCGCCCACGGAACCGTTTTAATTTCGGGGTGATTAGCTTTTATTGCCAGTTTATCCAACATCTCCAGGAAAGCTTCGTTTGTACCATTATCCGGATTGTACCAATTGATACATGTTTTCGCATTACCTGCCCCGGTAATAAACTTTGGCGCCAGTAATACAGCATGCCATTTTTTGGCAAGTTCTTTCCATTGCTCATCAAACATCATTTGCCAGGCATCACCTTCGCGGGTACAGCCATGCAGGTGTACAATTACTGTGCGTATCGTCCCTACGTCGCCGGGTATGTAAGCATAACAGGTGGCATTATCAATCATTATTCCTTTTTTGGCTATGGCGAATTGGTAAATAGTGCCATCTTCATTCCCATCGGCTTTAAATTGCTTTGCAAAAATAAAAGAAACTAATGCCAGGCACAGGCATACTGTAACTGATACAACAATATACTTTAAGTAAGTTTTACGTGTTTTCATTTCCCGTGGGATTTAAAGCTGGTTAGCAATTGGTTGGATTAAATTTACAATAAATTCTTATCTGAACCATGATTTTTGGTAGTGTCTCAGTTTGAAATTTAATTTTCACTTGTAATCTCACCCCCATATCGTATTGCCGCTTCAAGTATATCAATGTTTATATCTTTTAGCGTTTTGAACCTAATGCAATAACCAGTCACACTCGCCTTGCCTATGTTTTTTCCATACGTTTGGGCTAAGTATGTCTTATCATTGATACCAAGGATATAGACAGAGATTCCGGTTTTGTTTGCGCTCAAACCAATTTGAAAAAAATCCCTGGTCTTTCCATCAGCATATTTTATGGTGTAAAATCCATAGCCTATAGTAGGGTTACTAACAGTTTTATTTTCGCTGTTTTTACCATTGTCGAACCATAATTTACAACCTGGTAAAACTTGAAGTGTGAGCTGGTGCAACTGTTGCATATCACTACGCTTTGATTCAGGTTGGCTAGTAATATAGTTTTTGATTTGTTCTTGTACGTTCATATAAAATATAAAATTACGGGTCGTTTACTCTGCCTTTTCAAATCTCGCTTTATTTTTAGTTATACACTAATTTCAAACTGAGACACTATCTGATTTTTAGGATTAAAGAATTTTAGGTTTTTTTATAATTAATCAGAACAATCTTAAAAATCATGGTTAGACACACAAAAAAGCCGGCAGAATCGCTTCAACCGGCCTGCTATAATTAATTGTGATGTTATGCTTCTACCAATTCTTCATACGGGGTGCCTACCGTCATAGGGTCCTTATGGAACTTGCCATCTTTCATGATGCCATGCAGTCTCTTTTTGTCCTGCAATATTTTGATGTCTTTAAGCGGATCCCCATCAACCAGTAACAGATCGGCCAGGTAGCCTTCTTTAACTTTACCCAGGTCGTTTGGCATATTCATTATTTCGCCGCCCCATACGGTGGCCGCACGAATGGTGTCCATAGTACTCCAGCCTAAACGCTCAACAAATATTTGCAGGTCTTTTGCATAAGTGCCGTGCGGTGTCCATAGGAAACCATAATCGCCGCCCGGAAGTATTTTTATACCTCTCTTGTGCATTTCGGTAAGGCCCCTTACGGCATTTTCTAACTCTCTTTTGTAACCTACCTTTTCTGCAAGCTCGCTCGAGTAGCCAAACTGACCGGCATCTTCTAAAGTCGCGGTTATCCAGTTTAGGCCAGGTGCTACAAATACAGTATCTTTTTTAGCTTCCAGCATATCCATACCTTCGTCGTCAATATAGCTTGCATGATAAATAACATCAACGCCATTACGCAGGCACATTTTTATACTTTCGGCGCTACGCGCGTGGGCAGATACCCTTACACCGCACCTGTGTGCTTCTTTAACAACCACAGCTACTTCATCATCATCAAAAAATGTTTGTTGTGCCCAAACGCGGGTGGTAATTTCTTCGCCGCTTAATATTAGTTTGATCATGTCAACGCCGCTGCCAATAATTTCACGGGCAACTTTTCGTACCTGGTCAACGCCATCAACTACGTTTGATGCTTTTGGCAGTAATAAGCCATTTGAGGTAGCAAGTTCCATAGCATTAGCCAGGTAACGGGGACCGGGAAAACGCCCGGCATTTATAGCATCGCGAATAACAATATCCAGCCTGTTTTTTGCCGATGCAGCGCCAACACACATGGTATAACCGGCATCAATATACATCTTAGCCGATTCGACGCATACCAGCATATGCTCTTCTACCGGCATATTTTGTACAAAGTCTAAATCGCCGCTGTTCCAGCTTAAGTGGGTGTGCGCATCGCATAGGGTAGACATCAGCGTGCGGCCGTTGCCTTCTATTACTCTGGTATCACCATCACCTAAAATGCCGCCACCTTCGGCAACTTTTTTAATACGGTTACCTTCAACCAGCACATCGCCGTTAAAGGTACGCTCGTTATCGCAATCAATAACGTTTACGTTTTTAAATAAAATTGAATTCCCTTTCATAATTATACATTTTAATTGGTTTGTTGCGTGTATTTGGGTTACACTATAATTGGTTTACTGTGTTGTATACGTAGGAAATATTAAGAAAGAAATAAAGAACGACAGGCAGCCATAACATGGGCTGTAAACAAAAAATTCTATACTACTAAGCAGTATAGAATTTTTTAATCAATGCTAAAACCTCGTTTGGCTTTTCGCTTATTGTCCAGTGGCCGCAACCGCTTAACAACTCGTATTGTGAGCCGCTTATGGCTGCATGCAACTTCTCAACATTTGCAGGCGGAGCGGTTTTATCTTCATCACCGGTTATCAGTAATGTTTTACAGGTAATTTTTTCAGGATCGGCTTTAACGCTTTCTGATAAAGCGATACAGCTTTGTGCATAACCTTCGGCATTTTGACGCATTAATGATTCGCGTACATAACCTACCACTACCCCTCTGGTAGTCTTGGTTTCTTCTGATAAGCCACCTACTGATATGGCGTCAGCAACCGGGGTCATACCTTTTTCACGTACCAACGCGGCACGGTCTTTTAAAGCAGGGCGCGCAGGCTCAGGTGCTTCGGCTAACGGGCCCAGCAATACAAGGTCCGTAACTCTGCCGGGTTGTGATGCAGCCATGTGCTGACAAACTATGGTACCCATAGAGTGACCAATAACTTTAGCTTTATCAATACCTAATTCATCTAAAACAGCAAACATATACTCAGCCAGTTCAGGAATAGAAATTCCCTCGGCATTGTCTGATCGTCCTGCGCTTGGCAGATCGGGAGCTATCAGTTTATATTGTTTACCAAATTCAATTGTGGCAGGCGCCCAAAAATTTGATGTGCCGCCTAAACCGTGAACCAGGATAATAGCTTCGCCTTCGCCGGTTACATCTACTGCAATTGTTTTGCCTTTAATAGTTAGAAACATGTTTTTAATTGTTATGGTTAATTTTTATGTGATTGTATTTTCAATATATCCTATTCCTGATATAGCTATTTTCATTACATCGCCTTTTTTCAGGAATTTGGGCGGGTTAAAACCTATCCCTACTCCTGCGGGTGTACCGGTTGCTATAATATCGCCCGGCGACAAGGTCATACTTGCCGATATAGCGGCAATAATGGTTGGTATATCAAATATCAGGTCGCTGGTATTGGCTCTTTGACGCTCTTCGCCATTTATTATGCCGGTTATCTCCATATTGGTTGGGTCAACCTCATCTGCCGATACGATCCATGGACCCATAGGGCAAAAGGTATCAATAGATTTACCCAGGAACCATTGTTTATGGGCCGATTGGGTATCACGTGCGGTAACATCATTAATAACAGTATAACCAAAAACATGGTCGTAGGCGTTTTCTTTGCTGATGGTACGACCGCCCTTACCAATAATAACGCCCAGCTCAGACTCATAATCAATTTTTTCTGATAACGTCCACGGAACTACAACATCATCATAGGGCCCGTTAAGTGAGCTTGGGGCCTTGGTGAAAATGATAGGAAGATCAGGGATAACATCTGTTTTGTTAGAGTCGAACCCGCTGCCGGCAAATTCTTTGGCGTGTGCATGATAGTTTTTACCTACACAAATAATATTTTTATTGGGTTGGGATATGGGCGATAAAAGGTGAACATCATTTATAGCAAATGTCTCACCTGTATATTCGGGAGATGTTCCGTTAGATAGTCCCTCTATTACGGCTATCATAGGGTCAATAGTGTTGCCGGGCGATTGGATAACTTTTATAACAGCGTTATCCACGTCAACAACACCCAGCTTTACAGCTTGGTTAACTTTAAACTTGGCTAATTTCATTAAGAGGTTTATAATTATCTATAAATTAATTGGTTATTTTACAATTAACCAAATAATTTTTGTCGAAAAGAGCTTTCTCAATCGATGTAGTAGTTGGTTTTTCACCGGCAATAAGGTAAAAACTGCCTGTTTATACAGTAAAAAGATAGATTTTAAAGACAATGAAATCGATTGTAATAATTATGTTGCTAACTGTATTACCTGTTACGTTTCATTACACGCACCAGCTGCCTATGTCTTTTAACGGCATAATAATCATTGGTTACTAATATGGCATGTATAACGCCGGGGATCCAAAAAAACAGCGTCAGGAAAATACTTAGGATAAAAGCCCCCTATCCTGCCCGTAGTGAATATAGCAAGCGGGGGTAATAAAAAGCAAAGGAAATAGCGCATAATATAAAATACAATGTTAACTTATGTTAGACCTTGCTTAATATATATAGTTACAGTACATTTAATTTGTAAGTGATGGCTGCCCAACTAAGGAACAGATATTTTGCTCTTACGCCCAATGATGAGGTAAACTATTGAGCCAATAAAAGGGGCAAATAATACAATAAGCGCCCATATTAGTTTAGTAACAGAATCTTTGAAATCTGAACGTACAATATCAATTAAGCAAATTATACTTAGTAACGGATAGGCCAGGGCAAAAGCTATAAAGATCAATTCGACCCCGTTAAATTCAAAAAACAGTAAAGTATTCATAATAAAGGTTTTTACTAAATTACTATTTTATATTACATTTTAGTATCTGCATTGTTATTGCAGGTAAATCAATAAAGCATCATGAAAATATACCAGCAACAATTACAGCTTAGCCACCACAGGCGCGGCTTCCATTTGATTACCGCAGAAGTTATACAAGCACTACCGCAGATCATTGATTTAAAAACAGGTATTTGCCAGGTGTTCATTCAGCATACCTCGGCTTCGCTAACCATTAATGAAAATGCCGATCCTACCGTGCGGAAAGATTTTGAAATGTATTTTAATAAAACCGTACCAGAAAATGATCCTGATTATATCCATGACGATGAGGGCCCTGATGATATGCCCGCACATTTAAAGGCCGCTTTATTAGGAAGCGCTGTAACCATCCCAATACGTAGCGGAAAATTAGCTTTAGGCATGTGGCAAGGTATTTATTTATGTGAGCACCGCAACTATGGTGGGCAAAGGAGTTTGATGATTACGGCCTGGGGAGAGTAATTATTACAGCATTTATTGGCTGAACCATGATTTACGAGATTTGAGGATTACCTGTATAACTCCTAACAAGGCAATCTTTTAATCCCCAAAATCATAGTTCAGACAGCTACCTATCCCATATAAAACTTTTCCCTATACCCTGTTGGCGTCATCCCTACTGTTTTCTTAAATATTTTCCGGAAAGCTTTTGGGTCGCTATAACCGGAGTTAATCATAACCTCGGTCATTTGCTGGTTAGTTTGTATCAGTAGTTTTTTGGCCGCCTCAATACGCGTTTTTTGCAGATATTCAATAGGCGTAATACCGGTTACCAGTTTAAATCTACGGGCAATATTTCTCCGGCTCCCGGGTATTTCTTTTATCAGTTCTTCAATAGTGCCGGTATTTTGATAAGCTGCTGCTATATTTTGCTGTGCCATAGTTACCAACTCATCATTATGGCTTTGTAATGGCGAGAATGTGCTGAAATAAGTTTGCTGGTCCCTATCCATATCAATAGAAAATAATTTGGCTATACGTATGGTTATATCTTTACCGCAATATTTTTGCAGCAGGTGCAGCATTAAATGAAAGCTTGAAGTTGAACCTCCGCTGGTATACAATCCACCATCGCCGGTCACTACTTTATCAGATTGTAATTTTACCGTTGGGAACGCGCTGGCAAATTCTTTACAGGCATCAACGTGCGTGGTAGCTGTTTTGCCGTTAAGCAACCCTGTAGCGCCCAGTAAAAAGGCGCCGGTACATACACAAGCCAACTCGGCCCCTGCCTGAAACTGCTGCTGCAACCAGGGTATATAATTATAATTTTCGCGAATTGCCTGTACAATATCCTCCGACCTAAACGCTGGAATAAATATCAGGTCCTGTTTTGGAGCCGTATTAACCGGTTGTATTTTATATCCGTTAAATTCAATCGCTTTATCTTTTATTATATCAGCTGCACAAAAAAGATTGATATTAAAAGCGGGTTCTTTATTATCTGCAACATAAAACCGGTTAACGCTTTCAAATACATCCAATATAGCGGCTACGCTTAATAACCGGTACCTATTGGTGAGCAAAAGACCTAATTGTATCATATTCGTAAGTTTTAAATGGCAAGGCTAATATATAGAATTTTTGTCTTAAATGCCCCCGATAATTGACCGCTAACACCATTTTTAATACCATTATAAGCAGGTATCTTAGTAAAAACAATCACGCTCACTTAAAACAACAAACAATGGCTAAGATCAATCCTTATTTAAACTTTCTGGGTAAGACCGAGGAAGCTTTTAACTTTTACAAATCGGTATTTGGCGGTGAGTTTTTAACATTGCAGCGCTTTAAAGATACGCCGCATGGCGATAGCATGTCGGCAGAGGATAAAGAGAAAATTATGCATGTAGCGCTGCCAATTGGTGGCAATATATTAATGGGTACCGATGCGTTGGAATCAATGGGACAAAATTTAAAGTTTGGCGATAATTTTTCCATCGCTATCGATCCTGAAAGTATGGATGAGGCTAACAGTCTTTTTAATGGGCTTGCAGTTGGCGGCCAGGTAATGATGCCGTTAGAGAAAATGTTCTGGGGTGCATGGTTCGGTATGCTGGTTGATAAATATGGCGTACAATGGATGGTGAATTATGACGATAGCCAAAAATAAGCCGCAGTTAGCATGAATGATGTTTTAACAGAATTACAAGACACAAAGGCTGAGCTTGAACTGGCCATCTCTTCAATTAGCGATGACCAGTTTAATACTATTCCTTTTAAGGATAGTTGGACGCCCGGGCAAGTATCAGATCATATTCTGAAAGCTGTGGGGGTTGGTGTGCTTTACGGAAATACCAAACCAACAGCGCGAAACCGCGACGAGAAAGTAGCCGAAACCGCTAAGCTCTTTCTGAATATGGATATCAAAATGAAATCTCCGGATTTTATTTTACCATCAAACGCGCCTCAAAATAAGCAAGAGATATTGAGTAAGATTGATGATACCTTTTCCAGATTAATTGAAGCGGCTAAAACGTTAGATCTATCCTTAACCTGCCTGGCATTTGAAGTGCCGGGATTTGGTGAATTTACAAGATCAGAGTTTATATGGTTCTATATTTTCCATGCTCAAAGACATATCTATCAGTTAAAAAATATAGCTAAAGCATTAGGCGATTAATAATATGGTGGTTGAAGTTTTTAAAACAAATGTGGAGGAGATTAAGCTGTCTGAGTTATTAATTCAGCAATTGTTAAATCATTTCCCGGATAGCCGGGTAAACTTTGATATGGAAGACTGCGACAAAATATTGCGTATTGAAGCCGAGGCTATTGTCCCCGAAAAAATAATTGAAGTATTAAACGCAAATGGTTATTCTTGTGAGGTCTTGATCTGATAATTAGGCGATACCTTTTTCACCCCAACTAATGACCGTCAAAAATATATTTTCTATCATACGGCAATCGCTTAATGGCGAGGAACAGGATTATACGCAAGGCAGCATTCGCAAAGCGGTGTTCCTGCTGGCTATCCCTATGATATTAGAGCTAAGCCTGGAAAGTGTTTTTGCTTTGGTGGATATATTTTTTGTAAGTAAGCTGGGCCAGAATGCCATTGCAAGCGTTGGGCTTACAGAATCTGTTATAACCATTGTATATTCTATTGCCATAGGTTTAAGTACAGCGGCCACGGCCATTGTGGCCCGCCGAATTGGCGAAAAAAATACCGAAGGTGCCGCACATGCGGGCGCGCAATCATTAATTATAGCTTTTATTATCAGCGGCTTTTTAACCGTTGCCGGGATGGTGTATGCCGGCGATATTTTATCGTTAATGGGTGCAAGTAAAGCCGTTGTTGCAGAGGGCGCTATATTTACCCGCATAATGTTTGGCGGCAGTCTGGTAATAATATTGATCTTTCTGATCAACGGCATTTTTAGGGGGGCAGGCAACGCGGCCATGGCCATGAAGAGCTTGTGGATTGCCAGCTTAACCAATATAATACTGTGCCCCATTTTAATTCATTTTTTTGGGTTAAAAGGCGCGGCAATAGCTACGGTTACAGGCAGAAGCTCGGGTGTGCTTTATCAATGTTATCATTTAATAAAAGGGCATGGTATTGTAAAATTCACAGCCAAACATTTTAGTCTTGACGCGCCAATAATTAAAACTATCATCACCATTGCCTGGCCCGCTACCTTGCAGTTTGTAATTGCAAGCGGCAGCTGGATAGTTGTAGCCCGGCTGGTAGCCGAAACAGGTGGAACGGCAGCATCGGCAGGTTACCAGGTAGCTATACGCAATGTGGTTTTCTTTATCCTGCCCGCGTGGGGATTAAGCAACGCGGCCGCTACGCTGGTGGGTCAAAATCTTGGGGCCAAAGAAATCCAAAGAGCCGAAAAAAGTGTTATTATGACCGCGAAGTATAACGCTGTTTTTATGGGGATAGTGATGGTGATATTCCTGTTTTTTTCAAACCCTATTATCCGCATATTCACCCAAGATGAAGCAGTTGTTAGATTTGGCATCCAGGCTTTGCAGATATTCGGATCTGCCTATATTTTTTACGGCATTGGCATGGTAATGACACAAGCGCTAAATGGCGCGGGCGATACTAAAACCCCCACCTGGATAAATTTTGTATGTTTCTGGCTCATCCAGATACCTTTAGCCTATTTTCTATCAAAAACACTGGGTATGAAAGCTACAGGAGCTTTTATTTCAATCCCCATTGCCGAAACTATGCTTGCTTTAGCGGCATGGTACTATTTCAAAAAAGGGAAATGGAAAACAGTGAAGGTGTAAGTCTGTTTATTTTTTCCACACATCTGTAATCACCGTAGCTTTTGTGGTGTCGCTAACCGGTAAATTATACATGGCTTCTATAGTGTGCAGTAAATTATAATGGTTGATCTTTTCGCTGTATCTACCCTTATTTATGTTCGCACCGGCAAAAATTGTCGGGATATAATTAACGGGTTTAAAATCGTCTTCATCAAAAGTTACTATTAACAGGCTATTATGCTTTTTGGCCCAATTAACGTAATCACCCAAATTATCCTTTAGCCACTTATCCCCTCTTTGTATGGCCGCTGCATCACCAGATTCGCCTATATTATGCATATCATTATCCATGTTTGGGATAACAAAGGCAACGGTAGGCAACTTATCAAAATTTTTAGGGAACTCATCCATTGGTAAACTTAACGCGGGCGATATGCCATTTACTTTATTACCCAACCAGTTTGCCCATGGCACATGCTTACGTGCGTATAAATATTGGTGCGTCAGATCGCTTATTTTATAATTACAGGGCAAATATCCTGCCGAGGGCATAGTTTCTGCATATCCGCTAAATGTTAAACCGCTACCTATTAAAGCAGCACCTAAATTTGGTGATGTATACGGGGTTATGGTTACCAGGCACTCATCGCCTATGGTATTTTGTACGCTGCCAGAAAACAGGGCCAGATAATTTGGCTGACTTGGGTGCGTTACTCCATGCGAATCTGTAAATAATGCGCCGTCATTGGCAAGTTGATTAATATAAGGCGCATTAGGCGAGCCAATAAGTGCATTATAGCCATGATTTTCTTCAATAACTACAATTACATGATCATAACGATGTGGCTGGTCCTGTGGCTTTTTACTAAAAGAAAAGCATATTATCCCAACGCCTGATAAGGCTGTTATGCTAAGTAGTTTCGGAAGGAATTTCATAGTTCAATACTGTTTTGCAAAGAAACTAAAAATCCTTTCAAATATTGTGGGATAATATATCTTATTCAGCGCAAACGCATTAAAATAATAACACATACCATTAGGAAGCTCCCACGGAGCTTTTTCTAACTTTATAGCTTATTTTCTATAAAGAGGGGACTCCTCCGGAGTCAAATGTCCGCTTTGTTTTCAGCAAATATTGGCTCCGGAGGAGCTCCCTGTTTATAGAAGGAGACAAGACAAATCCTATTTTGGCCCCTATTGGAGCCTCCTTATACATGCGATATGCTTTGAGTTCTTTTAATGCGTTTGCCCTGATGCCTTATTAACTATTCACATTTTTCAGGGCGAGGTATATTTACCGATCAGGATATTATTGGGTGAGTTGTTTTAATTGCCCGGGGTACTGTAAGGCTTTCCAATCCAAATCTCCATCAAAAATGACCTACCCGTCACTTTTCTTAACCAATTTTAACATTTACAATCACAATATCCACCGGGTGAATAGCGTATTATTTGCATTATGTTTAATCGCTAAAACCCACTGCCCATTTGAAGAAAACGGACTATTCAATTATTTAAAATCATCACAACATGAAATTTAAAATGAAGTTAGCCGACGGTACTACTCAAATAATACAAATAACTGCCGACTATTTTAAAACCTGGCGCGTGTGGCGGGTACAGGTGAACGGAAAAGTTGCCATGCTATACAAATTAGGCAATGAGTGGATGCAGCGTCATGAAGATTATTTAGATGCCCGTACTTTATTGGCTATAGGCAATTATATTGATAGTATGCTTTCGTCGCCGGATAACGCTTCATTTGCCTGACAATTATATATTGGGGGTAAAAAGGTTAAGGTCATAAATATTCATTCCTTTTTCAATTTGGGTTACTTTATCAACGGCCATATCAAAGCCGTCGCCACCAAATTGTTCCTTTTCCTTTTTCTCAAAATCTTCGCCCAGCGAATCGTACTCATGTTTAGAGATGAGCTTATGTAAGGCAGGGAACAATACGGTATCTTCCCGGGCTTCATGGGGGTTATACATTCGTACAAACGCCTGCATATCCTGCGCCATCAACTTTCGTTCATCAGGTGTAGGGTTGGGCTTTTTTGCGTTTTCAATAATACGCAGGGTTAATAGCCTGCCTTTTTTGTGTTGCACTCTTAATATTTTGGTGAGGTCGGTTAGCTGCCCGGCTTTTTCAAAACGTGGAAATAAGTGATCTTCTTCCAGCTTCTCATGGTAATCTTCTACAAAACTTTTAATAAGATTGGCCGATTGCCCAACCAGTTCCAGGTTGAGGTCCTTGCCTTTTATAAGCCGTGACGATGCCTCATCATAAATAAGTAGTATTCTTTTCAGTACACCATGCTCGCGCATCAGGTCCTCGTTAGTGGTCACATCATCGTCTCCCCCCTTCTGCAATCCACATGAGCTGATACCGGTTAAAGCTATGCCTCCTGCTGCAAGCAAGCTGGTTTTAGTTAAAAAGTCCCGCCGGCCTTTGTCTTGCTGATCTAACCGGTTAGATTGATTGTTAAGATTCTCCATGATGCAATATTGAACAACTTATAACTGTACTATCAAAATTAATACCATTACTGCCTGCTGCTTTAAAAGCGATGGATTTAAATCCCTGAAAAACTGACTGATACATTTTGCTAAACAGCCTTCTACCTGATGATGGTGACATAGCCCGATATGATTTTACGGCCATGTTTTGGATCAATAAAGTAATAATAAACCCCCGTGGGCAGGTCCTTGTTATTAAACCTTCCATCCCATGCCATTGGATAACCTACTGATGTATAAACTTTTTGCCCGTAACGATTAAATACCTCAACCGTACAATCCAAATAAGTATCAAGGTGTTTAATATCCCAAACATCATTAATACCATCGCCATTCGGCGTAAAAGCATTAGGTATAACCGGGCTTTTTAATACCGAAACAGTAACCTTATCGCTTGCAGAACACCCTTCACTATTAGTTACGGTAATGGTATAAGTAATATCCTGCCCCGGGCTAACCACCGGGTCAGGAATAGCAGCATTACTTAAGCCGGTAATTGGCAACCACGCGTAGGTAATACCATCGCCGGTTGCTGTGGCATGTAAGGTGCCGCTGCCTCCTGCTAATATGGCAATTGCTGTACCCGCGTTTACAGTTGGTATCGGCTTAACCATAATGGTATTGCTTATGGTATCAGCACAGGTGCTGTTAGCTGTAAAAATGTACTTTATATTAAATGTGCCCACGCCTGCACCTGCAGGATCAAACAACCCGGTACTGCTTACTCCCGTACCTGAGTACACGCCCGATCCTGCAATGCCGCTGTTCTCTTGCGCGTTTAACTGAATTTTACCTGCATTTAAGCAAACAGCAGTGGGCGTGTTAAAAGAAACAGCAGGTGTAGCCAGCAGGGTTATGGTTTTATCCATTTCTGACACACAGGTACCACCCGAATAAGCCAGCATACGTACCTGGTAATTCCGGGTAGCCAGTGGGGTATGAAATTCGGGATAAGTATGCTGATAAAGCTTTCCTGAATATGGGCTGTTATCTGTTTCTTGAATGGTTATATCGCTGCTATCATAGTACCATATTACTTTGGTGATATTGCCAAAGTCAACCACAGACTCGTTGGTAAAATACACCGGCCGGCTACTGCATAGCGCCGCGGCATTTAATACATTAAAAATAGCGGTTGGCGTAGAGCCGTTTACCATAAAATCTTTAACTGTTGTAACCTGGCACCCATTAACCGAAGTTACAGTGAGTGTAACATGGTATAGTTTTGCCTGTATATATTTATGTGTTGGGTCCTTAAGGTTTGATGTATTAGGATTTGCAGCCGTAGCGTTTGCATCGCCAAAATCCCATAAATAAGTAAACCCGGCAGCGGTATTATCGGCTATGGTTGTGCTGTCTGTAAACTTAGCGTATGAATCGGCCAGGCATACCGCGGGCGTACCAAATTTCACCACGGGTAGAGGGCTTATTTTAATGGTTTTGATTAAGGTTGATGTACAGCCCTTATCATTAGTAATGAGCAATTTTACTGTATAAGTACCGGTAGCAGCATAGATATGCCGAAAAGCCTGGTTATCGGTTTTGATTTCGGTCAAGCCATCACCATAGCTCCATGCGCTGGCGGTTATTGTGCCCTCCGCGCTGGTTGATACATCGTTAAATGTAACGGCTTTAGTAACACAATCGGGTGTTGAATAATTAAATGATGCAACAGGTGGTTGCCCTATATGTATACTTTTAGGGGTTGATGCCACTGCACAGCCATTACTATTTGTAACCGTTAATTGTACGATATAAGTACCCGGCGCTGCATACAGGTGCGACGGATTTTGTATGGCAGATGTTTGACCGTCGCCAAAATTCCATAGCCATGTTTTTACGTTTGCTGTAGACTTATCCTTAAAAGCCGTTGAATCGCCAAAGCAGGTATTATCGGGCGCTAATAGTGCCGCCGCGGGCGAAGGTAATACCGTTAATATGAGCTGGTTTGATGACACTACACAATTGGAAACATTAATATTATCCGCTTGCCCCGAAACTATCCGGTAAGAATAAGTACCGGCAATAGCTGGTGATAAAAAACTAAAGGACGAATTAGTACCCGCCGGTCCCTGGTCTGTCCAAACACCATTAACCAGCATCTGACGTTTTTGATTATAGTTAGCAGCCAATGTTGTGGTTGTATTAATATGTACCGTTTGCGGTGTGCCCGAGCATAGCGTTTGTGAGGTAACAGATTGATCAAATACTACCGCCACCTGGGCACCATACGGCCTAAAGGTTATATCATCAATAGCAATATCATTGCCTATACCTCCCGGAGCGTTATTAACCATTTTTAAAACTATGGCGTCGGTACCTGGCGGCGTGGTAAATGTAAAAGGATATTGTATCCATGCGTCGCCAGTCGGAATATCATTGGTATTGCCCGTGCCAAGTACAGCTCCGCCTGCAGTTTCAATAGAAAACGTTACATTAGGTAAAATTCCGTTGTTTTTTAACAGGTTTTTCATCCAGGCTGCAAACTGGTATTTGGTGTTACCGCATAAACCTATAACTGTACGGGTATAAAAAATGCCGGGTGTATAACTACCGTTCACCAGCATAAAATAACCACCCTGGTTTCCGGTATGATCGGTTGTGATCCACCAGCCCCCATTTGTATTACTTGAAGTATTTACAATGGTATAATAATTATCGTTAGGTGTACCGGCGCTGTAGGTATAAGAAGTTGAGCCCGAATCTGCTGGTAAAGGGCCGGCATATTTATTTATGCCCGAGCCAAAAGTTATATTAACAATAGGATCGCCTAAACTTTGTGTATATCCTTTACTGCTAAAAAACAAGATTATCAGACTGATAAAGATAACAGCGTAAATATTTTTACGAATAGCTATTCCTTTAAAGTATTTAAACATCGGTATCCCCGGTAAACATAATTTGGTTTGGATGTTAAAAGTATCATAAATAGATGAAATACACTATAGAATTAATTGAAAGTTATTGGCTATCAATTCAATTACCAACTTATGAGCGTAAGCAATTTTAACGACGGAGACTAAAACACTCTATCGAATTTAACAATGGTGACCCTCCGCTATTGCCTACCCCTGCCGCGGTATATATTTTCTTGTCGTAATAAATAGCTCCTGTAGCATGCCTGCCCGCAATAAGCGGTGGTAATGTTCTAAATTCGTCGGTTTTAACATTGTAGGCCTCCGCTTCGTTATGCGATATTTTCTGGACAGTGCTTTCTCCTGCTATTATCAGTATCTCATTTTTTATAACTACTAAGGCATTGCCCGCTCGTAACGTGGGCAGCTTAGCATTTGCTGTGCTCCACTTACCGGTGTTAAAATCATAAACATCCACCTCTGCAATAGTATTATTTAACAATTTCTTTTCCATTGCGTTTGATTGTACACCGGCAATACAATATAATTTATGACCAACAACGGCAGCTTTAAAATGATCCCTGGCCCTGGGGGCATCATTAAGTTTGGTCCATTGGTTAGTTTGCGGGTTATACTCATCAAACCATGCAACATTACCCGTCCAATGCCCGTCCAATATCCCGTTAACCAGGTAAAATTTATCTTTATAAACAACTACCCCACCCGATCCTCTTTGCCTGTCTTTAGGTATTTCTGCACCTACGCGCCAACTGTCTGATGCGGGATTATATATATAAATATTGGCAACCGGCTTTTCGTGCGGGAAACCACCCGTCATGGCACCGCAGATATAAATTTCATCTTTATATGCAATGGCTTGGAAATGATTTAGTTCGATCGGCGGTTTTGCACCATTTGTCCAGGTGGATGTTTTTGGATCAAATACAGAAATATTTTTTATTCCCCGACCGCCCAATAGGTAAAACAGCCCTTTAATATTTACAAAATCCCCTTCTTCCCTTACTATAAAGTTGCCGTTTGTAGCTATAATTTCCCAGTTGTATCCTTTAAATTGTGCATTAGCATTAAACTCAAGCAAACAAACTATAACAAAAATAATCAGACTAATTTTTTTCATAATTGAGGCAGTGCAAATTGGTTTAATATAAAGGAATAAAATTTTACATAATTACAAACAATTACGGATGATTTGCGTTTTATGCAAGTTAACTTCTGATAATAAATGGATAATAGTAGTACTGGGGAGTGGTACCGTAGTGAAACCAAGATTTTCTGGAATGATATTGCAACTGATAATCATATAGTTCAAATTTACGATGACGACTCCATTTTGTTAAATACACTTACTAATTACGTCATCGAGGGATTTAATGCGGACAATTGTGCAATTGTTATTGCAACTCCAAATCATTTGAATATACTGAACACGCGGCTTGTGAAATATGGCTTTGACCTGAATAGACTAATGGCTACTGATGACTACATACCATTAAATGCTGTTGAAACGCTTTCAAAGTTTATGGTAGATGGATACCCCGATGAAAAATATTTCATGGAAACGGTAGGCCCTATTATGAAGAGAGCTAATAAAAACGGAAGGCAGGTACGTGCGTTTGGCGAAATGGTAGCATTATTGTGGGAACGCGGAAACAGTAGCGCTACCCTACAACTGGAGCACTTATGGAATAAGTTTTGTGCAACAGAGTCTTTTTGCCTGTTTTGTGCCTACTCTAAAAGTGGTTTTAGTAATGACTCCAGCGCCGCAATAATGCATATTTGCAGCGCCCACTCCAAACTGATCGAAGCAGACGAAAAATTTCCTTCAGAAATACTATATAAAAATGTTGTTTAAAAAAAGTAAAAACATTACTGCTTAATTATCACTGGTTTTATAATTAAGAAAGGCGGCGGGAAGCAAAATATTGAACCCGTTCCCATACTGCTGGTCACCCATATTTTCCGTCTTCATGTTTAATGATCTCCTACAAAATATACAAGTCCAATCCACTGTTTTTACTTTTTTTGGTCAAATATTTTCCCCGGATTTAATATGTAATTTTTATCGAAAACCTTTTTAATACCACGCCATAGCTCAAAGTGTATAGGCGAATACTTTATTGGCATAAAATCTTTTTGTACCAGCCCAATACCATGTTCGCCGGATAAAGTGCCCTCTAAAGATACCGTTAGCTCAAATATTTCGCGTATGCCATCTTTCAGTTTGGTATTCCAGTCTTCATCACTCATGTTGGCTTTAATAATATTTACATGCAGGTTGCCATCGCCTGCATGGCCATAGCATACAGATTCAAAACCATATTTAGCTCCCGTATCTTTTATACCTTTTATCAATTGCGGTAACGCCGCGCGGGGCACTACGGTGTCTTCTTCTTTGTATACGGAGTTTGATTTTACTGATACGGCCATAGTGCGCCTTATGCGCCATAACTCTTCCTTTTGTGCTGCCGATTCGCCAAAAAGTACATCTGTACAACCAAATTCTTCTAAAACAGTATTGATCTTTTCACAATCACCAAATATTACATCCGGATTGGTACCATCAACTTCTATCAGCAAAAATGCGGCTACATCATCTTTCAGATCAAAAATTATCCCGTCATGCTCTATTACCCACTCTACCCCTCTCCGCTCCATGAACTCTAATGCCGATGGTACTATACCGGCCCTGAAAATAGCCGGTACCGCGGCGCATGCCGCTTCATTCGATTTGAATGATGCCAGCATCAAGGCATCAGTAGTTGGCGCGGGAATAAGTTTAACCACAATTTTGGTAACAATACCTAATGTGCCTTCCGACCCGATAATCAACTGGGTTAAATTATATCCTGATGAATATTTTAAAGTGTTAGCACCCGTCCAGATTATCTCTCCCGATGGCAAAACTATTTCCAGGTTTAATATGTACTCGCGTATGGTACCATACTTTACCACCCTGGGCCCGCCAGAGCCGTGCGATACATTCCCACCTATAAAACAACTGCCCTTGCTTGCCGGGTCAATAGGGTAAAGCAAACCTTTAGCGGCAACCTGGTTCATAAATTCTTCTGTTATTACACCCGGTTCAACAGTGGCCTGCAGGTTTTGCTCATCTATATTCAGTATTTTGTTAAATCGCTCCATGGCTATAAGTAAGCCGCCCATTATAGGCAAGGCACCACCGCTTAGCCCTGTACCCGCACCTCTTGGTGTTACAGGTATTAAATGCTCATTACAAAGTTTTAGCAGCGCTGCAACTTCCTGCGGCGATTTGGGTTTAGCAACAACCTCGGGATAAAAGTGCAGATCTTCCGTTTCGTCATGGCTGTATTTTTCCATGTCATTAGGCGTTATTATAACCGCATCGTCACCTACAATTAATTTAATTGCAATTAATATATCTTCGGTTATTTTATTGTAAGTCATAAAATTTAAAAAAATCTAAAATTATCAGGGCAGACGTATTAAAATTTCTTTGCCCTCTTTCCGCGCAGCGAAGAGAGGGCCGACCAGCGTAGCGTAGTCGGGGTGAGTAATCGCCACCGTGCATTGGCGGTAATGTCGCTTTATTAGTACTCACCCGATCATCGCTAAGTCGCTCGATCACCCTCTCTTCCGCAAGCGGTAAAGAGGGTTGGGATGGTGGATTTTTTAATGCGTCTGCCCTGCAAAATTATAGATTTATGTATTATAAATTGATTTATATGTCATTAACTTATAAAACTCCAACCGGAAAGAATCACCGGGATGAGCAGCGTGGCGGTAAAATTCACCAAAAACAAACCGGCCAAAGAAAATTACCGGTATGATGAGATTATCCTAAATAATTATTTACTGTAATTAATTGTAACGCTTGAATATTTGGTTTTGGCACCAACCAACGGATTGAGCTTTTTAATAACAACCTGTATAGTATCTGCAAAGGCATATTGTTTTTTTATCTCATTGATAATTGCCTGCGCCACCGTTTCAATTATTTTTTTGGGGAGCTTCATTTCTTCGCAGGCAATATCATAAAGCTTTTCGTAATTTACGGTATTACTTAAATTGTCTTCTTTAATATTGCCGGTTGGCGTAAAGCCAACCTCCACATCAACAATAAAATAACTCCCTATTTTTTGTTCTTCGGGGTAAAAACCATGATAGGCAAAAAACTCCGCTCCGTGCAAGGCTACAATCATTTTCAAAAGTAATTGTTTTAGTTGATTTAGTGAGTGGTGAATAGTGAGCAGTTAGCTTACTTTTTTATTCATCATTCACTACTCACTATTTTCTATTCAGCTATATTTGTTTAATACTAATTAAATGCCTTATGCCAAAAACTGATCTTTTTGAATCGCCAGACTATTATCAATTAGATGAACTGCTTACAGATGAACATAAACTGATACGCAAAAGTGTGCGCGATTGGGTAAAAAAAGAAGTAAGCCCCATAATTGAGGACTATGCCCAGCGGTCAGAGTTTCCAAAACAATTATTGAAAGGCCTGGCAGCAATTGGCGCCTTTGGGCCTACTATTCCGGCGCAATATGGCGGGCTTGGTTTAGATTATATGGCTTATGGCATAATAATGCAGGAAATTGAGCGGGGCGATTCAGGAATCAGATCAACTGCATCTGTACAAGGTTCATTAGTTATGTATCCTATTTATGCTTACGGATCGGAAGAACAACGCATGAAATACCTGCCCAAATTAGCGTCCGGCGAATTAATTGGCTGCTTTGGCCTGACTGAGCCTGACCATGGGTCTGACCCCGGCGGCATGACTACCAACTTTAAAGATGCCGGCGACCATTATATTTTAAACGGGGCAAAAATGTGGATATCAAACGCCCCATTTGCTGATATAGCTATTGTTTGGGCAAAAAACGAGCATGGTAAAATACATGGATTGATTGTTGAGCGTGGAATGGAAGGCTTTTCAACGCCCGAAACACATAATAAATGGTCATTACGTGCATCAGCTACCGGCGAACTGGTGTTTGATAATGTTAAGATCCCTAAAAAGAATTTATTGCCGAATGTATCCGGGTTGAAAGGCCCGCTTGGGTGCCTTAACCAGGCCCGATATGGTATAGCGTGGGGCGCATTAGGCGCGGCTATGGATTGTTATGATACGGCTCTGCGGTATGCCAAAGAACGCAAACAATTTGGCAAACCAATTGCTGCTTTCCAGTTGCAACAAAAAAAACTGGCCGAAATGATAACTGAAATAACAAAAGGACAATTGCTGATTTGGCGGCTTGCCACATTAAAGAATGAAAACAAAGCTACACCTGCGCAAATATCAATGGCAAAACGTAACAGTGTAGAAACAGCTATGCACGTAGCCCGCGAAGCACGGCAAATACTTGGCGGTATGGGAATAACTGGCGAATATCCAATAATGCGGCATATGATGAACCTTGAATCAGTAGTTACTTATGAGGGCACGCATGATATTCACTTATTAATTACAGGATTAGATATAACCGGAGAAGAAGCATTTAAATAATAAAATGGCAACAAGACTATTCATTTACAGCCAAATATACGCCTGATAATCTTATATTTGTGTCCTCTATAGTTAATATACATTGATCAGTCAGAAAAAATATTTTACTTATAAAATCACTTTTCACAAGCTGTGGTTATGCGTTTTATTACTGGCAATAAATTCTTGCAAACAAAAAAAAACAGATTCTGTAGGTTATTCAGACGGTTTTAAATCTATACTAAATAAAGTAGATACCTTATTTGCAACCAACAGGGTTAATAAAGGGCTCCACGTTCTTGATTCAGCTCTAAACCGAATCAGTAAACCCACTATCGAAGATAAATTCAGAATGTATGGGTTTCATTACGTTTATAATCACAAAACAAAGGGTGATAATAAAAAAGCTTTGCTTTATGCTGATAGCATGCTTAACATGGCTAACCAAAGCATAACCAAAAAACAATACGTGGCGCTTTATACTGAAGCAAATTTTGCTATTGGTGATGCCTACTTCTCTATGCAGCAGTACAATGCGGCCTATAAGCATTTTTTCCGGGGCTATATTGTTGGAAAAAATAATTTAAACAGGAAAGCACTTGCAGAATATATGTATCGTATGGGTATGATAACCTATAAGATGGGTAACTATAAATTTGCTACAGACTATTTTAAGAAAAGTTATAGCTATCATTCCGCTACTACTAATGAGTTTGTAACCTTTTATAATATACAGGAACTGCTGGATAACATTGCATTAAGCTACAAACACAATAATGAGCCGGATAGTGCGGTTGTATATTTTAATAAGGCTTTAAATTTTCTGGATCAATATGGCTCTCAGTTTAAAGACCGGCTTAAAATGATTGATATGGCCAAAGGGGTTATATGTGGAAACAAAGCCGAAGTATTGGTTTTACAGGGTAAGTATACAGAAGCCATTGAACTATTAAAAAAGAGTATTGAAACTAATCTGCAAAAGGGATATGACAACAACGACGCCCAATTAACAGAAGTAAAACTGGCCCAGCTTTATTTTGATCACCACAAGGATAAGGCTCTTATTGATTTATTAAATACCATGCGGCCCCAATTGGATAAGGTTAAAAACGCGGAGGCTCAAACAGACTGGAACCGTTTAATGAGCAAGTATTATCTTCGAAAAAAAAACCTGCCAAAAGCAATACGTTATCTCCAAACGTACAATACACTCAAAGACTCGAACATTAAAAAGCTTAATTTATTAAGAGAAAGCGATATAAATAAGCAGCTGGATAGTTATGAAAAGCAGCAACAAATTGAGAAACTAAGCAGCAATAATAAGGTACAACTAATATCATTATACGTAATAATAGTTTTTGCTGTAATGGCCCTGGTTATTATATTGCTGATTTATCGTAACTGGATAAGGTCTAAAAAAGATGTACAAACTGTTAACCTTTTAAACAAGCAAATAAATGAGCAAAACAGTATTTTAGAAAACGCCTTAAATGAACTTAAAATAAGCAGCCAGGAGAAAGACAGGATATTACGTACCGTTGCTCATGACTTGCGCAACCCTATTGGTGGTATTGCATCATTAACTAATTTAATGGCTGATGATGAATATACTGATGACCAGAAAGAATTAATAAACCTGGTTAAAGAAACCTCCTACAATTCGTTAGAATTAATAGAAGAAATATTAGAAGCAACAAATATCTCTTTGATAGAGTTAAACCTGGAGCAAATAGATATCAACTCGCTTGTGAGCAATAGTGTAGAACTGTTACGATTTAAAGCTTCAGAAAAAGGCCAGAAAATATTCTTTGAACCGCTAAGCAAACCACAGGACCTTTACATTTGTCGTGAAAAAATATGGCGTGTAATAAGTAATCTTATCAGTAACGCTATAAAATTCAGCCCTACCGGCGCATCAATTTTTGTAAAGGTTGTTACACAGAATGACGAGGTTATTATAGCTGTAAAAGATAATGGCATTGGCATACCTGATAAATTAAAGGACCAGGTTTTCAATATGTTTACTACAGCGCAACGGCCGGGTACAGCAGGCGAAAAATCTTTTGGCCTGGGCCTGTCAATTTGCTGGCAGATAATGGAAAAATCGGGTGGCAAAATATGGTTTGACAGCGATAGTAAAACCGGAACTACATTTTTTATAAGCTTTCCGCTTCACGATCCTGATGTACCTGCTAAATCACCTCAGCAAGTTAGCATACCACAGTCCTGATGCTTTAATGATGCGCTGCTGCGTTTCAAAATCAACATAAATAATCCCGAAACGCGGGTTATAACCTTCGGCCCATTCAAAATTATCGGTAAGGGTCCATATAAAATAACCGCTTACTTTACAGCCCTCGTTTTTAGCTTTTAAAACCTGTTGCAGGTACTTTTGTAAGTATTCAACACGCTTGGGGTCATCAACTTCGCTATTTATAACCTCATCCGGGAAAGCGGCACCACTTTCAGTAAGATATATTTTTTTTATCTGCGGGTATTTATCATACTTCTTTAAAATATGGTAGATAGAGGCCGGGTAAACCTCCCACCCCATGGCTGTTACAGGTACTTTTCTTTTTTCGGCTTTAACCAGACTGGCATGAATGTAAGGCGTAAAAAAAGAGTACTTTACAATTTCGCGCGTATAGTTTTGTATGCCGATAAAATCAAAATCAAACTTTAAATTATCCTCATCGCCCGGCAAAATATATTTCTCCATGCCTTTTAATACAGCAAGCTCGGCAGGGTAACCTAAACCTAATATGGGTTCAATAAATAAACGGTTAAGCAAAGCATCAACACGTACAGCCGCGGCAACATCTTTAGGATTATCAGAATAGGGTTCGATATATGAACAAGAAAAGGTAGTGCCAATTTCCGCATCAGGCAAAGCGCCGCGTAATACTTTAGCCCCTGCCGTAATACTTAAAACAGCATGATGAATAGCGGGCATGAAATTTTTAATGCCCGTTTTACCCGGCGCATGTATTCCGAAGAAATAACCCGCTCCTGTAAACACCGCCGGTTCGTTCATTACCATCCAGTGCTTTACCCTATCACCAAAAGCATGGGCGCATATCTTTACATATTCAGTAAACCAGTCAACCACGGCCCGGTTTGTCCAGCCGCCTTGCAGTTCGAGCGCGTGTGGCAGGTCCCAATGATATAAAGTTAGCCAGGGCTGTATATCTTGTTGCAGGCAATAATCAATTATACGGTTATAGTAGTCAATCCCAGCCTGGTTAACAGCACCTGTTCCGTTAGGCAAAATACGCGCCCATGAAATAGAGAACCTGAAATTTGGAATGTTAAGCTGTTTGATCAGATCGATATCATCTTGATAACGATTATAAAAGTCGGTAGCTATGCGGTGATGGTGCCCGTTTAATATTTTACCTTTTTTAGCTGTAAAAACGTCCCAGATAGATTCGCCTTTGCCATCAGCATTATGTGCGCCTTCAATTTGTACAGCCGCGGTTGATACCCCCCACGTAAAATCTTCGCCGAAAAGTTGTTTATTAATTGGTGTATCCTGAATAGTAGAGTCCATTAAATTGAGCTACGCAATGCCCAAAATTGTATATTATAATTGTAATAGAAAAAATTTCGTGAAAATAAACTTAGTGTATAAAAGAAGATCTCATACTTTTTAAGATCATCCATTCACGTAAGCTGTTGAATAAATTGACGATGAATTTCATAACAGTGATTTTTATGTCCAATACTAAGGTACGCTGCCTGTATATGTTTATGATGACGTTAATATTATGTTATTGTTAACC
>NZ_JAQBOD010000026.1 GCF_028288205.1 Mucilaginibacter sp.
TCCGGCCCATGTACAAGGGCTGGGAATTTTATTTTTATTTTCCATCCGTCCTGCTATTTAGTTTGATCTAATTTACTTTTATTTTCACAATTCTGCCATTTTCAATCCCACCGGAAAGTGGTAAAGAAATGCCGCCATTGGTGGTTACATAAATATAATTGTCATCTTTCGGAGTCCTTCCGAAAGTAACAGCCGTTGACCCGGCTAACCCCTGTCCCGCTTCTCGTATTGGTCAATTCGGACGACCAGCCGGCTGCAAAAAAATTAGAACAGTGGAATCCTGACATTCAACGGGTATCATTTAATTTTAATAGAACAAAATAACCGGAACATTTCCTATAATCATTTGTTATAAAGTAAGCTTACAGACCTCATTAATACCCCTTTAATTTTTCAATTATGTCATTCGCCGGTATTTTATTCGCACTTTTTTATGCTGTTATGTTAACAGCGATCTTTAGCCTTGTTTTTAATAATACCGGCACCTGGGGCGGTGAAGCGTTTGCTGTACACAACTCTACAATATAAACCATAAATAAGGAGGCCTCTGATGCAAAGTAAAAGTTTTTTTCCTACAGTTATATTCTTCATAATTTTAGGCATAGGTTTGGCAGTAACCTACTCCATGAAAGGGAGTTTAACTGCGCCCGAAAGTACAATTGCAGCTGCAATTGTACTGATAATCGCCTCATTTATTTCTTCGGCGATTAAAATTGCTAATCCCTGGGAAAAAGCTGTGGTCCTGCGGCTGGGTAAATTTCAATCGCTAAGGGGCCCCGGGCTTTTTTTTATTATCCCGATCATAGATACGATACCCTATTGGATTGATACCCGGGTGATCTCCACCTCTTTTAAGGCAGAAAAAACGCTTACTAAAGACACGGTTCCGGTTGATGTAGACGCGGTATTATTTTGGAAAGTATTGGATCCGCAAAAAGCTGCACTTGAGGTGGCCGACTATAATAATGCCATCAACTGGGCTTCTCAAACTGCTTTGCGTGATGTGATCGGGAAGACCATGCTTTCGGAAATGCTTGAGGGACGGGATAAGATCAGCAATGTGCTGCAAAAAATTATCGACGAACGCACTGAACCATGGGGGATCAATGTCAATTCTGTTGAAGTTAAGGATGTTTTGATCCCTGCCGCATTGGAAAGTGCGATGTCCATGCAGGCCCAGGCAGAAAGAGAACGGCAGGCACGTGTAATTCTTGGTGATTCTGAAAGACAAGTGGCTGAAAAATTTGCCGAAGCAGCCTCAAGCTATACCAACAACCCGGTAGCCTTGCATTTAAGGGCAATGAATATGCTATATGAGGGATTGAAGCAAAACGCAACACTTGTAATTGTGCCCAGTTCGGCTGTAGATACCATGCAGCTTGGCAGCCTGGCAGGGATAACTGCGCTGGCCACTGGGATAGAACAGAAAAACCTTAACCAGGAGGATAGCAAAAGGTAAAGAATGAAGACTGCTTTTCAGCCTTGGTTTCTTGATGATAATTTCTTTAAAAACAAATTAAATTCATAAAAAGATATATTGTATACTTTTAAAGATAATTGTCCATTATTCTGTGCAGGCTCGGGTTCCTTCATTTTTATTCTCATCATATTGGGTGATTTTTTCTTTGCAATTTACACTACAAAACCCCGGTATATTTCATGACCGGGGTTTCAACAAGGTCAAATTGCCCTTATAGGGTGTCTTTCTACATGCCTTTTTTCATAGGCATTTTTTCAACTTGGCCATCCATTTTGACGCAATAGCCTTCTTTTAACATTGTTGTTTTACCGTTTTTCCATTTTACCGTGCCATCGGTCATAACGATAGTCCCGTCAGACATTGTCATGGACTGGGTCATCGGCATGGTCTGACCGTTCATCATCGTCATCATTTTACCATCGATCTTTACAACACCGTTCGTCGTGGTATCACTCATTTTGCGCATGGTATCAGTTTTTGTATTTTGTGCCATTGCGCTACAACTGAAAATAACGGCAATACAGGCAATCAGTAATTTTTTCATAATTATTAAAATTGATATACCGTTATACGCCTAAATTTCGAGCCATGATTTAAATACATTGTGAAATAATAGTTTAATAGTGATGGCTTTAGGGTTTCACCAGAACCGTGGTAGTAAACAGCTAAGCCTGTCAGATAACAGCAGATTTAGCAACCAACTTTAACAGGATCGCCCTAATCTTTTTTCGCATCGCCAACGACAGCGTTGAAGATAATTTCCTGAAGAACATCATCTGCTAACTTACATTATCTGCTAACTTTTTTATACAAGACCGGCCGGTGTGAAATAGTGTGTATAAGGTGTGAAATAGTGTGTATAAATTCTGTGCTCGTTTTACATATTCGTTTCTGTCGATGAACTTGTACTTAATTATCATTAGTTTAGTTGACGAAGGTCAGCGGAAAAGAGAGTTGGCGATGCTAAGTGTATTGTGAAACATTCTATATAAAACAAACTAATAATAATTATAACCATGTGGAAAGAAAAATTAACACCAATGACAATTGGCCTGGTCTTACATATGCCATTTGTCAAAACACTATTGTCGTATAGAACAGGTGGTACTATTGAAAGTAAATATTGCTACTCTGTCTGGCTAAGACACCTTAAGATGTTGAAT
>NZ_JAQBOD010000044.1 GCF_028288205.1 Mucilaginibacter sp.
AGGAAAGCGGTATCTTGCCCAGTTGCTGCATCAATTCCATTGTATCCATCTGTACCCAATTTTCCTTTAGTTTGCCATCCTCAACTTTCCAGATATCGATAAAATGGACATTTACCTTTTTATTTGTTGCTGCAATTCCCATGTAATCAGATTTTTGTGTGCCCGTCCAGGCGCCACGGGTTACTACTTCATTTCCAGATTCCCTCATATCTTCTATCTTTATATTGATATCAGGAAATGCCTTGATCATAGCATTCATCCCCTCTTTTAATGATACTCTGCTATTATTGGCATGGGGTTTAGGGTAATCATGGCTAATAAAATCGGTACTCAAAAGCTGGTCTAATACTTCCGGTTGGTGCAAGTTAATCACCTCGTTGAAAAACCTTTCAACAGGGGCTGTGGTTTTTGATTGTGTTTGCATTTTTTTTAATTATGGTTATGCGCCCATCTACAGGGGTGGGCATTCCCTTTATGTGTTTTGGCCCTGCTTGTTCTTATAGCTTACAAATTCTAAATAACTTTATTAGTTGTTGAAAATGCCAATAAGGGCCAAATAATACCTAACATTTAAATTATTTCCTTTCATAATTTATCTCCTTTCAATTTTTTAGATTTAATTAATAAATTTTAAATGCGGTTTGATTGAAAGGTTATTGGCTGAAATAGCTCTATGGTAGTTATGAAAATGAGAAAACAAGAAAACTTCTCTAATTCAATACAGCTTAAAAGTAATTTTGTTTTAAAAAATGTCCTGATTCTCTTAATAAGTTCAAAAAGGGTACTGTGCCTTCCGGTATTTTTCTGATTAGGAAATCTCGCCTTTCGCTCAAATCCTTTTCTCAAGAAGGGATTTATTGTTAAAGGTAGCATCCCGATTAAATCGGGACAAGCTCTGCTCAGATAGTGGAACTGGCAGACACGCAGGGCTTACAATTTGCCCCGATTGTTTTGCCTCATGAACGAAACACAGGGTAAAACAAAGATTATAAATGCTCGTTTTTATTAAAATAAAGGCGAATTATGTGGTCAAAAAATCTAAACCATAAAAAAATAATAATTTCATAGTCGTTTGTTCCTAATATTTATATTAATATGGTTTTTGCGACCAAAAAACAGAACCTTTACTCCATAAGTTTAAATCCAGAACCCATAATCTAATAACATCGACACGAGGCTACTAAATTATGCTAATTGAAAAACGATGGCGCAAATTATCCCCTTTAAAGCCATATTGCCCAATCCCGCTTATGCGGATCAACTGGTTTTGACCAAGCCGCAGGCAGAATCAGTCGCCGGCAGCAATCAAAAACCAGAGCCGCTACTGCCTTTAAAAGATCTGCTGGAAACCGGTGCCAGGCTAAGGCCCGAAACGCCGGAAGGCCAGGCAGCCGCCTATTCAACCATCAATGCGACGCTGCGCCATTTACTCGAAACTCATAGACTGGTACAAGAGGAAACACCGGGCATTTATGTCTACGAAGTGGAGCATCCCACTTATCGCCAAACAGGCATCTGGGCATTGACCGGGCTTGAGGATTACCGGAGCGGAAACATTAAAAAACATGAGCTAACCCTGGAAGATAGCGTACGCAGGCTAAAGAATTATCGCGCGCATACCCGGTTGGAAGGAAGTCCGGTTTTACTGACCTATATACCCAATCCGACAATTGACCGGATCATTGAGAATACCAAATTAAAGCAAAAGCATAGCACTCTTGGAAATAGCTACGGCGTACACAGACTTTGGAAGATTGAGGACAGTAAAGTTCAGCAACAATTAATTGATGCTTTTGCTTTAATTGATAAAGTTTATTTAGCCGATGGCCACCATCG
Source organism: Mucilaginibacter sp. (assembly GCF_028288205.1). Classification (GTDB taxonomy): domain Bacteria; phylum Bacteroidota; class Bacteroidia; order Sphingobacteriales; family Sphingobacteriaceae; genus Mucilaginibacter. The sequence continues at coordinate 1,837 of NZ_JAQBOD010000044.1, forward strand.
GTTGGAGTCTGCTGTTCAACTCGCCGGAACTGGTCACAGTTTCGGCCAGCCGGTTTACGATACGTTATCCTCTTTGTACATGTCCACCACGGAATTACGCATACAGGAATATGACCGCACAGTGGTTTTGGAAGAGCCGTTGGACAGCATGGCATTTCTAAAGCAATTGCTACCGCATTTTTATATACAGCCGACTGATCAGTTTTTCCAGCCAAAAGAAATTCATCACATTGGATTATACCTTAATTGTAACTGGTACAAATTACTGTCTAAACCAAATACCTATGCCCATAAAACGTTGGCGGACAGTATTGACGCCGCTATTTTACAGGATAGAATTTTGGCGCCTCTTTTTGGTATAACCGATCCTAAAATAGACAAACGACTAAAATGCATCGGCGGTAGGCAGGCAATGGATGAATTATTGACGTTTATAGCCGGACATCCCTACGCGGTAGCCTTTACGCTTTGCCCGTTAACGGTAGACGAATTGATAGCGGTTGCGGACGCCGGAAATATCTTGCCGCCCAAATCCACCTGGATCGACCCCAAAGTTCCCTATGGTTTAATCTTATATCAACACCAACCCCTTCATTAGGAATACTAAGCTATTGATTATTATAAGGAGCTGTTTATTTTTGTTTATGGCGATGCTACCATTACGCCTACGCGTATGCAAAATGTGTTGTCGCAATTTATACGCAGCATACACATCACACAATAACGGTATTATTGGTGTGGCAGGTAATCCATTATTAATTGATATTACCAAACCAACCCACCATCTTTAAGGAATGTATTCCAACAGGTAAATCAAACGGGCTTTTTATGCATGATGGTAGTTTAAGTAATCTGCAGGCTGTAATAAATCATTATGACCATATTATTGTTAGCCCGGGCTAATACTAACTTTGATGCTAAACTATTACCCGGAGGGCAACCACAAAACTTAAGATTGAGCCAACAACAAAAGGACGCTTTAGCAGCTTTCCTGGCCACATTAAGCGGAAAGGATGTTTATATGAACAAAAAGTGGGCATCACCTTTTAACTAACATAACCAGTTTTTACAAATCAACCTGATCTGACATGCTGCTACGCTGAATTTTTTCAAGCATTCCGTTTACATTAATTGCGTATAGCGCATCTTTTGTATCGGTATCTATTCTGAATTTAAAATTGGTGTTTGGTTTAGTTTTTTGAGCACCCAATGGTATTACAATTGAACTTAATAATAACACGATTTTTATAGTAATAAACAGCATCTTAATATTTTTTTGAATTGTATATTATTCTATCCAAAAAGAGTGCCGAAAATATATCATTAAACCAAAAATGTGGTTTAATGAATTTAAACAACGTTTTTTATTTTTACAGATAATAGTTACCCCCTTTCAAATTGATAAAAACCAAATCAAATTGAATAGTTTTATAAACTCTTTCCGTCAATAGTGTTCTTAAAAACAGCAGCACATATGAGCTGCTGTACTGTCAATATGTTACTTATAAATAGTACCTAATTAATTAACTTTTAACCAGCCGGTTATACTCATTCGGGGCCTTTGGGTACATATAACTTCATGCGCTAATTCGTTACTTTTAAAAAAAACACTTTTACCATTTTCAGGAAAAATATTTTGCAACCTGTCTTTATGATGAATACGTAGTTCTCCGCCGTCGGTTTCCAGCCATCCCGCATTTAAATAAATTATCATAGAATACTTTCGGCTATCGTTGGTGCGAAATTGATCTAAATGTTTTTTATAGAAGCTACCCTTTGGATATAAGGTATAATGAAACTCATAACCTGTAATACCCGTATAGCAAGTATCATTTAAATAATTTACAAAATTATCTATCACGTCAAAAAATGTATTTTCATAGTAATCGTTATGCTTTCTATCCAGCCAATAAATCATATCACTCCTAACAGACCCATCGCGTATCTGTTCATTATCATTCCCGGTACCTGCAGATTTAAAAAGCTTTGCTGCATAGATAGCAGTCAAATTATCTTTTAGGTGCGACGAAAGCTTTGCATCGATAAAGTTTTGTACAATACCTACCTTATCATCTATAAAACTATCAATAAGGGTATCAAATATTTTCTCCAATTAGCGCAGTGTATTAGTAACATGCCTGTATGGTGTCAATATACCTTTTATTCGCGGTGTTTGTATATGCAATAGTGTTATACTTAATACTCCTCATCTTCTCTACTCTTGGCCCAATGGTTTCTTCAAGCATATATCAAATTAAAAACCATGTTATATCATTCAACAAAGAATGAACAACATGGTTCCGGACAATTGTATTTAAACTAAAATTGAGTTGTTTTTAAAAGTAGTTTCTTTAAAAGGATATTGATAAACATCAGCCACCGCTTTGTAGGTTACCGAGCCCTCAAAGGTATTTAGTCCCTTTAATAATGCGGGGTTATCTGCAAATGCCTTACTGTAGCCTTTATTAGCAATTTGTAATGCATAACCCAATGTAGCATTTGTAAGTGCTATGGTTGATGTATTTGGCACAGCACCAGGCATATTACCTACCGAGTAATGCAATACATTATGCTTAACATAAACCGGGTTATCATGGGTGGTAGCATGATCGGCAGTTTCAAACATTCCACCCTGGTCAATGGCAATATCTACAATAACCGAACCCGGTTCCATGGTAACTATCATAGCTTCGGTAACTAATTTAGGCGATTTAGCGCCCGGAATTAATACCGCACCTATTACCAGATCTGAATTTTTAACGGCTTTTGCAATATTGCTTGAGTTTGATGCCAGGGTTGATACCTGGTAACCAAATATATCATCCAGCTGGCGCAGCCTGTCAAGGTTATTATCTATAATAGTAACATCGGCACCTAACCCTATAGCAATTTTAGCAGCGTTTGTTCCTGCTACCCCACCGCCAATAATAGTTACCCTGCCACGGCGCACACCTGGTACACCACTTAACAAAATACCTTTACCGCCGTTTGGTTTCTCTAAAAAGCTTGCGCCAACCTGTACAGACATACGGCCTGCAACTTCGCTCATTGGAGTTAGTAATGGCAATGTTCCGTTAGGTAATTGTATAGTTTCGTAGGCTATAGCTGTTACCTTACTTTTTAATAAAGCTGTTGTTAAATGTGGTTCGGCAGCTAAATGCAGATAAGTAAACAGGATAAGATCGCTACGGAAATATTGAAATTCACTTTCAACAGGTTCTTTTACTTTCATTACCATCTGTGTTGCCCACGCTTCTTTAGCGGTATTAACAAGGGTTGCACCAGCCTTTTGATAGCTTGCATCGGTAAAACCAGAACCTTCGCCCGCGCTTTTCTGAATACTTACTACGTGCCCCGCGGCTATTAATGCTTCAACACCTGCTGGTGTAAGGGCTACTCTGTTTTCGTTGTTTTTAATTTCCTTCGGAACGCCAATTGTCATTTTTAAAATAGTTACATTATGAGATAAACTAAACTAATATCAATGCCATAAATGAGGTTTAGTTCCTCAATTAATGGGATAATATTTTTTTAGCGATGTTAATTCTGAGTCAGTTAAATTCAGGCTGCAAAAATAAGTAAATAATCTACCATTGAGGTGTTTGTAATTAATTAATTGAGATAATGGATATTTGTTAATCTGTAATGACAAAACAAAGCAAAATGATGAGGGTTTAAGTATCAATTGACATGAAAAAATTTATATTAATTATTTTTCTGGGTGTTTGTTTAAATTCATTTGGGCAGGATACTTTGCAAACGCTAAACTTTACCCGCAACCATATTAAAAATACAGGTATGGAGGTTTTAGGCACTTGGGCCGTTGCTAATATTGTAGCAGGCGGTATTGGCTGGGCAAGTACAAATGGTACTACCAAATACTTTCATCAAATGAATACGATATGGAACGTTGCCAACCTGGGTGTAGCATTGGCAGGTTATACAAGCGCCCAAAAAGACAGAAACAAATATTATACGGCAGAAGAAAGTTTGAAAGAACAATTACAAATAGAAAAGATATTCCTGGTTAATGGTTGCCTGGATGTGGCTTATTTAGGAGCCGGATTTTACCTAAAGCACCGTGGTGACGTAAAGAACTCAGATCAATCACGGGGATACGGATCTGCAATAATTTTACAAGGGAGCTTTTTACTATTGTTTGATGCTGTTATGTATACTTCTGAAAAACATGCAGGCAATAAACTGCGGGATTTTTTAATTAGAAACCCAGTCACTTTTGATGGTCAAAAGATTGGAATGATATTAAATTTTTAATTTTAAAAAGCTTAATACCAGCAAATTATCATTAATAAATTTAAAAGAACACTTAACATTGAAATGGTTGTTAACATAAACATAATATTAAACAAACATTAAATTAATCTATTTTTGTCAAATAAAAATTACAACCATACCTAATTTCCATAATACCTTCAAATGAAAAAGACTAAAATCAATGCTATAGCAAAAAAAGCAAAGAAAGCTTTTAAGAAAGATCTAAGTGATAAAATTGCCGCTCAAATAAAAACATTAGTTAACCAGGTTGAACCCGGACTAAAGAAAGCAGAAAAATCAATTGAAAAAGCTGCTAAAAACCTGGCCAAAAAACTATCCAGATTAACAACTGATAAGACTGTTAAACTGCCCCTTGCTAAAACACCTGCACCTGTAAGCGTTGCAAAAACGCCCGTTGTAACAACAAAAGCCGAGCCGGCAAAAGCCACTACTACTGCACAAGCGAAAACCGCACCTGCTAAAGCTGTAGCAAAAACTGGCACACAGGCTCCTGCAAAACCAGCAGTTAAGAAATAGTCTATGTCATTTCGAACTATAGTGAGAAATCTTAAACGAGCGCTGGGGTGCCTGTTGCTCATTTAAGATTTTTAACTATCACTTAAGAAAAAGCTTTCCCCGCTCCCCGTAAAAATGATAAAATGTGTTTTTATCCCATATTATAGTAAAATTGTTCTGCAACAATTTTACCGTCTTTAACTTCAAAAACAGCAATTTCGCTCATTGGCATACGGCCGCTTTTTTTGTAGGTAACGTCCATATCCATAGTAACTGTAAAATGGCTGCCTGCAACTAACGGATCTGATATCTCGCCGCTGTGTATTTCTTCAACACTGCTATACCATTCTACTGTCTTAGCTAAAACGTCGGCTTTACCTTTAGTTACGTTTCTTGGCGCGCCTTCCATTTCTTTGCTTACAATATTATCGGCATACAGCTCATTAATAGCGTCAACATTTTTGCCTTCGCGGCAGTATTGCACTAATTTGTTTGCTACTTCTTTTGTGGTCATACTATTTTAATTTAGGTGGTTATGTTAAGTAAAGCTATAATTTTTATAACAGACCAGCCTTATTTCTTAATTAAATTTAAGTTAACTTTTCAGGCTGATACATCTACATTCAATCACTAACCCTTTTTACCAACAACATTTAAAGTAACAGCGCTATTGTGAGGTATTTGAAGTGTTTTACCTGGAGTTACCTGTACATATAACTTAAGGTATCCATCAATGATACCCTTTATTATTCTTATGGTCGATTTTTCAAACTCAGGAAATACATAAACTAATGATCGCTGAAAATGTAATTGCCCTTGTGTATCAACCGTTGCTAAAAACGAATAAGAAAAATCCTGATACGCTTTATTGATAGTTATGGTGTATTCGGGGTACATATATTCGTCGGAGTTATCCCACTTATTCATTATATCTGCCGCCACTGCTTCCTTTTTCACTTTTACTAACGAACTCTTGCTTTTAAAAACAACAGTTTCACGCGCAGCGAATGAGCTATCCGGATTAGCGTTTACCATGGCTATCCGCTTCATTATAAACAAGCTGTCTTTTCGCTGTGGTTTTCTTAGATCAACAGTATCTTTATGCAGCACATTTTTTATATAGTTATCCGCATAAAAGGTCATGTATACATTGGACCGCGCCCAATAGATGGATTTGCCCTTTACCTGCAATACCTGTAATTTTAAACTATCCTTTGTTACCTGTAATGCTTTTAGCCAGGCACCTGATATATTAAAAATAGAATCATGATCTAATGTAACCGGGAACTTAAGAAAAATATTCTTATCTGGGTTGTATACACTTGCATAGCTATCAGAATAAAACATTAGCCGCCATATAGAGGATAACTGGTACCCGTACTGATTAAATGCCAGGCCCGAATCAAAGTTTCTGCGAACTTCGGTATAGTAAATACCCGTTACCTTTTTAAATGATGTATTATGCCTGTCTTCTTCTTTGAATTTACAGGAGAAAATAGTTGCAATTAAAACAAAGAATATACATCGGCGCAACAGGAATGACATGCCGTAAAAATGCAGATTTAATTTTTATTTTAAGTTCAAAAATGAATAAGAAACGTAACGATTATGATGTGAAAATGAGATTGGTATATCCATTTCTTTTCCATCATTAAACAAAATTGGATAGCCTGCCGGACCCTTATCTATGCTGAGCGCATAATTTGGAAACAAGCTATTTAGTTTATTTAACACGAATAACCGTACATTTTCTGATTGGCTAACACTATCGCTCTTATCTATTAATTGCACACCCCAATAAACATATTGAAAGTTATTTTCGCCATTCACTACAGTGGCTACAAATTCATCATAAATGATTGATTTAAAATAAAGCGTATGTGTGTCATACAAAACATTTCCTTTAAAAAACATCCCGACTGATTGGTCGCCTTCCCATCGATCACTTCTAAATTCGCGGGAAACTTCGATATCCTGAACTATTATCTTTGAAGGAGAAAATACAAGGTTAGCATCGCCTCTTTTCAGGTATTTATAGGCCGATTCTTTTACAGACCATAAAAGCCATACAAAAATCTCAAAGGCCATTTGAGGCTGATGGTAAAGCGCCAGCTCAAAAGGAGTAATAAATTTTGAATAAAATACAGGCTGACAGGTGCGCTGTTTATCAATAACGTTTAGCGCGACAATATCATTGCCGGCGCTTTTCACGCGGGTTTGTTTATCTTTTCAGAAATTACGTCAATACAATTCCCTACGTTGTACATTTTCTCTGCAGCGTCAAAATCTATTTCAATATTATATTGTGCTTCAGCATCTATAATAATATCAACCAGGTTGGCCGAGTTGATCTTTAAATCTTTTATAAGGTCTGTTTGTTCGTTGATCTCGGCCAACATTTCTTTACTTTCTGTATACGGAGCCAATACTTTTTTTAGTTCACTTAAAATTTCTTTTCTATCCATTAGTCGTTTTTATATTTTGAGATAATTAAACAGCTGTTAACATCGCCAAAACCAAAATTAGCCTTTGCAACTGTGTTAATTTCCTTGTCTACCTTTATTGTTGGCAAATTGTTTGCCCCAATTATATCTAAAATTTCCGGGATAGGGTCTTCTAAATTCAAATTAGGGTGTACAAAGTTATGTTTTAATTGTAAAACAGCCGCAACTGTCTCAATTGATCCGGCTGCGCTAAGCGAATGGCCCACCATTGATTTTAATGAATTAACCATCGGAAAGTTATCGCCACTGCGGCCCAATGCCTGTACCCAATTTTGAATTTCCAGTTTATCAGCAATAGTAGCGGTTAAATGACCGCTCACCAAATCAATATCATTGGCACTTATATTTGAATTGGCAATTGCCTCCCTGATACATTTAACAACACCTTCAGGCCCTGGTGCTGTCATACTGCCGCCATTGCGCTGTCCGCCTGAGTTGGTTGCCCCGCCTAACAGTTCGCCATAAATTTTTGCTCCGCGCGCTAAGGCAAAATCCAGATCTTCTAATATTAACGCCCCCGCCCCGGAACCCGGTACAAAACCACCTGCCGAGGCACTCATTGGTCGCGACGCCCTTTCAGGCTCATTATTAAACTTGCGCGATAATACACGCATAGAATCAAATCCGCCAAAAACATAACGGTCCACATACTCACAACTACCCACTACCATACGTTTGGCCATGCCAAACTTAATATACTCATAACCCATTAAAATGGATTGTGTACCGGTAGCACAGGCGGCAGAGTTATTAATGATCTTGTTACCCAACCCTAATCTGCCCGAAATGTAAGCTGTAACGCCGCTATTCATTATCTGCTCAACTACGCGTGAGCCTAATTTTTTCGATTCACGGGCATCAACACGGGTTATGGCGGTTTTTATAACATCAGTATCTGCAACACTGCTGCCGAACACACAACCTGTTTCCCATAAAGTATCTTCGCTTACTATTTCATTACCTGCATCAGTCCATGCATCCAGCGCGGCTTTTATACCGTAAGCAATTCCTTTGCCTTTTAAGCCATACAGGCTGGTTTCTGTAATATAGTTGCGTAGCTGCTCCCATTCAAATTCGGGCACACCGCTTACCTGGCAATTAAATTTCAAATCCTCATATTCCGGAATGAAACGGATACCCGATACACCGTTTTGTATAGCATGCAAAAAATCGGGAATATTTAATCCATTTGGCGATACTATACCTAAGCCTGTTATTACAACGCGGTTACTCATTCTTGCTTAATTCTTTATTTAACAGCATTTTTTATAATGCCTGAAAATACTCCTTTTGCCACTAATTCATTACCCGCATTATGCATTTCTACTAAACACTTCAATTTACCAAAACGAAAATATTGCTTTTTTGAAGTTACCGTAACTTTTTCTTCGGGCAATACCATTTTAAAAAAATCAACGCTGGTTGATGTTAATAATGGGAATGAACCTTCGTTTATTGCAATTCCCCGCTGCTGTACACCGCTAACCATTAAATGTATACCCAAAACCACTAAACCTATCTGCGCCATGATCTCAGTAATAATAACTCCGGGGGTTATCGGATTACCGGGGAAATGATCCTCGTAAAAAAAAGCGTCACTTTTTAATGTATAATCCCCTGTTACTCCATTTTCATCAAGTGAAGTAATGTTATCTACAAACAGGAAAGAAGACTTATATGGTAAATATTTTAATATATCATTCATTATAAATTATAATACTTATTGCACCTTACCTACTACAAATAACTATCTGCAATGTTCTCCGCCATCTACATGAATTACAGATCCATTTATCCATGCTGCCTCGTCTGTGCATAAAAGGTATATAACATTAGCTACGTCTTTCGGGGTGGTTATTCGTCCAGACGGGTTTCTTGCAAGGGCATGTGCTATCAATTTTTCACTATCAGGTATTCTTTTTAAGGATGGGGTTTCAGTTATTCCAGCCTGTATCAGGTTAGTTTTTAAACCAAACTTAGTCAGCTCAACAGCCATATATGTAGTCAAACTTTCTAATGAAGCTTTTGCTATAGATACAGCTGCATAGCCCTCCCAGTATTTTTCAGAGCCTTCGCTGGTTAACCCAATAATCCGGCCATCAGCATGAAAAAGATCGGCAGCTAATAAATCTTTTGTCCAATCAAGTAAACTGGTAGCCATGGCATAGGTAGTAAGCTGTATATCCTCTTGTGTAAGCGCCTCTTTATCTCCATCCTTAACTAATGGTTTTAAATTCCCACGGGCGATAGAATGAAGCAATAATTTAACTGAATGCTTTTTATCCTTTGCAAACTGTTCAATAAAAGCTACACGAGCCGTTGCATCAAGCGCATTTATATTGAAAGGAGAAATGGTTACCTCATTGGTTGCTGCAATTGCTATAAACTTTTGTTTAAGCTCTCTTTCTGCTGCGGCAGTTTCGCGGTATAGCACCGCTATGTTCATACCATGCAAGGCCAGTTTCTCAACCGCTGCAAAGCCAAATCCGCTCGATCCGCCTAAGATAAGGGCCCAGTTGCCAGAAAATTGTTTTTGAGTATTATGCACTTAACCTTCTTAAATATTTTGAGTCTAAAAGTAACTCAAATCTTGCTAATTTACAGCCTATACAGCTTACTTAATTAGGCAAAGTAGTATAATTGGCTATATTTGTGTTGATACTGATGTAAAATTAAATATGAAAATCAGAATAATATTTGCCTTGCTTTTAACTTTGCCGGGTATGGTTGTTCTAAGTAAAAATCGGCAGCAAAAACTTGATAAAGCTGCCTTTTACGATGCTATGTCTTCTGGAAATTTAGCTATAGTTAATAAAGAACTGGATATTATAGCTGCCTCATCATTTAATGAAAAAGATGGCTATGAAGGTGCTTTACTAATGCGTAAAGCCGGGTTAATGGGGCGCCCTGCCGAGAAACTAAAATTCTTTAAAGCCGGGCGTACAAAATTTGAAACCGCGTTCTTGAATGATACCAACAATGTGGAGTTTCACTTTTTGCGTTTTGCCATACAGGAACACGCCCCTAAAATAGTTAAGTACCGTACCGACCTGGAAGCTGATAAACAAATCATTTTGAAAGCTTATAAAAATCTGCCGCCGGTAGTACAGAACGCTATAATGGATTATACCAAAAATTCAAAATTATTGCACGCACAGGATCTGTAAGATAGTATGAGTAAAAAAGTATTAGCTATTTATTATTCGCAATCCGGACAGTTAGGTGAGATCATTGATAATTTTACGCAGCCACTTATTGATGCCGGCATTTCTGTAGAAAAAGTTAGGGTTAGATTAGTTAACGAACCAACCTTCCCCTGGACAGCAGATACCTTTTTTAGTGTAATGCCCGATTGCCAGTTAGATGTTCCTGCCGCGCTACAACCGTTTGAATTAAAAGAAAAGAAATACGATCTGATTGTTTTAGGCTACCAGGCCTGGTTCTTATCGCCCAGTATACCCTTTAATTCTTTAATGCAAAATCCGGAATTGAGGGCTGTTTTAAAAAACACACCTGTTATAACTGCAACAGGTGCGCGTAATATGTGGCTGAACGCGTTTGTACGTGTTAAAAAATTATTGCGTACCACAGAGGCTAAACTGGTGGGTAACATCGCTTTAGTTGATACACATCCTAACCCCGTTAGCTTTATTACTATCTTCCACTGGATGCTGCATGGAAAAAAAGACCGATATCTAAACATTTTCCCCCCTCCCGGTGTTTCAGATGCGGATATAAAGCATACCAAAGTATTTGGTGAAACCGTTATACCACATTTAGAGCATAATGATTGGGAAGGTTTACAAAATGAGCTTGACGCCGAAAAGGCGGTGGTACTAAATTATAACTTAATGATAATTGAAGGCACCGCAGGTAAAATATTCAAGGTTTGGGCAAATATAATTTCTAAACGAAAAAACAAGTTGCCATGGATAAGGGCCTATAAATATTACCTGTTAATTGCTTTTTTTGTAGGCGCACCTATATTGATAACATTGGATGCGATTTTGTTCAGATTCACTTCGCCAAAACGTATTAAGGCGAAGAAACAATATTATTTAAATTTAAATTAAACAGGTATGCCCGTTTATATTACTAATACTTCTACATTTTTACCGAATGAACCCGTTCCTAACGACGATATGGAACTGTACCTGGGTTATATTAATGATAAACCGTCTAAATCAAAAAGCATAGTACTACGCAATAATGGTATAAAAACACGTTATTATGCCCTAACAAAAGGCGGCAAGCCCACACACACTAATGCCGAAATGACCGCGTTGGCAGTAAAGGGTTTGTTTAAAGATGATCCCGAAAAAATAAAAGATATTGAGTTGCTATCCTGCGGCACTTCCTCACCCGATCAAATGATGCCATCGCACGGAGTAATGACACATGGCTGGTTGCCAGAGGCTGAGGCTATTGAGGTAGTTTCGCCATCAGGGGTTTGTTGCGCGGGGATGCACTCGCTTAAATTTGCTTATTTGGCTATAAAAGCAGGCGAAGCTAAATTGGCAGTAGCAACAGGTTCTGAACGGTTTTCGGGCTTATTGGTTTCTGATGTATTTGAAGAAGAGGCGCAGAAACTAAAGGAGCTTACCGATAACCCATTCATTGCTTTTCAAAAAGATTTTTTAAGGTGGATGTTATCAGACGGCGCTTCGGCCTTTTTATTGAGCGATGAGCCTAATAAAGAAGGCTTAAGTTTGCGTATTGATTGGATCGAGGGTGTATCCTATGCTAATGAAATGGAAACCTGTATGTATATGGGCGGTGATAAACAACCCGATGGTACATTAAAGGGGTTTATGGATTATACGCCCGAGGAGATCATGACCAAGTCTATATTCAGCGTTAAGCAGGATATTAATTTGTTAAGTGATAATATAGTGCCGTTAGGCGGCAAAAAGATAAAGGAAATATTTGAGAAGAAAGGACTCACCGCAAGCGATATTGACCATTTTCTACCCCATATATCCAGCGACTTCTTTAAGAGTAAAATTTACGACCTGGTTGAAATATATGGCGGGGGTATCCCTTACGAGAAATGGTTTATTAACCTGTACACCGTAGGGAATGTTGGCGCGGCATCAGTTTATTTGATGATTGATGAGCTGTTCCACAGCGGTAGGTTAAAAAAAGGCGAGAAGATTTTGTTACTTGTTCCTGAAAGCTCGCGTTTTTCATATATGTATGCGATGCTTACCGTTTGTTAAATTATAAGGAAAAAGTGTGCGGGTTAGGTATGAGTTTGTTTCACGCAAATGTGAAACAAAATGTAACAAGTGAAACAAGATTTTGACTTAAAATGCTGTATATGAGATAATTGATAAAAAGTGATGTAACAAAATGTAACAACTTATCCGTCAGTATTTTTAAGTATGATTTTAAGTTTTTTCATTGATAATCAAATAATTGCCGATTGCCAGTTTTTTCAACAGTGAAACAGGTTATTGAAACAAACAGCGAGTTAACAATAAAACCATGTCATTTCGACGAGGAACGAGGAGAACTATCTCTTGAGCGATAGCGTAAAAATCTTATACGCAAATACAAAGTTCGTCGTGCATGGTGCATAAGATTTCTCCCTATGGTCGAAATGACAAATGGGGTTAATATTACAATATGAAAAAAGAAGATGTTCCGCAGGATCTGGGCGCTTTGGGCAAAGTTACCAAAGAGGTTTGCTATGCTACGGATGAATCTGGTAAATACACTACTCAACTAAGCGACGGTTGGGATATAAAAACAACAGCTCTTGATACAGCATGGCACGATGTTGAAGAACGCATCGCGGCAGCAAAACAAAAAGTGCTGAATAATGAAGCGAGCCCGATCCTGTTCTTTATGGAAAAAGGATTGATGGATGTACAAATACTGGCAGGCTATACCGGCTTTTGGCAATGGCAGGTAAAGAGGCATTTAAAACCGGATGTGTTTAATAGCCTATCCGACAAAAAACTACAGAAGTATGCCGAAGTTTTTAATGTAAGCATACCTGATCTAAAAACAATGACCGTTAATGAGGAATAGTTTCTTAAAGTCCCCTCTTTACGCCAAAGGAGAAAAGAGGGTGGTCGAGCGAAGCAAAGACCGGGTGAGTGAAATATGCGAGCGGACGGTAGGCGTTAATAGCTTGGTGGCGATTACTCACCCCGACATCGCTGCGCGGAAAGAGGGTAAAATATTTATTTCTTAAATCTGTCAATGCTAACAACTACGCTCCCATTTAAACACATACAGGCGGCACACTGCGAAAACGGTGTAACCATGAGCCTGTTAAAAAACGCCGGTGTTCAGCAAATTACCGAACCATTGGCCTTTGGCATTGGCGCGGGATTGTTCTTTGTATATATACCACTATTAAAGATAAACAACGGACCGGTAATAGCGTTCCGCACCTTACCGGGGTTGATATTTAAAAGAACGTGCAAAGCTTTGAATATTCCGGTTGTTCGTAAAAAATTCAGATCGAAAGAAGCTGCGGAACAATTCCTGAATGAATGCTTAGCCGCCGGTCATCCGGTTGGCTGCCAGGTTGGGGTTTATTATTTACCTTATTTCCCTAAAGAGTATCGCTTTCATTTCAACGCCCATAATTTAATTGTTTACGGTATAGAAGATGGCAACTATATGGTGAGCGACCCCGTAATGGAACATACAAACATTTTAACCGGTTATGAATTGGAGCGTGTACGGTTTGCCAAAGGTGCTTTGGCACCCAATGGTCAGCTGTATTACCCAAAAGAAAACACAGTGGTTACAGATGACCAGGTAAAGAGAGCTATTAAAAGCGGCATTGAAAAAAACGTGCGCAATATGCTTACTATGGCCGGGCCTATTACCGGGGTAAATGGCATAAGGTACACAGGCAACAGAATAAAAAAATGGCGCGATAATTTAGGTTTAAAAAAGGCCGGATTATATTTGGCACAATTGGTACGTATGCAGGAAGAAATAGGCACAGGCGGCGGCGGATTTAGGTATATTTATGGCGCGTTCTTACAGGAGGCGCATGGGTATATCCCCAATGATGATTTGTTGGAGATATCGCAAACGTTTACTGCTTCCGGCGATCTTTGGCGCACGGCTGCTGTACAGGCCGCGGGTATTTATAAGGGCCGTATTGGCAGCCAGGAAGATTTTAATATAATGGGCGATTACCTGTTAGAAATTGCCGAAATAGAAAAGAAAGCTTTTATAGCGTTAAAAAATATAAAATGGCAGTAGCCCAATCCTTTGCAGTAAGTATTGAGAACATGAGCTTCCGTTATCCCGATAACGACGACCCGTCTTTCACCAATCTTAATTTACAGATACCAAAGGGTACACGCTTTGGTTTATTCGGACCAAACGGTGCGGGTAAAACAACGTTAATGAACTTAATGACCGGCGTACTCACAGCCGATGAGGGCGCCATAAAATTGTTAGGATATACAGCAGGCGGACAAGATAAAAAAGTAAATAAGCTATTTGGCTTTGTTCCGCAGGACTTTTCATTTTACCAGGAGTTATCCCCAGCCGAAAACCTGGAGTTTTTTGGTGCGTGGGCAGGGTTAAACAAAACTGAAATAACTAACCGTACTAACGAACTGCTGCATATTTTAGGTTTGGACGATGTACGAAACAAAGCCGTCGAAAAATTCTCGGGCGGTATGAAACGCAGGGTAAATTTGGCTATTGGTGTGATACATAACCCACAGGTATTGTTTTTAGATGAGCCTACCGTAGGGGTTGATGTGCAAACACGGCACGCTATAATTAATTATCTGCATACGCTGAATAAAAATGGCACTACGCTAATTTATACCTCGCACCAGTTAAGCGAAGCAGAGGATCTTTGCGAACAAATAGCTATGATTGACGAAGGAAAAATAATTACACAGGGCCATATTAATGATCTGCTAAAAGAACACAAGCATGATAGCCTTGAAGAATTGTTTATAAACTTAACCGGTAAAGCCTACAGAAACTAATGTTTAAACTCTGGGTATCCATAAAGAAAGATATACGCATTCTGCTTCGCGATAAGGTAGGCATCTCGTTAATGTTTGTTATGCCAATAATATTGGTAGTGGTGGTTACCAGTATACAAAACAGCACATTCCAGTTAGTTAATAAAAACAAGCTGCCCATATTGATATGTAATATGGATACCGGCAAGTCTGGCGTGCAATTAATTGAATCTATTGATAAGATAGGTATGTTCAAGGTATCACAAATACCAAAGGGACATGAAAAAACCATATCAGATGATATGCACAGCCAGGATGCCTTGTTAGGTATAGTTATCCCGGCCAACTTTTCGGCAGAAGTAAATGCAAAAGCAAAAAGCGCGTCGGATAAAGCTATGGCTGCTTTTAGCGGCCAGGCTGATACCGTTAAGAATACTATAAAAAAAGAAACAAGTGGCATTGGCCCGCTTACCTTATATTATAATCCCGTTTTACAGGAATCATTACGATTTTCTATCCAGGGAGCAATCCGCAGCGCATTACAATTGGTACAAACCCGTGAAACTTTAAGGACGCTTTACTATTCATCAAACGAAAAAGAACTGCCTAAAAGTTTAGAGAACGAAATGCTTAATAGTAATACTACCATTAACATGCTTCCTGTCTCCAAAGATGGTACACGCAATACACCAAATGCCAGTCAGCATAATGTGCCTGCATGGACCATATTTGCTATGTTCTTCGTTATTATGTCGCTTGGTGGCAGTGTGGTGAGAGAAAAGGTAAGCGGCAGCTTTATCCGTTTAAAAACATTGCCTACAAATTATTTAGTTGGCTTATTATCCAAGCAGGTAACTTACCTGGGCGTCACTTTGCTTCAAGCTGTTGTGATATTCTCAATTGGTATATGGCTATTCCCTTATATTGGTTTGCCGGCTTTAAATTTACCGCAGGATATATTCGCATTATTTATTGTAACACTTGTTTGCGGCTGGTGCGCGGTAAGTTACGCTATATGCGTTGGTGTATTTGCCCAAACACAGGAGCAAGCCAACGGCTTTGGCGCAATATCTATCGTGATACTGGCCTGTATAGGCGGTTTAATGGTACCAAGCTTTGCTATGCAGGGGCTTGCTAAAACATTGTCCAATTTTTCGCCAATGCATTGGTGCCTGCAAGCTTATTATAGTTTGTTTTTAGAAGGCGCACAATTAAAAGATGTGTTAAACAATATTGGTTCTTTATTTATTATTACTGTAATAATTCAATTCCTAACTTATTTAGGATTGAAAAGAAAAAATTTGATATAATTACCCCATGGAAAAAGAAGCGCTGAAAGAACAGCTAAAAGTACAGATCATACAATTTTTAAACTTAACGGACCTTACCCCCGCTGATATAAAAGACGATGAACCATTATTTGGTGATGGCTTAGGCTTGGATTCTATAGATTCGCTGGAACTTATTGTGCTGCTTAAAAAAGAATACGGTATTGATATCAAGGACCCTAAAGAGGGCCGCAAAGCGTTGGTTGATATTAATACGATGGCTGATTATATTGAGGTTAACGGGAAGAAGTAATTAAGCGCCGGTTTAAATTTTATTCAGGATATAAAAATAATAAATGAGCGTCATTGCTGTAAGGGTCAATCGTCATTGCGAGGAACGAAGCAATCTCTACGCTTGCCAATCAATCAGGATAAATGTTGTTCAAGTAATGAATCATACAAATCCTTCCATTCAGGATTTATAGAATTAACTAACTGTTGCTTATGTTTTCGGCTACAGCCTTTAAAGTACCTTTTCGGCAGAAATAGCTTCTTCAATATTTGGATAGAAAATATAATAAACCAACTTATCACAATTATATTTAGCCGTAAAGCTATAAGGATGTGTTTTATTTTTATGATCCCATACCCTGCCCGGCAATTCAGAAGTTACACCAACATATAAAACCTTGTTATATTTATTGGTCATTATATAAACGCAACCTCCTCTTTTAAAAATCATTGTGCAAAATAAAACTTCTTTTTTGTTTCATTAACAGCATTTGGGCATTTAATTAGCGCGTGAAGAGATTGCTTCGTTCCTCGCAATGACGCGCGAGGGTTGGGTTGTTGGGTATGTTGTCCGTCCGACTACTATTATTAAAAACTTCTATTTACAATTAATTCTTTGTGCTACCATAAGCACCTCGCTTATAGGCATACCTAAATAACACGCACGTCATTGCAATGACGCGCATGTTATGATTGGGTTGTTTGAAATGTCCCCTGCAATTTCATACAAACCACCTCACCTGCCATTAAACCTGCATTTATCTTAATTTCACCATCTATTAATTGATAGGCTAAATTAAGTTGCAAAGTGCTAACATTACCCGGCTCAATTAACGACAAGAACTTGATATTATCTGCTTTAACCAATCTTAAAGACTTAGCAAAGGTTTTTTCCAATACCTCTTTCACTATCTGCAGCATGCATGCTCCGGGCACTACCGGATGATCGGGGAAGTGGCCCTCGAAAATTTCATTATGTTGATGTATCTCTAAAGCAGCACTAACTGTATTTTCTTCATGATTTAATGATATAATATTAAACAGCGGTTCTTTTACCATGATGATAGGTTAGCAGGCTGAAACCAGCATTAGTGAGTGATAGTTGTTTTGGTAATGGTTATAGATCAAAATCTTTTTGGGTGATGAGTTTTTGATAGCATTTTCGGCAACAATAGCCGGAACAATTTCCCTTTTTATAATATTTGATGCCAGCCATAAAGCAAATGACACCGATGTTGGATATTCGCCGCAAAGGTGTTTGTAATTAGCCAGTGAACAATTTGCAAATAACGAATGGGTTAAAGTTTCGTAAACCGCGTCATTTTTCAGATCGCCGTTTTTGCCGGTGATTACCAGGTCTATATCTTCAATATTTAGTGAGTTATCAGCTAAAAAGCTATTAATTCTCAATTCAACATCTTCGTTGCTTTTTGGCTTATAAAATGTTTTAACCGCTGTTAACTCTGCCAGGTTATCAGTTGATGGTTTATCTGTTATCAAAACAAACGCGGCACCTTCTCCTCCAATAGTTCCTTTTGATTTGGTTTTAAACAACGATAAATTAGATAGCGGCCAACGCTTATACTGCCCCAACCGGGATAATATGGTAAAACTGGCATCGGTCATTTCATCTGTGCCACCTACTAAAATATTATCAGCTTCCTTTTCTTTTAAAAGCATAATAGCATCCAGCAAAGCACTTTCAAACGAAAGCCCCTTATGCACAAATGTATTATTGTACTGATGGCATTTAAGCATCAATGCAATTTGCGCCGCTACTGTATTATGGGTTGACTGAATAAACGCGGTTGGCGGCAGCATCTCTTCATCTAATTCAATTATCCGGGTTAAAAAAGTGATCGTATCTTCCAAACACCCATAAGCGGTACCGGTAATAATTGCTCCCGGCATTTCAATACCAGCCTGGGTTAAGCATTCCCTTGCCGTGGCCACACCCATCTTGATTATATGGCTCATGCGCCGTATTAGTTTTGGGTCGATATAATCCTTATAATCGGGTTCTATCGCTTTCAGGCGAGTTTCCTGGTATTCAACCGGCTCGGTTAAAAACGGAACATCGCCAAACGTTTTTTGGGCTGATATAGTGGCCGCAGATCGTATATATATTTTCATATTTAAATAGCCGAAAATATTAACGATGTACAATTCCCGCCAAAACCAAATGAATTTGACAATACATGATTGATTTTTTGATCTTTTAAATAATGCTTTTCGGGAGTAAAAGGTAATTCCTTCATCGGCGTTTCAAAACGCAGATTGGGATAGATCAGTCCGTGCTTAATAGCCAAAGCAGAAAACACAGCTTCAACCCCGCCGCTTGCCCCCAATGTATGCCCGGTAAATGATTTGGTAGAGCTCATTTTAGGATAATGCGGATCAAACAAACGTTTTATAGCGGTACCCTCCGCGCTGTCATTATTAGGCGTACCGGTGCCATGCAGATTAATATAATCAATATCCGAAGGCTGTAAACCGCTTTTTGCCAACGCGCCCTGCATAGCCAGGTATGAACCTGTACCATCAGGCGATGAGGCGGTTTGATGATAAGCATCGTTACTGTTATTGTAGCCGCTTAATTGGCAATACAATGGCTTGCTTAACGCTCTGGCAACTTTTTCTGAAACAAGTACAACATAGCCTGCGCCCTCGCCTAAATTCAGCCCTTCACGGTTATCATCAAATGGCTTGCAAAATTCTTTATCCAATATCATAAGGGTATTAAAACCGTTAAGCGTAAATTTGGTAAGCGAATCCGCTCCACCGGCTACTACAACATCTAACAGATCATTCTTTATCAACCTCGCGCCATAAAATATGGCGTTTGCCGAGGATGAACAGGCGGTGCTGATAGTAGTCATGTAATCGGTCAGGCCCAATTCGTTTGCAACGGCTTCGGTCATGCTGCCGCATTCATGGTCGAATACATTGCGCAGCTTTCCTTTGCTGTTATCTTTTGTAAACTCTACAAAGAAATCCTCACTCTTATCCATACCACCTACCGTATTTGCCGAAACAAAACCGGTGCGTAATGAAGACAGGTTTGCTATTCCGGCATCATTTAAGGCTTCCTTAGCGGCTATCAGGCTTAAAAGCGTAGTACGGCTCAGTTGCGAAGAAACATTCGTTATAGCGGCTAATTCTGTGTTGCTAAGTTTCACCTCTGCTACCGGTACTTGTCCATGAAGTTTAGTGTTTATCAAGGTTATTTCAGCCATTCCAGCTTCCTCACGCTCAAAAGCGGCCAGGTTATCGGCCACATTATTGCCTATCGCTGTAATAGCACCCACACCCGCAACATAAACTGATGAACTCATTTATCCTTTATCAATTACTAAATTTTCAAATATACCGTCAAGATTCTTTTTGGAAAACAATATGGCGTTATCCCTTTCTTCTTTTTCAACCAAAAATAAAACCGCTTTGTATTCGTCCTCAAATACATCAACCCATCCGCAAATACAAGCGCTTAAAGCATTGCTATTTAAAAGATTATTTACATATAGTTCAATAAACCCTGCATCAAATTTTTCAAATATAAAAAACGCGTCCTCGCCTTTAAAATTATTGCGGATACATATCTCGCCGATCATAATATTTGGCAATGTATATACAAACAACGCCGGACTTGGAATATCACTTACACTTTTAATATACTTCAGGTCGCTGTCCAGGCTTGAATTAGCGTTAGAGAGAACCAAACCCACATCTTCGGGTTGGTAATCTTTTATATGACTGCCTTTTAATAATATTTCAGAAGCTATCCAACCCAACTTACTCAGGTTATCCATTTTATAAAATTTAGGATAATTCAACCCGAAATGCTGGTATGCAGATAACAGGAACGCTGGCAGATCTGCATTCCGGTTTTCAAATACCGGCACTTCATTCTTATAAACAACATTTTTTACAATGGTGCAATATGATGTTATGTAATTATTTAAATACAATTTATAAATATTTGATTATTAAATAAATATATTTTTAAAAACGTCACTTTGGCAGTGCGAAAACTTACGAAGTTTTAAAAATTCCGTAAGTTTAATTGGTCATTTACTAAATACCACCGCGGCATTACACCCACCAAAACCCGATGCTGTTTTTAAGCAGGTTTTTAATGCTGCCGATGTTAAAGCGGTACAAACATTAATAGCGTCACTTACCCCTATCGTTTTAAATCCTAAAGTTGGTAAGATCAGGTTTTGTTTTAATGATTGGATAGAAATGATAGATTCTATCAACCCAGCCGCCCCTAAGGTATGTCCGTAATATCCTTTTAAGCTATTTAAAGGTACTTTATCCAATCCCGCTGAAGCTATTGCTTTCGCTTCCATCTCGTCGTTATAACTTGTAGCTGTGCCATGGGCGGAGACAAAGTCAATGTCTCCTGCTTTTAACCCTGCTATGCTTAATGCCTTCTCAATTGCCTGTTTAAGCTCTTCCCCTGTGCGTGAGGGCGCAGAAATATGATTGGCATCATTACTTACCGCTCCGCCTAAAACCTTGATCCTATCGCTGTATTCGGCGTTTGACGACAAGATCATGGTTGCAGCGCCTTCGCCTAAAGTTATGCCGGTTCTGTTTTTATCAAATGGCCTGCATGGTTCTGTACTTATTGCCTGGAATGATTGAAAGCCCGATAACACAAACTTTGTTATAACATCGGCTCCTACTATAACAGCGTTCTCATACTGGCCTGATTGCAATAACCGCATTCCTGTTAGTATTGCCATAATGCCGGATATACAAGCATTTGATACCACTAACGGTTGGTTTACAAAACCAAAATGCGCTGCAACCAACTTAGCCGAAGTATGCATAGCAATGCGGTCTTTTAAGCCCGGGTCATCAGCATCGGTTTCCAGTAAACTTATATTGCCTTTAGTTGACGATAGGATAAGAACTGTCTTTTTATCGGAGGCTTCTATCCCGCTGTCTTTTAAAGTATCTTCAACAGATGCTATCAATAGACGTTCAAACCTGGTGTATGTTAACTGCTTATCAGTTTTAAAATCGGCGTAATCAAAAAGCGAAGCATACACCGGCTCATCAGCTAAAGCGGTATTATGATGTTGCTTAATACCGGAAATACCTTGTTTAACCTGCTCAAAATTTTCGGCAGTGGTGACCCCTATAGGTGAGTATATATTATCAGCAACTATATAAACCGCAGGCATTATTGGTTGATAAATATTTTCATTTCGCATTGCGCAATCACCTCCCCGTTACACCAGATTTTTCCGGATACAATACCGGCATCAAAAACCTGGACCTCCATTTTCACTTCTGTAAACAACACATCCCCTATTTGAGGTAAGCTGTATATTTCAAAATTCTTTACCTGGCCTATGTAACCGTTAGCAACGGGCCTGTTTTCAATACGGGCCATATTGCCCGAACCGGCAGCGGCGGTTTGCGCCATATTTTCCATCAGGCCAGCTTCGCTAAACTCGCCGTTAATTACTAAAACATTATCTGCGGGAATCTTAAAGCTGCTTTTGGTGATGTTGTCGTCAGAGAATAACAATTCGTCCACCATAACAAATGGCGGCTTTTGAGGTATTAATGATAAAATGCTTTCTCCCGCTATCATGAATATAAACCACCGTTAATTGATAATACTTCGGCTGTTATATAGGCTGCTTCTTTTGATGCTAAAAACCCTACAGCATGGGCAACTTCTTCCGGTAAACCAAAACGATTAACCGGTATACTTCTTCTTAACTCTTTCTCGTCCAGGCCTTCGGTCATATCTGTTTTAATAAACCCCGGAGCTACGGCATTAACCGTAATCCCGCTGCGCCCAACCTCCTGCGCCAGTGCTTTAGTTGCCCCTATTACACCTGCTTTAGCGGCCGAATAATTGGTTTGCCCCGGTAAACCTTTAATGCCTGATAGTGAAACTACATTAATGATCCTGCCATAACGGTTAAGCATCATACTATCCAAAACTAAACGTGTAACATAAAAGAAACTGTTAAGGCTGGTATTTATTACATTGTCCCATTGTTCATCTTTCAACCAAACCATTAAGCTATCATCACGTATGCCGGCATTGTTTACCAGCACTTCAATATCATTGCCTTCGTTTGCATTTATCCAGCCATCCAGCACCTCTTTAATTTGTTCTTTATCAGCTACATCAAATTGCAGCAACTCGCCATTGCCGCCGCTGTTTTTTATCAATTCAAGGGTTTTATTAGCTTCTTCTGTGTTGCTTTTATAATTGATAAGTACATAATAGCCCATAGCAGCCATTTTAGCACAGATAGCTCTGCCTATTCCTCTTGAACCGCCTGTAACTAATGCACATTTCATGGTGTTATCCTGTTACGGGATTAGTAGTTTCTAAAAAGTTCTTTACCCGTTCTATATCTTTATATTTTGGTGAATCTTCCACAAATTTCGGGAATATTGCCCTAACTTTGTTATATACATCCAAAGTATGCGGCGCCAGTTTGTCCTGGCAGGCCAAATAATCAATAGCCTGCAATATGGTCATTAACTGGATTGACAATACCGTAAAAGCATTATCTATAACCCTGCCGGTCATTAAAGCGGCATTACAGCCCATGCTCACAATATCCTGGTTATCATTATTATTAGGGATGCTATGCACATACATCGGGAACGACAATGTTTGATTTTCTGCAACAGTTGATGTAGCGGTAAACTGTACGCCCTGCATCCCGAAATTCAATCCTAAAACACCCAGGTTTACAAATGGCGGGAATTTCAGGTTCAACTTATCGTTCAGAAGATAATTCAACTGTCGCTCTGATAGCATAGATAATTTAGTGATTGCTATCTTCAGCTTATCCATCTCTAACGAAACATAATCGCCATGGAAGTTACCGCCATGAAATACATTTTGATTGATGTGGTCAATAACCGGGTTATCGTTTACCGAGTTTAGCTCATTAACCAGTACGTTTTCTGCCTGCGTAATGGTATCATATATCGGACCTAACACTTGAGTTACGCAACGTAACGAATAGTATTCCTGTACTTTATCTTCAAAAATCTCCTGGTCAATATTACCCGGATGATACAAATGATCTGTACGGCTGCGGATCATTTTACTATCCTTTAAAATATCGCGCAGCATAGCGGCTACTTTATTTTGTCCTTTATGGTGCTTTACAATATTCAACTCGTGCGAGTAATGGTCGTCATAAGCCTCAACAATCTCGTTGGTCATGGCCGAGAACATAGCCGACCAACCCAATAATTTTTTTGCCTGGATAATATTAACCATTCCAATACCTGTCATGGCTGATGTACCATTTATAGTAGCCAGTCCTTCGCGTACATGGATAGTTAGTGGTTTTATATTTAGTTTATTAAATACATCAATAGTTGGCCGGGTTTCACCTTCATATATTACTTCCCCCTCACCAATCAGCACCAAACCCAGGTGGGCCAATTGCACTAAATCGCCACTTGCGCCAACTCCGCCATGCTCGTAGATACATGGGGTTATATCATTATTTATAAGTTCTTTAAGCAGTTCAACTATATCCGTATGCACACCAGAATAAGCCTGTATTAAGCTATTTAAACGGGCAATCATTAAAGCTTTTGCCAGCACGGGAGTAAGTAATGCGCCATTACCCGAACTATGGCTGCGGATCAAATTATATTGCAAATTCAGCAAATTCTCTTCACTTACCCTGTATTGCGCCATGGGGCCAAAACCGGTGTTTATTCCATAAATTAATTTATTGGATGAGAAGCTTTGCAGAAATTTAAAATTGGTCTCAATTTTATTTAAAGCTAACGGAGATAGAGAAACCGACTTTTTATTAAACACAATATCGTTAAAGTCAGCTAAAGTAAGGACGCTCTGTCCAACAGTTATCATAGGCAAATATTAATAATCAATCTTTAAACCCAAACGCAGCTTAATAGTTTGCTGTGATGGATGACAAATATATAAAATAGTGATTAGTAATTAGAGGGTGATGGTGCAAATCAAAATTGTAGCTAATCTTCGTTTCAGTTAAAAAAAGTGTTTCACATCAGGTGTTTCACCCTATTTTTGCAAAAAACCATAAAACAGCATAAAATTCTTATTATGAGATATTTATACTATTTAACCTAAAGCTTTTGTACTGTTTCAAAGTGTTTC
>NZ_JAQBOD010000053.1 GCF_028288205.1 Mucilaginibacter sp.
TATTAACCGTTTGGAGTAAAATATTATAAGCATCAGCATCGCCAATTAAAATTCCGCCTAATAAATATTTACCATCAGTGCTTATATTAATGCGCTTATATATTCCCTTATGCGTGTCTTCAAAAACTATGGTGCGGCAATCCGGTTCAGTAATAAAGGCATCACCAAAGCTGGCTACATCCACACCAATCAATTTGAGTTTGGTACTCATGTCGTAACTATAAAACAACTTACCACCAGCGGTTAATTGAGACACTACAATATCTGCCATTTCATAACCGGGAGCTACAAGCCCATATATCATTCCTTCATATAAAGCGCACTCGCCTACGGCAAAAATAGCTTCATCGCTGGTCTGCATTTTTTCATTGACCATAATACCCCCGCGCGTACCAACCTGTAAGCCTGACAGTTTAGCCAATTCATCGCGCGGTCTTATTCCTGCGGATATGACCAGCATATCAATGGCAATCAAGCTTTCATCATTAAAATGCAAAGTTTCTGCTTTATGCCCGCCACCAATGTATGAGGTGCTTTTATTCAAATGAACATTTAGCCCCAGTTCCTTCAATTTTGATTGTAGTATGGCACTGCCTGCAGAATCGATTTGCCGGGGCATTAAGCGTGGGGCAAATTCAATTACATGGGTTTCTTCCATACCCAGGTCCATTAAAGCCTTGGCTGCCTCTAAGCCTAATAAGCCGCCGCCCATTACGGCTCCTTTTTTAGCCTTAGCAGCATACGCTTTTATCAGTTCCAGGTCTTCAATGGTACGGTAAACAAATACGCCCTCTTTTTCAACGCCCGCAATATCTGGCAAAAACGCGGATGAGCCAGTGGCCAAAACCAGGTAATCATATTTTATAGTAATACCCAGTAAGGAATGCACAGTTTTATCAACCCGGTTTATTTCCTGAACCGGATCGCCGAGATGCAGTAAAATACCATGTTCGGCATACCAGGAGTTCGTGGAAAGCGAAAGGTCTTCAGCTGTTTTTCCGTTAAAATACTCACTCAAATGAACGCGGTCGTAAGCTGGGCGTGGCTCTTCGCCAAATACGATGATATTGAACGCTGATGATTTAGCTACCAGTTTTTCGCAAAACTTATAACCAACCATACCATTGCCAACTACAATTAGGGTAGGTTTTACCATGTCGATTTTAATTTGTTAAAGCTTTTTTAAGTAAATACAATTAAAGTGCGACCTAAATTGTATTTACCTAACAATTTTAAATAAAATAAACTGTAATTCAAATAAATATTGTTATTTTGGTCATATAATTTTATTATTTTTATGTTATTTATGATAAATTTTATTGTTTAAATCACATTTATATTAAAATTTTTCAATTAAATAGATAATTAATTGAAATTGTATAGGATTAAACGTCAAAAAAACTGACTTTTTTAACAAATCACTAAAAAGCATGAAAAATATATCCTTATCCCCGGAATTATATGTTTTAGGGGCCGGGCCGGGCGATCCGGAATTAATTACCGTAAAAGGGTATAAAATTTTACAACAGGCTAAAGTCGTGCTGTATGATAATTTGGCCAATAAAGAGTTGTTAGGCATTACGCCGCCTGATTGTGAACGTATCTATGTAGGTAAACAACCTTATGGTGAGTATATGCCACAAGAACAGATACATGAACTGATCAAACGTTCTGCGTTCAGCAAAGGGAGTGTAGTAAGACTAAAGGGCGGTGACCCTTTTATATTCGGCAGGGGTTTTGAAGAAATAATATATGCCCGCGAGCATGGGATTAAAACTTATTTCATACCTGGTATCACCAGTATGCAGGCATCCGGGCTTGAAGATATACCGCTTACCCATCGGGCTATGAGTGAAGGGATATGGGTAGTAACCGGCACCAAAAAGGATGGGACACTTTCGGCGGACCTGCGCCTGGCCATGCAAAGTAATGCTACTGTAGTAATTTATATGGGAATGAAACAACTATCCTCTATTGCTGACACTTATACCGAAGCCGGGCATGGATCAACATCTGCTGCGATTATACAACACGCTTCTTTACCTCATCAAAAATCGGTACGAGGGATAGTTAAAGATTTGTTTGCTATGGCCGAAAGCAAGCAATTAACTTATCCTGCAATTATTATTATAGGGGCTGTAACTAACTTGGTTAATTAATAAAACAATAATGAAGATACGCATAAAGGGAAATTCCTTACGATACAGGTTAACTAAGAAAGATGTTGAGGTTTTCTCAGCGAATGGATATATTGAAGAGACAGTTGATTTTGCCAATCAAACATTGATTTATGCCTTGCAGCGAAATAACCTGGCTAATTTATTGGCTGTATTTGAAAATAATAAAATAACCTTGTTAATGCCTGCCACAATGGCTACAGAATGGGAACTGACTGATAGGGTGGGTTTTGAAGGCTTGTATAATAAATTATTCCTTTTAATAGAAAAGGATTTTAAATGTTTGGATAACGTTGCGGAAGATCAAAGCGATAATTATCCTAATCCACTATTAAAGACTCACATTAATTGAAAGATTAATGTGGGTTATTTAAGATAGTGGTTCCGCCATAATGTTTTAATTAAATAGCCTAAAAATTAACGTGCGTTAAACGCATTTTTTTATCTTTACAACAAGCTTAACTGAACCACCTGAATTAGATATCGTAAATAACGGTGCCGCTGTAAAAGCTACCGGGAATGTGTAAACTTTCCTTAAGACCGGCTCCCCGCCACAAACAGAGCAAAATCGGCCATTTAAAAGCTGACCACAGACTGAGCCGTAACTTTTACAAAAGAATAAAAGGCGATAATATCAACGTAATGCTCGTCGCTGGATGTAAAATCAAAAAGCATCGCATATTGAGGTTTAGACGGTAATTTGCATATCACTATCTTAGGCGCTATCAAGTTAACCGGGTTTGCCCCTTTAAAGGTAACGCTAAAGATAGTTTGTACCGACCACCGGCAAAACGCCTTCCGTCATAGCCCGGACCTTTACCGTAATAATCGGCAATTTTCAGTTCCTCACGCTTATAGAAAAGCAACTTCAATTCCAGCTGTTATTGGCATATATTGATTTTTGATGAAAAGGTGATGCCGGCTCAGCCGGACATCACCATGATACCCCAAATTACCAATTTTTATACAAGACTGCTTATGGGAAGCAGCATGGGGGTACTTTCAGTTTATTGAGGCATATACACCGCTTTAGCCACGTTATAGTTATAGCGTTTATTAACATTATCTGCTGTTCTGGCAGCTCCTCTTATATAATAAGTCCGGTCGGCCAATAGCGGCAATTTCGATGTCAACGTTATCGTTTGCCCGATAAAATTAGTAATTGGCGATTGTGGGTATTTGCCGGTAACAGGATCGGGTACGGAACCGGGGGTATTGTAGGTGGTTGCATTAAAGGTAAAGTTATTATCCTGATCCGCGCTGCTGACAAATGGGGTTGTACTAATATATAAAGTTGCGTCAGTTACCGGGAATTGAAATACCGGATCCGCAGTCCCCCTGGTAAATTTAAAACTTGCAGATACGGTTTTGTCACCGTTTATAACCGGCTCGCCCACCCACTCTACTTTCAGGAACGGATCAACGGTAAAATTGACGGTTGTAGTACCACCCTGTATATCAACGGTTACACTTTTATCTATAGCAGGTGCAGGGCTTGTCCGGTACGGGGGGACAAAAGCGCCACCAATAGGAACAAGTTTGTATTTACCTTTAAAAACTTTGGTATCGTTATAAGTACCGTCAAATTTTACCATTAAATTCTGATCGGGAGATACAGATACTGCACCGGTTCCATTCCAGTCTAATTGATTTTCTTTTATTTGTATGCCACCGGATTCTGATTGTATAGGAAGCCCTGTCGAAGAGTCTATGATTTTACCGGTAAGTGTTTGATCAGGCGGCGTATAGGCATCTGTTTTAAAACAAGAAGACATGACTGCGCTAATCAGACAAACCGTCGTATAAATAATCGCTTTTTTCATATTCTTATAATTAATAGGTTGGAATATTAGGAACTAATTTTAAGTTTTTATTGATCTCGCTCTGTGGAATTTTTTCATAATACCAGGCCGGTTTAAACGTAAACGTCTTGCCGGTTTCGTCTATCCTTTTATCAAAAATATATTTCCCGTTGGCGGCAACTAAAATAGGATTCAATATAAACAGCTGTCTGTTATTAACCTCCGTATCAGCTATTCTCCAGCGCCTTAAATTCCAAAATGTTTTATTTTCGTAAGCAAGCTCTTTCTTTTCCTCTTTACGTATTATTGCTATGCCATTGGCACCGCTTAAATCGGCAGCGCTTGCGAGTAATACGGCTCCTCCCCTGTCCCGCACATCATTAATTTGAGTAAAGGCGTCCTGCAAGTAGTTAACATCTGTTACGCCAAGATTACTCAGTTCTATCGCAGCTTCTGCACGAAGTAAAATAATTTCGCCATATCTCATATCCGTCCATGGTTGAAACGAATTAAATCCTTTCACGTCTCCCTGGGTTTTCTTTTCATCCAAAAATTTTCGCTGGTAAAAACCGGAAAGTGTACCGGCGCCACCGGTTCCAAACACCCCGCTTAAACCACCTGCGCTAAGCTTACTTCCATCAGGAAGCGTTACAAGCGTGGGGGCGGCAGGCGGATTGGAAGTACTGGGTACCATATTGGCATTACCGCCATAAGCCGCTGTAGCGCTTTTTTGAGCGTAAGGAACTGTGCTACCCGGGAAAGGATCAATGCCATTGGTTATATTACCTACAAATATTCCTCTTCTTACGTCAATGACCTGGCTCTTAAATACCGTACCGGGCACCAGCACCGTTGCGAGCAGGCGGGGTTCGGCATTTTGAAAAAAGCTAAGTCTGTCGTTATAATAAATATATTTTTGAGTCGCGGGATTAATTACGGCCAACGTTCCATCGGTGTTCCTCGGCAAACCATCAAATAGTTCAACAAAATCAAGTGTGGGGTTAAAGTATGAACTATAACCGTCACTGCTTTTCATTTGATCCGGTATGGCCAAAAGATCAAAACTGGTTGGATAATTCGTCAGAACGTAATCACGTGATAACATCTGTTCTGTATTGGCACCGGTACCATCAAAGAATAGATTATAAAAATTAACCGTCTTGTCCGGTGATGACCGGTACAGTTTATAAGGTCCTGCAGCGACCAGCAATGACGCGGTATAGCTTGCCTTTAAATAAGGGATGACCTGGCTCGCAGGGATGCCTTGGACCATTTTGTTGGTAGTGGGGTCGATATTAGTAACAGTATTATATTTTGCAACGTCGGCGGCCGTAAGCATCACCTTTGCCTTTAAGCCCGCCGCTACATATTTATTGGCGCGCCCTCTTTGCTCGCTTGTCGCCCCCATTAAATTATAAGCCTGATCAAGGTCATCGGCTATAAAATCATATACTTCCTGTTCGGAATTCCTTGGGGTAGAAATGGCATCAAGGGTTTGTGCCGGATAATTTTGCACACTCTTTACAAGAGGCACCCCGCCATATCTTTTCACTAATGCAAAATAGGTATACGCTCTTATAAACCGCGCTTCACCCAGCCAGTTGTTTACTTGTGCCGGGGTATAATTTGAAGCATATTTAGAAAGGTTTTCTAAAAAATATTCCGCATTACGTATCTCGGTATACCCATCGCTCCAATAGCCAAAATCACCCAAATTCTCGCTGCCAAACTCTCTGTTGAAAAGTTCGCCGGTATCAAAAGTGGTACTTTGTATGATGTTCCAGTTATTAAACTTTGAAGCTGAATACCGGAAATCTTCCATGGGTAAGTTGGCATATAATCCTGAAAAGTATGCGCCTACCGCAGCCGCGCTGCCAAAAGCGTCCGGGTCCTGTACAATACTGGCAGGTGTAATATTTAGCTTATTACATGAAGTCAGTATAAATACGACTGTAAATAAATATATTATCTTTTTCATATCTAATTTATTAAAATACATTAAAATGTCACGTTCACACCAAGGTTGTACGTCTTGTTCATCGGATACCGGTATCCGTTTTGATCAGATGGTTTTTCGGGATCCACATCCTTGATATAGGAAAGTGTTAAAATGTTATAACCATTTGTATATATCCGGACACGCTGAATTCCTATTTTTTTTGTAAATGCTTTGGGCAGCGTATAGCCCAGTTCAACGGTTTTCATTCGCACATAGGCGCCGTTTTTATAAGAAAACCCGGAGCCGGTATCATAGTTGCTTCCGGTAACCGCATAGGTGCCTGATACATATTGCGTATGCGGATCAAACTGATTTGCATTAGGGTCAACCGGGTGCCATCTGTCAAGAAACTGCTGCAATGCACCCCCACCAAAGGTCAATGGTTGCGCCAACGCTTCAGGATAAGCGGTGGATCTCATCGCCGCACCCTGAAAAGTCGCCGACAAATCGAAATCCATAAAACCGACGCTTGGCGTTAAGCCAAAATATATTAAAGGAATACTGGGCTGGCCCGTTGTATTGACAATAGGATATTTATCCGCGGTGGTAATATACCCGTCACCGTTCCAATCCACATATTTATAATCGCCCGGTAAAACAGCCCGGTTACCACCGTTATTATTTATCTGACTTTCAGTTGGATAGGTGTAAATATCATTAAATGATGTAAAACGGCCCGCTGCCCCATATCCAAATACCACATCATTCCATCGGTTATTCTTATTGTTAAGCCAGTTATCGTATGAGCTCACATACGGCGAAGCTTCCTGGTGTAATAATTTGTTCCTGGTATAGGTAATATTGGCATTAATGCTATAGTTTAGTTTACCCAACCTGTTGGCGTGTGTTAAGGATAACTCGAACCCCTGCGCCCTATCGCTGTTAAGGTTTTCACTGGGTAAGCCTGTACCATATTGTCCCGGCAGTGAAACCGCGCGGGTACCAAAGAGCCCGTCTCTTTCTCGTGAAAAAGCGTCAAGCGACGCGCTTAGCAGACCTTTCCATAAGTCAATATCCAAACCAAGGTTTATGGTTTTTGTAGTGATCCAGGATAAGTTTAAATTAGGTAGTGTTCTTGGTGATAAAGCAGTAACAAAGTTACCATCCATCACATAGCCTGCCGGCGCATTATTAGTTGGGTCGCCCACGGTTAACGGATAATTATACCCGCCTAAAAACTGATAGGATAAACTTCCCTGGTCACCTAACTTGCCGTATGACGCCCTGATCTTTATATTATCAACAAAGGATAAAGCCCGACTTTTTTTTATAAAGCCTTCTTCAGATATGCGCCATGCCGCGGTAACACCAGGAAAAAAGCCCCATTGTTTTGAAGCAGAAAATCTTGAAGAACCATCATACCGGCCAAGCACATCAATTAAATATTTCGATTTATAATCATAGTGTAACCTGGATACCAAACTTTTAGTGCTGACCAATGCATTTTGGTCAATGCTTTGGGTGCCGGTCTGCCCCGCAGCATTTCCTGCTGATAGGGCGTTAAGGGTTGGTATACTTTCGGTTCTTGACGCACTGAAATTATCCGTCCTGGTTGTTCTTTCTTCGTAAACGGCTAATAATTGTATATTATGAACCATGTTAAATACATGATTATAATCAAGGGATCCTTGAAGTAAGGTATTTGGAAAGACCTGGTATTGCCTTGAATCCAAACTGGCGCCATTTGTTGCGTTAATTGCCTGGGGTATAAATGAAATAATACCTGTTGTATTTTGTACACTATATAAATTAAATGTTTTTTGATAAATATTGTTATCATTTACCTGGTAATCATAACTAAAAAGGGCTTTTGCTTTTAAGCCTTTAATAAATGGAATGTTGTAAATAACATCAAACAACCCCTGGAAGGTATTGGTTTTAATATCTCTAAACCCATCATATTGCTTACGCGTAGTCGCGTAGGAATTCACCCCATTATCACCCAGGTTATTAACATAAGCCGGGTTGTTATTGGCAAAAACGGGTAAGTTTGGCGGCGCCCTCCAAAGTGCTTTAAAAAGATCCTGTGATTGATCATAGGGTTGATTTTTTTGATCTTTTATCCCGCTTAACTGGATATCTATGGTCAGGTTATTGGCTATTTTAGCAGTAACATTTGAGCGAAAATTATATTTATTATAATTCAACTCGCCACTTTTATAAAAGCCGCCAAATTTCTGGTAACCTAAGCTTACATAATAACTTGAAGTTTCCGTACCGCCGCTAATATTTAAGTTATGTTGTGTTTGCGGGGCTATTTTATCAATCGCTACGCTATACCAGTCTGTACTTTGCTGAGCGCCGCTGGTAAATGCATCAAAGGCCGCCTGGTTAAATGTTTTATTGGCGGGGTTGCCTATATTGTGCATGCTTTGCTCATTTTTTAAATTCATCCAATCGATAGCACCAATTGGAGTAGGTAAACCTGAAGCATATGAAAAACCCGTGGTAAAATTATACTGGATCCTGGCCACGCCTGATTTGCCTTTCCTGGTCGTAACCAATACGACACCATTTGCTGCCTGAACCCCGTAAACCGCGGCGGCGGCATCTTTTAATATAGATATACTTTCTATATCATTAGGGTCAAGCCGCTGGATATTACCACGTGGCACGCCATCAATAATTACCAGTGGCGCACCTAAACCACGGATGTCAAAACTACTGCTAAAATTGCCCGGTTCTGCGTCTGTTTGCAAAACACGTAAACCGGGAAGCTTACCGGTAAGCATGTTTAAAACATTTTCGTTACGGGTTTTTAAAATTTCTGCCCCATCTATACTGGCAACGGAACCTGTAAGTGATGCCTTCTTTTGTGTACCATATCCTACAACGATTACCTCATTTAAGTCGCTGGCAAGTTCAGTTAGCTGAACCTCAATTATGGTTTGCGTGCCCACTTTTATTTCTTGTGAAGCATAGCCCATAAAAGAGAACACAAGCGATGAATTCGGGCCGGCCACTTTGAGGGTATACCGTCCAGATACATTAGTAGTAACACCATTGGAGGTACCTTTTTCAAGCACGTTAACACCCGGCAGCGGCAGCCCCTTTTCGTCTGTAACTACACCGTTTACGGTAATTGCTATGGGTAGCATTGTCGGAAGTTGCTGATCAGGTTTAGGCCCATCCTTTGCTCTGATCGTAACGGTTTTTTTAAAAATGGTGTAAGAAAATGGTTGGTTCTCCATGCATTTTTCTATCACCTCATTTATAGAAGCATCTTTTACAGCTAAGGTGATCGGTTTTGCACGGTTAAGCAGGTCTGAACTATAAAGGAAATCATAACCGCTTTGTTGCTGAATGTCAAGTAATATATCCTGAAGAGCGGCGCTTTTTACCTGGATGGTAATTTTCTGGCCGTAAGTGCTGGCACTTACCTGGAGTATAACCGTCATCAGAATAATACCGGTTAATTTCATAATGTGAGCAATTTTTGAAAAAATACAGGATTGCTGCCTGTATTTTAATACAGTAAAATTTTTATACATTTGAATGCTAGGTTAATTTACAATTGGATTTGTACGCATAAATTTAACAGGTTAACTAGCTCAGTTTTTGACTGATGCCAGGGGCGCGCCAACGCTCCTGGTTATTTGGCTAACCGCTTGGTTCTTTTTGATTAAGGCATTGCGATTATCCTCCTTCCTTCCATTTTAAAGTGAATAAGCCCGGTTAATTCAAGGCCCTTTAAAAGCTCGGTAATGTCTTTGTATTTGGAATAGGTGCCCCCAAAGTACCGGTCGCCAATATTACCCCGGTATTCTACATCAACATCATACCAGCGTGATATCTGTTTCATGATCTCTTGTATATTGGCATGCCTGAAAACAAACGAGCCGTTTTTCCAGGCGACTACCTCGGCCGCCTTAACCTGCTTAACCGTTATTTTGTCGGAATTATCATTAATTACGCCCTGCTCACCCGGAATAAGTTTAATAACCGAATTTTTACCTGATAAGCGTACAGAACCTGCTACTAAAGTGGTTTTTGATTCCGGCTCACCTTCATAAGCGGCTATATTAAAATGAGTGCCCAGTACTTCCACCTCGGCGCCGTTTGTTTTTACTTTGAAAGGCATTTTTTCGTTATGCGCTACTTCAAAATAAGCTTCGCCTTTAAGCTCCACCAAACGCTCGTTCCCGGCAAAACCGGTAGGATAGGTTAAAGAAGAAACGGAGTTAAGCCAAACTTTGGTGCCGTCTGCTAAAGTAACCTGATACTGCCCGCCCTTTGGAATAGAGAGGGTATTCATTACCACAGGCGCCGTCTTTTCAGCCTGGTAATAGCTTATCTCGCCGCTTTTAATTTTCTTTGCCACAGCCGTTAACGCGGTGCCATCTTTAGCATTATCCAGCAATAGCTCAGTGCCGTCCGCTAAAATTAAAACCGCCGTATTACGGCCCGGTTTAATCACCACCTTGGCGGTCAAGGGTATAACCGACCGCTTTTTCATAAAAACAATCCCGGCACCAATCATAACCAATAGTATAGCCGCGGCCGCCCACATGAGCCTAAAGTTGATAATCTTAGGCTTTTCAAATAAAGTTTGACTGATGCGTTTATAAACCCGCCCTTTAACCGCTGCTTCCCCGGGTAACAACTCACCATCCTGCATCCGGAATCCATCACGGTACTTTGCCAGTAATTCAATTTCGGCGGCGGTACAATTACCAGCCAGGTATTTTTCATACAGCAACGTATACGCTTCAGGGGTCATCTCAGGAAATAATTTAAGTCGGTTTTATCTTGGTTTGGTATAAAGAGGTAGTAAACTAAATTAAACACACATACTTTTATAAAAAAATGCAATCGATTGTTTTTTTTATAAAGTAATAGTTAGTTTTACCTACCCAATTATTTACTGCCTAATGAATAGTACGACCCTTTTAACGGATGAAGAGTTGTGGCATGCCATTATCATGGATGATGCCCGGGCTTTTGCCGCGCTTTATAACCGCTACTGGAAAAAGCTTTACAAAACCGCGTTTTTTTATCTAAAGGACCACACTACCGCAGAAGAGGTCCTGCATGACGTATTCGTTGTCCTGTGGAACCGGCGGCATTATTTAAAAATAGAAAGTTTTAGTAATTACGTTTATATCACCACCCGTTACCACGTTTACAAACAACTTAAGGCTGCCCGTCTATCCCCTATTGAATACATTGAGCAATACACAGAGCAAACCATACCCAAAAGCTTTAATGATGCAGAAGAAAAACTGCGCTATACCGATATTACGATCCAATTGGAGTCCAGCCTGGCCACCCTGCCCAAAAGATGCCGCGAGATATTTTGGTTAAGCCGTGTTGAAAACCGCTCTAATGAGGAAATCGCCAACCAGTTCGGCATCTCCAAAAGAACGGTTGAAAACCAGATTACCCACGCGTTAAAACACCTGAGGCTGTCTTACCGGGAGCTTTCCGAGATGGTACTATTTATGTTATTGATTATCAGGTTATAAATTTGTTACATAGCTAAAAATGATCAGTTCGGCTGGGGTAACCGCGCTCAGGACGGCTCCCAGATAAAGAGCCATAGCCGGCCCGATGCGCCGCAAACAGGAAAATAAAGGTCAGCGCCGTTTCAGCGATCAACCCGGATAAAAGCGAATAAAATACTGGGGGGGGGGATGGCCAGGAGAATATCTTAGCCCTCCGCGAATGCCCGTGCCCTGTTTTCTTGAACGCGTTAGCGATCATTAACAAAAGCGCCGATGAGCCTGTAAGGAACAATCAAAACAAAACGACGATATTGTTCAAGGTGTTGGTTATGAACTGTACCGGCTTAAACCAGGCAAAGAATAAAAAAATTGCCCGTTGCTACTATGCTAAGCAATGATTGACAGGCAATTGGCCGCATAAACTAAAATCGGAGATTATACTAAAAGATTAAGAGCAATCTCATTGTGCTGTTGTAAGGCCAGGTCGACAGCGGAATAACCGTTTTTTTCGAGGATCGTTTTATCCGCGCCGCTAATTAACAATAGTTCAACAAGATCATTCCGGCCAAACATGACAGCAAACATCAAAGCTGTTCCGCCATTTCCGTGCTGCCGGTTTATACTTGCCCCGTTTTCCAACAATAACCGTGCAATATCCGGATAGCCCTTAAAAGCCACCCCCATCAAAGCAGTATTTCCTCCCTCGTCGGCCGCATTTACATCAGCCCCGGAGGCCAGCAATAATTTTGCCGCCGCAAACTGGTTATTATAACAAGCGATGATTAGCGGCGTATATCCTTTTTCATCACGTTTGTTTACATCGGCCCTTTGGGTGATCAGTTCCTGCAGCACTTCCAGGTTTCCTTTCCGCGCAGCAGGGATAATTAGTTCATTTACATCGATCATGCGGGTACTTTATCATTTTTTTCCCGTTCCCAAAAACGGTGCCGGGCAATGGCGTGGATAAATTCTTTTGCTATTGAACCATTTCCGGTTATAACGCCCGCCGTAGCCGGCCCTTTTCCTTTTTTAAGTTGGTTACCGACATAGGTTTCATTTAATAAATCCAGGCCGTCTCCATCGGTTGCGATAGCTTTACAATGGCGATAGGCTTCGTTGATAAAATGAATGGCGTCTGCATTATCCAGCAACCCTTTTGCGCCGGCCGGAATGTAAACCGCGTCAAACAAAACAGATGCCGCGGTTAAAAAGCTCATATCGACCTTAATTGCCGCACCTTTAGCGTTTTTAACCATGCCGCCTTTGGGGGCTATAATTTTTGTGACCGCACCTTCAGCTTCCAGCTCCGATTTTACTGCGGACATGGAATCATCATCCACACCTTCTGCCACAAGAATAGCAATTTGCCTGGTTTTGATCGTATCTTTTAACGTATTGGCCATACTTAAAGCCGGTGATTTATCTATACTTTGTTTTTGCGGTTTATCCTGGTAATCCAAAGGGTTCGCATCCGCTCCATAGTTGTGGTTTAAGGGTTCTTTCGGTTTTGGAACTTCCATACCCAAGCCATCCGCCACTTTAGATGCCAAGTCTGCATTGATTTTTGTCAAAAGGCCGACCATTCTTTCCCGGATCTCTGCCGTTTGAACTTTGCCTAATTCAAAACGCAGCGCATCAATAATATGATTTTGTTCAGGTTGTGACTGGCTGTTAAAGAATAACGCGGCCTGGCTGAAAAAATCCATAAAGCTCTTGCTGCGCGCGCGCACTTTACGGGCATCTATCCGCTCTTCATGGGAGCTGAACCCACCTTCGGCGACTTTAACCTGCATCGGACTTCCACCGCCGGTAGAGTTAGGATGATAACTGGATTTACCAACATTGATTTGCTGGCGCATATGCCCGTCGCGCTGGTTATTATGTACCGGGTTGATGGAACGATTGATTGGTATCTCATGAAAATTCGGGCTGCCCAGCCGTGATAATTGCGTATCGGTATAAGAAAACAACCGGCCCTGCAAAAGTGGATCATTTGTAAAATCTATACCCGGCACCAAATGCCCGGGATGGAATGCTACCTGCTCGGTTTCAGCAAAGAAATTATCCGGGTTACGGTTCAGAGTCAGCTTACCAATTTTCATTACCGGCACTAATTCTTCAGGAATCAGTTTAGTCGGATCGAGCAAGTCAAATGGAAATGTATGCTCATCTTCTTCGGCTACGATCTGTACACCAAATTCCCATTCTGGAAATGCCCCGCTTTCAATGGCCTCATATAAGTCCTGGCGGTGAAAGTCAGAATTCTTACCTGATATTTTTTGAGCCTCATCCCAGGCTACCGCGTGCATGCCCAGCAATGGTTTCCAGTGGAATTTAACAAAGCAGGATTTGCCTTCTGCGTTGATGAACCTAAAGGTATGTATGCCAAAGCCTTCCATCATGCGCAAACTGCGCGGAATTGCCCTGTCTGACATGACCCACATGATCATGTGCATAGATTCAGGGGTCAGCGAAATAAAATCCCAAAAGGTATCATGGGCTGATGCCGCTTGTGGCATCTCATTATGCGGCTCGGGTTTAACCGCGTGAATCAGGTCAGGAAATTTGATCGCGTCCTGAATAAAAAATATGGGTATATTGTTGCCGACAAGGTCATAATTGCCTTCTTCCGTATAAAACTTAACAGCAAATCCCCTAACGTCCCTGGCAAGATCAGTTGAACCACGGAATCCCGCAACGGTTGAAAACCGGGTAAACACCGGGGTTTTAACCGAGGGGTCCTGTAAAAAACCGGCTTTGGTATATTTCGACATTGACTCATAAACCTGGAAATAACCATGTGCCGCAGAACCACGGGCATGTACGATGCGTTCCGGGATTCGTTCATGATCGAAATGGGTAATCTTTTCGCGGAGAATAAAATCCTCCAGCAACGTGGCGCCACGCTCGCCTGCCTTTAAGGAATTATTATCATCATTGATTTTAAGCCCCTGGTCCGTAGTCATGAATTCTCCGGTACTATCTACGGTGTCAGGCGCCAGGTTTTCAATTTTCCTATTGTCCGCTGCTGAAATGTTTTTCTTAGCCATGATATTAATTGGTTGGAGGAGTGTCTAATGACAACCGCACACAATGGCTATTGTTTTTCTTTTTAATTAATACGCGGACAAACCGTTTTCCAATTTAAATCACAAGGGAGCCGGAAACCCGGCGCATCAAGTATGAACAGCTTATTTTATAAAGATCCCTCCGTACGGCTGTGATAAAGCCTTTTAATAATTCTATTTTTTAGTGTGATTTTCCTTTTATGCTAACCTTCCGGGCGGTAGGAAAATATAAGCCATTAGTCATTCCCTATTGAACATCCGAAGAGATGGCTTGTGCAGATACCACAAATGAATTGTTTTATTTCGATATGATATAATATATTAAATCTATAGATTTTGTAGTTATTAAATTATTTATTTACATTCGCCTCGCAATGAAAACAAATGCCCCTATTTTTCTAAGTGCTTACCTCATCCGTAAACCTTCCCGGATGCTTCAACCCGAAGTATGTATAATGTGCTGTTGTTGCTAATATTCTCTCGCTGATCTTTCGCATGTTTAAATAAACATGTGCAACCAACTTAACTTAACACCCTAAAAATCAATATGAAAACTAACTGTATATAACAAATAAACCGGCAAGGAAGCCTCGCCGGTTTGTACAATGAAAAGTCAGCTACGTAACGGCAATCACTCACTGACTCTCATTCCCAGCTTTATAAAACAAATCGAATCATTTATATAAAACTTTTTAAATATATGGAAATATTTATCCATGCCAAGTCATTGCGAATACCTATACTGTTTTTCAAAATAACTTTACTTCTTTTAATACCCTGTATTTCATTGGCGCAAACAACCAATCCGGCGGTTGTAAATTCAAATCTTTCTGGTACTATAACCGATGTGATCACGAAAGAGCCATTAGTAGGGGCGGTAGTAACTATTAAAGGGATCACCAATTCATCGGTAACTGATGTTAATGGAAAATTTAATATTGTTACAGCTCAAAAATTCCCTTACATAATCGTAATAACCTATATAGGCTATGAAACTACCGAGGTTATAGCATCAGGCACTCCGCTTAATGTAGCGTTAAAACCAACCAACAATCAATTAAATGATGTGGTGATTGTGGGGTATGCCGTGCAGGAAAAAAAGGACCTGGTAGGCTCCATCTCGAAAATAGATGCTAAAGAAACCAAAGATTACCCGGCGGCCAGTTTTGATGCCCAACTGCAAGGCAAAGCAGCCGGCGTACAGATCAACTCGAACACCGGCACATCCGGCGAGGCTACGTTTGTAAGGGTGCGCGGTACCACTTCTATAAATGCCAGTAACAGCCCATTGTATATTGTTGATGGCGTATTTGTAAATAATACCAGCCTGCAAACCATGAGCATGGGCAGTATGACCACATCAGCAATTGCCGATATAAACCCGGATGATATTGAAAGTATTGAGGTTTTAAAAGATGCAACTGCAACCGCAATTTATGGGTCGCGTGGGGCAAATGGAGTAATTATAGTTACGACCAAGCGTGGCAGCTATAATAAAAGGCCCACCATTACTTTTAATACTTTACATGGTTTAGCCGCTGTAGATAAAAGTCGCATGTGGCATTTGGTGTCGGGCCCCGAAAACGCGGCGCTGGTAAATTTAGCCTGGATAAATTCGGGTATTGATAACCCTGCGCTAAACCAAACCGCCGCTAACGAGCCCTATCGTTCTATCGCCAGTGGCGGCCGTGGCACCCCGGAAGAACAAAAAACTTATGACAGGCTGGATGATGTGTTTAGAACCGCAGTATTGAGTGATTATGACTTGTCTGTACAAGGTGGTAATAAAGACACCAAATATTATATAGCGGCAGGTTACACCAATCAACAGGCAACTATAAAACCGGTTTACTTTAACCGGGCCAGCCTTAAGTTTAATATCGATCAAAAATTAAGTAATAAGGTAACCATTGGTTTAAGCAATGGCTTATACCGGTCATACCGTAACCAGTTGATAGCAGGCAGTACCCCGCGCGGTATTTTCGAGTCAGCTTTATTAACAGGTACCAACCTGCCAACTAATAATGCCGACGGAACGCCGGCGCTGTGGGGTGGTTTTGATAATGTTGACGTTTTGATAAATAACAATTTCATAAACACGGTAAGCCTGCGCTATATAGGTAATTTTTATCTGGATGCAGAAATATTGTCGGGTTTAAAATTTCATTCCAGCTGGGGAATGGACTATAATAACTATAATGAAAATCAGTACTGGAATGACCAGACCGTAGTAGGTGCTGCGCCAACCAATGGTTCGGCAACGTCGTCTATTTCGCAAAATACCGCCTGGGTTAACGAGCAAACGCTTTCTTATCGTAAGGTTTTAAATAAAAACACTTTTGGTGTACTGGTGGGTAATACTTTGCAAAGTAATATACTTTCAAACACAACGGCTACCGGCACCAACTTTCCTAATAACTCTTATACGCAAATTTCGTCAGCGGCAAACCGAAGCGCTACGCAAAGCTGGACGAAGGGAAATTTGGCTTCCTTTTTTTCGCGGATCGATTATAACTATGCCAGTAAATATTATTTAGAGTTAACAGGCAGGGCAGATGGCTCATCGCGTTTTGGTAAGAATAACCAATGGGGGTATTTTCCATCGATAGGTGGATCGTGGCGTATTAAAGAAGAAAATTTTCTAAAAAATGTCGATGCTATTAACGATTTAAAACTAAGGGTTAGCTATGGTACCACAGGTAACCAAACCGGTATTAATGACTTTGCGGCACAAGGTCTTTGGACCGGCGGTGCAGGTTACCCTGACAATGCAAGCAGCGGCGACAAGCCGGGCACAGCGCCACAGCAGTTAAGCAACTTAAACTTGAAATGGGAAAAAACAACCCAAACAAGCGTTGGCCTGGATGGAAGTTTTGTTGATAGTCGTATCAACATCGGGATAGACCTGTACCGAAAATACACCACCAATGTTTTGCTGCAATTACCGGTACCGGCAATAAGTGGCTTCACCTCCATTTATAGCAATGCCGGCGAAATAAGTAACAAAGGCTTTGAGTTGCTGATCAATACTATAAATATCAGATCAGGTGCTTTTAAATGGGAAACCAGCTTTAATATTTCAACCAATATCAATAAAATAGAAAAATTGCCTATACCTATTGATAATGGTTTTCTGCACCTGCAGCAAGGATACCCTATGTATTCTTTCTTAGTTTATAAGCAGCTGTATGTTGACCCGCAAACAGGTAATGCGGTATATGATGACAGCCAGACCAAAGATGGCAAAACCACCGCTGCTGATAAAGAGATTATAGGCCAGGCGCTGCCTAAATTTATTGGCGGCTTCAGCAATAATTTTAAGTATCATAATTTTGATGCGAGCCTGTTCTTTTCTTTCCAGACAGGTAATAAAGTGTACGATCAGAACCGGGCCTATGGAGAAAACGGCGGCACAAGGGCAGACCGGTCTTACTGGACATCACAGTTAACTGCATGGCAAAAACCCGGCGATATAACCAACTTGCCGCGGATAACAACTGTAGGCACAAACTACACCATCGACCCAACAACACGTGTGCTGGAAGATGGTTCGTTTTTAAGGTTAAAGACGTTAAGCCTTGGCTATACATTGCCAAAACCGGTAGCCTCAAAACTTAGCCTAAACTCATTGCGTATCTATTTTACAGGCTCAAACTTGTGGCTACTTACTAAATATAAAGGTTATGACCCGGAATCATACTTTACACTGGGTAACGACTTTTCTACCCCACCACAGCCACGATCATTTCAATTAGGTATAAACCTCACTTTATAAAATCACCCACATGAAAACAAATAAATTACTTTTTTACCTCCTACCTGTATTGTTATCGACGCTGGTGTCCTGCAAGAAATTTCTTGATGTGCAACCCTTAAACTCTGTATCAGATGATGTAACTATCGTTGACAAGTCTTCTGCTGAAACTGCTGTAAGAGGCATGTACAGGGCATTGGCCAATGATGGTTATTATGGTACTTCGTTCCAATCCATCGGCTACCTGTCGGGCGATAATCTGTTACGTACCGGACCGGGGACAGACCCGTCGCAATTTATCAGTCATGCCGTAACTTCAGATAACGGAACAATCGGCAGCGCCTGGAACGCTATATACAGCACCATAAACCGTGCAAACTATGTAATAGCCAAATTGCCGGGTATAACCGATATTAAATTAACCGCCACTGAAAAGAATCAGCTGCTGGGCGAAGCTTATTTTGTACGGGCACTGTGCTATTTTGACCTGGCCAGAACTTGGGGTGGCGTACCGATAGTATTGACACCTACCTTGTCATCAACAGATAAAGATGGTGTTAAACGCAACACCCTGGCCGAAACCTATGCCCGGGTATTGAGCGATCTTAATTTGGCTTATCCTTTATTGCCAACCGCCATTAACCGCATAAGGGCCACAACCAATACTGTAACCGCATTGCGTGCGCGCTATTATTTGTACCAGAAAGATTGGGTGAACGCTGAAGCTAATGCATCAATTATTATTAATGATGCTACAGATTATAAGCTGATTGCTCCTTATAATTCATGGTGGGCAAATAATGTAGTTGGTACAGTCGAATCGGTATTTGAGCTTTCTTATAGCGCTACTTATCCTAATGCACACCGCAACTCATGGATGCCTCCGGAACTGGGAGGAACACGGATATGGATACCTAATAATGCCTTTATCGCTTTGGCCACAGATCCGTTGGTTGGCGGAAGCCGCAATTCCTTGATTGGTAAAACCACGGCAGGTCTTTATTATGGTACTTTATACTATCGCAGCCCGGCTACCGATCCAAGCTATATATTCCGTATAGCAGAAATTTATTTGATACGCGCGGAAGCCAGAGCGCAGCAAGGCGGTGCTATGTTGGCAGGTGCCATTAGCGATCTAAATGCTGTGCGTACCCGTGCCGGCCTTGCAGGCACTACCGCTACAACCCAAGCCGATATATTATTGGCCATTGAAAACGAGCGCCGAATAGAATTTGCCTACGAACCGCACCGCTGGTTTGATTTGGTAAGAACCGGCCGAGCCGCCGCAGTTTTGAATATAACAGATCCTAATAAATTATTGATGCCCATACCGCTTTCACAAATACAGGCCAGTAAGGGTGCTATAGTACAAAACCCAGGTTATTGAATCTTTTAAACAGCTTAAATAAATAAAATCATGAAAAATATAATTGCTTTTTTTAACTTCCTTGCCCTGCTAAGCATAGGTAGTATTTGCCAGGCACAATCAGAAAATGCCAACATTACTATTAAAGGTACTGTAGGTAATACCACTAAAACCATATACCTGCAAAATTATGGTA
The DNA here is from genome assembly GCF_028288205.1 of Mucilaginibacter sp. Taxonomy (GTDB): domain Bacteria; phylum Bacteroidota; class Bacteroidia; order Sphingobacteriales; family Sphingobacteriaceae; genus Mucilaginibacter. The sequence continues at coordinate 19,807 of NZ_JAQBOD010000053.1, forward strand.
CCCGGACATTCCATGTGTTAGATTCGGCTAAGGTTATTGACGGGAAATTTAGCTTTACGCGTACATTAAAATATCCTGAAGTTTATGGTCTGTCTATTGATACGTCGGCCATTGCAGCAAGAACCGGCCAACTACATCCGGACGATCAAACTTTGACTGTTTTTGTAGATAACACCAACTCCATTACCGTTGAATTTGATACCGTTGGCCATTTTAAAAACTCAAAAGTAATTGGCTCGACCGGTAATGAAATTTACAAAGAATTTCGCAAAAACAAGGGCGCTAACCTGGAAGACTTTATAAGAGGAAATTCAAAATCAATCGTACCCGCTTATGTGCTGTACCGCACTTACTCAAGTGCCATATCGCCCGATGCATTAAAGAATGATATTGATCTGTTAGACCCATCATTGGGCGATAGTCAATACGTTGTGGACTTGAATAAACTGGTGGAAACAGTACCAATAGGTTCTAAGGCGATTGATTTTACCCTGCCTGATGTTAATGGTAAACCGGTAAAACTTTCGAGCAGATTTGGTAAAAAATATATTCTACTGGAATTTTGGGCCTCATGGTGCCCGGTATGCCGCAGGGAGAATCCTAATGTGGTGAAAAATTATCAGAAATATAAAGACAAAGGGCTTGACATTTTCGCGGTATCATTAGATAGAAATAAAGCCGCCTGGCTTAAAGGGATTAAGGATTATAAGCTATACTGGACACAGGTATCAGACTTGAACTTGTGGGACAACTCTGCAGCCAGGCTATACGGATTTAGGGCGCTGCCATCAAACGTGTTAATTGACAGGCAGGGAAATATTGTTGCCAAAAATTTATCAGGTGATGAGCTGGATAAAAAGTTGGCAGAAGTACTTACACCTGGCGAAAATAACTAATTAGACTATGCACCCAATATCACAAATAAACTCTGTAGCAGAAGTTATCCCTGCGAAAGCTGCAAAAAAAACAAACATTTTGCTCATCATCGTATCGGCGTTAGGCTACTTTGTAGATGTGTATGATATGATGCTGTTTACGGTTATCCGCAAAAAGAGCCTGTTATCATTAAGTGTTGCAGACGAGAATGCTTTATCTGCAGGCTTGAGGTTGCTCAACTTTCAAACCGCCGGGCTTTTGCTGGGCGGTATTTTCTGGGGCGTTTTGGCCGATAAAAAAGGCCGGCTCACGGTACTGTTTGGTTCTATAATTATTTACTCGACCGCTAATATTTTAAATGGCTTTGTAACTACCATCTGGCAGTTTGAACTTTTACGGCTGGCGGCCGGGTTTGGCCTGGCCGGCGAATTAGGGGCGGGTATAACCATGGTAATGGAAACTATGAATAAGAAAACACGTACCCTCGGCGCTACGCTGGTAGCAAGTGTAGGTTTGCTTGGTGCTATTGTTGCCGGTTATGTTGGCCAGGCCTATGACTGGCGCATAGCCTTTATAATTGGCGGCGTAATGGGCTTTTTGCTGCTATTCTTGCGGGTTGGCGTGTTTGAATCGGGCATGTATAATAACATTAAGGGTAAGCATATTGAGAAGGGTAATTTCTTTAAGCTGTTTTCTTCCTGGAGCAGGTTCAGCCGGTATGGTAAAGCTATACTGGTTGGCCTCCCATCATATTTTGTGCTGGGTTTGTTATTGACCATTGCCCCCGAATATGCTAAGGAGTTGGGCCTCACACAAAAAATAAATACCGGGTATGTAATGATGTTTTGCTTCGCCGGGTTTTGCAGTGGCGATATCATTTGCGGACTCATCAGCCAGCAATTTAAAAGCCGCAAGATTGTGTTATACCTGTTTAATATTCTTTCTCTGCTGGCTATTGGCATCTTCTTTTATTACCCTACAACAAGCCTTGGCGGGTTTTATACCAAATACGTTTTGGCCGGCCTGGGTATAGGTTATTTTGCCATGCTGGTTACCAACGCGTCAGAGCAGTTTGGTACCAACTATAGGGCTACAGTAGCTATTACAGTACCTAACTTTATACGTGGGGCATTGATACCCATTGCTTTTGTATTTGGAGCTGTTAAGGAAAGTTTAGGCTTAGTGAACGGCGCGGCATTAATAGGCCTGATAACGGTTGTTATAGCTTTAATAGCTACCCGATACACTAAAGAAACATTTGATGAAAGTTTGGATTACACCGAATAAATAAGAATAATATGGCACAGAAAACAAATCGTTTAAAAACCCTTGTTAATTCATTTACAGAGTTGATAGATAAAGAGCAGGCCGAAGAAATCATCCTTCAACAAGGCAGTGCATTGTTAAAAGACTTAATAGTGACCGATGATTGGCTGCCTGACGAATACGCGCAGCCGCACCGCAAATTCTACCAGCAATACTTATTATATGCCGATCCAGATTCGCGCTTTTCAATAGTCAGCTTTGTTTGGGGGCCGGGGCAGGTTACACCCATACATAACCATACTGTTTGGGGCTTAGTGGGCGTATTGCGCGGTGCCGAATACGCGCAGGCTTATGAAAATAATCAGGGCCAATATTTGGCCGTTGGCGAACCCATAAAAATGGTAGCTGGAGATGTCGAAGCTGTTTCACCAACTGTAGGTGATCTGCATAAGGTTAGAAACGCTTATGCCGAAGAAGTATCTATCAGCATACATATTTATGGTGCTAATATTGGTAAGGTAGAACGCAGCGTTTTCCTGGAAGATGGCACTGAAAAGTCTTTTATTTCCGGGTATTCAAATTCAATTCCTCCTGATTTGGAGAACTTATAAGTATAAAAATATGACTAACACAAATATCGGAATATATACATATTTGCAGGCTCGGACAGCATTATTAAAACGGCAGGAAATTGCTATTTTAGATGTGCGTGAAGAAGCGCATTTTGCCGAGGTTCATCCATTATTTGCTGCTAACCTGCCCTTGTCGCGTATAGAAACAGACGTTTACAACCGCATTCCCAATCGTCTTACAACCCTAATTATATATGATAACGGAGAGGGTCTGGCAATTATAGCAGCCGAACGGTTAATACTATATGGTTATAAAAATGTTATTCTTTTAGAAGGCGGCTTACAAGGCTGGCACGGTGAGCTATTTAAAGATGTAAATTCACCAAGCAAAGCATTTGGCGAACTGGTGGAATCAAAAAGGCATACCCCTTCTTTATCTGCGCAAGAAGTAAAAGCACTTATTGATAATAAAGAAGATATCGTAATATTGGATGCCCGCCGGTATGATGAGTATCATACGATGAATATACCGTCGTCTGTAAGTGTACCCGGAGCCGAGTTGGTATTACGCGTAAAAGAACTGGCGCCTAACCCTAAAACCTGTGTAATTATTAATTGCGCAGGGCGAACACGAAGCATTATTGGTACACAGTCATTAGTAAATGCAGGTCTTGATAACCCGGTTTACGCGCTCAGAAACGGCACTATTGGTTGGATTTTAGCTGGGCAGAAATTGGAGCATGGTCAAAGCCGTAACATACAAACGGTTAGTAAAGAAAACAAGGAACAAGCTATAGCGGCCAGTATAAAAGTTGCCGACAAAGCAGGTGTAAAAAGATTAACCCTTCACTTGTTACAGCACTTACTTAAAGAAAAAGACCGCACTAACTACTTGTTTGATGTGCGTACTCCAGAAGAATACCTTCAAAGCCATTTGCCGGGATTTCTTTCTACACCTGGCGGGCAATTGGTGCAGGAAACAGACCATTTTGCACCCGTGCGCGGTGCACGTATTATTCTGTATGATAATGATGGCGTAAGGGCTAACATGACGGCCTCCTGGCTGGCACAAATGGCTTGGGAAGTATATGTTTTAGATTATGTTAATAATACCGCGTTAACAGAAAAAGGCGAGGCGCCGCTTAATTTGCCGTTGCTGCCGGACTTAAAGGTCGATCAGATCATTTCTGCTGAATTATTACAATACTGGCTAAGCGAAGATAAGTCGCTGATCATCATAGACCTGGCACCTGCATCGATTTACTTAAAAAAGCATATACCCGGTGCATGGTATGTTTTGCGATCACAATTGAAAACAGCCTTAAAACAATTGTCTGCCCCTGAAAAATATATACTCACTTCGCCGGATGGCATACAAGCACGCTTTGTAGTAGGAGAATTAGAAAAATTAACGTCGGCTAAGGTTTATCTGTTGGATGGAGGCACCAATGCCTGGATAGCGGGAAATCACAAAACGGAAAGTGGCGAACTTAATAGCCATTTTGCGTCACCGCAAATAGACAGATACCGGCGGCCATACGAAGGCACTAATAATACGGCGGAAGTTATGCAGAGCTATTTGGATTGGGAATATGGGTTAGTTGACCAGCTATATCAGGATGGTACACATGGTTTTTTTGTGATTTGAAAATATTCAGTCCGTCATAAAACAATAATGATTTAATACCGAATATCTTATGAGAAATAAAAAAAGATCGCCCACCTTTTTATTTTGACCGGTTTTTACCTATACGGGATGGTTCCCCCCGATATTTGACCCTTAAATGTGATCATTCCGCTATTTGTACAATGCAGGAAATTCCGGCGATTATCAGGATAACGAAAAAAAAATAAAAAAAAATTTGCGTAACTCATAAGTTACTTATACATTTGAGTAACTTAAAAGTTACGCATTATGGCAAAAGTTATTAAACACCAGTATTTCTTCTCTCATCCCGTTGAGACGGTTTGGGAATACCTTACCAATTCTGAACTCATGGGGCAATGGCTCATGAAAAATGATTTCCTACCCATCATTGGCCACGAGTTCCAGTTTAGCACCGGCGCGAAAGCAAACCTGAATTTTGACGGGATATTTTACTGCAAAGTATTGGAGATTGAACCGTTAAGAAAATTAGCTTACTCCTGGAACTGTGGCCCGGGCGAAAGCAAGATCAACCTGGAGTCGGTGGTAACCTGGCAACTGGAAGCAAGGGAAAATGGCACGGAAGTGTTTTTAGATCATCGCGGATTTAATCAGGAGGAAAATCTCGACATGTATCATGGCCTGTTGCACGGCTGGTTGGAGAAATTCCAGAATATCGATAAACTTTTAAATGCCAACGCACATGGCCATACCAACGCTTGATACCTTCCAGGTCATCGGCGATCCCAGCAGGCGCAAGATGCTCATGCTGCTCTCGGAAGATAGCCTGACCATTAACAGCCTGGTAGATCATTTCGACATGAGCCGCCCCGCTGTTTCCAAGCATGTGAAGATATTGGAAACCGCCGGCTTTATTTCTATTCAAGACATGGGCCGGGAACGCTATTGCTCGCTGAAAAAAGACGGTTTTGAAGAGCTGCAGGCCTGGCTCAACTATTTTGATCAATTCTGGGCATCGAAGCTGAAAAATTTAGAAAACTTATTAAATAACAAACTGCCAATTAAAAATCTAAATACTCATTTAAAATCTTAAAAACATGAAACTTAAAAGTTTAACGGTCGCGCTATGCTTAATCGTAGGCAGCCAATTATCAATGGCGCAGGCAAAAGTAGCTGAACTGGTAAAAGAGTGGGAAAGGTCGAAGGCTTACACAAAAGAATACCTGGATGCCATGCCAGAAAGCGGCTATGCTTTAAAGCCCACACTTGAAATGCGCTCTTTTGCGGAACAAAATTTACATCTGGCAGATGCCAACTATGGTCTTGCCTCTGCCGCTTTAGGCATAAAGAGCCCGTTTGACCAGGGGATATGGGAAAAAACCGGCGATAAATCCAAAGTTAATGTGAGTAAAATCGTGCTGGCCAGCTATGATTTTGTGATCGATCAAATCAAAAGGCTATCTGACGCGCAACTGGACGAGCCCATTAAAATGCTTGGAAGTTTCGATATGTCTAAAAGAATTGCTTTGGCTAAGGTTTTTGAACATCAGGTACATCACCGGGGGCAGACAACAGTATATCTTCGATTGGCAGGAGTTAAGCCACCGCAGGAAAAGTTATTTTAAACCATTACAAAAACGACAAACATGACAACACAAAATTTTACAACTACCCTTTTGGTAGACCAAACCCCGGAGGAAGTATTCAAGGCCATTAACCATATCCGTGGCTGGTGGACGGAGGATTTTAAAGGCCATTCAGCAAAACTGAATGACGAGTTTGAAGTCCGCTTTGCAGATATGCACTATTCCAAACACAAATTATCGGAAGTGATTCCAAACGAAAAGATCGTCTGGCTGGTTACGGACAGCTATTTAAGTTTCCTGGACGATAAAAACGAATGGACCGGCACCCAAATCTCCTTCGAAATATCCAAAAAAGGAAACCAGACACAACTGCATTTCACGCATATTGGCTTGGTTCCCGAAAGTGAATGTTATCAGGACTGCTTCCAGGGGTGGAACTATTTCCTGCATAGTTTGCAGCAGCTGATCACCACCGGTCA
>NZ_JAQBOD010000005.1 GCF_028288205.1 Mucilaginibacter sp.
GCCTTTACCGCTGTTAACTTTATCCACAAAAATCGAGGTTATTAACAAAGAAAAAGAAGCAAAAAGAAAGCTTCAACAATAATAATAACCTGTTTATTTTGCTGAAGCTAATCTAAAGGAAATGACATAAATTGTTCCCCCTTCAGGGGGTTAGGGGTCTAATCCAAATAAATATCTAACAGCCCCTCAGGCAGATCAACTGTTACAATCTCTTTAACCACATCAATACCTATAATAATTTCTTCATTCAACGGGAAAAGCACTTCGCAGTTTTTGTAGGTAACGGCGGCTATTAATTGTTGTGGGTATTCATGTATGGCGGTGATCTTACCCAACTCACCTTCATTTTCATCAACAGCGGTAAAGTCTATAAGGTCCTTTAGGGTAAAGTCGCTTTTTTTCTTTTTGGGTTTTAGTTTGTTGGGCAGGTAAATATCTTTTCTTACCAGTACCGATGCCTTTTCAATGGTATCAACATCCTCCAGGTACAGGTAGGCCGAGTTTTTTTGATTGTATTTAATTGATTCCACAAAAAATGGGGCCAGCTTGCCGCCTATCTCAATAAACAGGGCGTTAAAATCAATATCAGGCAGGTTATCAAAGTCTACATACATTTGCATTTCGCCTTTAAGACCCTTGGTTTTTAATACACTTCCAATTCGGAAACAATCTTCGGTTTTCATATGATATAATTATTACCGTATTAAGATTTGACAACTTTTTAAAAGTTATCAAATCTACCTGGTGCTAAAATAGCAATGGCGAAGAACCGGTGGGTTGCTTCGCCATTGTATAAGTTTTGCTATGCTAAAATTATTCAGCACTGTCAGCTTCAGCAGCCGGAGTTTCTTCTGCTTCAGCAGCAGGAGCCTCCTCAACAGCAGCTTCAGCAACTGGTGCTTCTTCAACCTCAGCAACCGGTGCTTCTTCAACTTCTTCGGCAGGAGGAGTATATTTTGCAGCAATCGCGGCAGCTTTATCTTCCTTCTTCTTAGCTTCGGCAACTAACGCTGCTTTGCGGGCCGTGTCTTTTGCAGAATTTAAGTCTGTTTTTTTACCGGTAATTTTACCTTCTTTTTGATCTAACCACTCAGCAAATTTTGTTTCAGCCTGCTCTTCGGTTAATGCTCCTTTTTTAACACCGCCTTGTAAGTGTTTTTTGTACATTACACCTTTGTAAGCCAATATAGCACGACAAGTATCTGTTGGTTGTGCACCATCATTTACCCAGTTAAGGGTTTTGTCGAAATTAATGTCAATAGTTGCGGGGTTTGTGTTTGGGTTGTATGAACCTAAACGCTCAATAAAACGACCGTCGCGTGGAGCGCGTGCGTCTGCTACTACAATGTAATAAAAAGGTTTTCCCTTTTTACCGTGTCTTTGCAATCTGATCTTAGTTGCCATTCTTTATTTTTTTATGTGTTCAACATTCCCCCGGAGTTTATTTCAGCGGGGACGCAAAGGTATCATTTATATTCAGAATAAAAAAATCAAAATTCAAAAGACTTTATATGCCTTAAAAGTGTGAAATTTACACCCTATGAATAAACAAAGTATAGCCATTGATATGGATGAGGTTATAGCCGACCCGATTGACAAGTTTATAACCATCTATCAGCAGGAACACGGTTATAACTTCACGCTCGACCAAATGCACGGCAAAGAGTTTAGAGAACTGTTACCACCCGAATTAAATCACACCCTGCGCGAATACATTAACCGCAAAGGGTTTTTCAGGGACCTTAAAGTAATTGCTGACAGCCGCGAGGTTATTGAAGAGTTAAATAAAAAGTACGAGGTTTTTATTGTGTCGGCTGCTACAGAGTTTCCAAATTCGCTGGAAGATAAGCAGGCATGGCTTGCCGATCATTTTCCATTTATATCCTGGACCAATATTATTTTTTGTGGTTATAAAATTGTTAATACCGATATAATGATAGATGACCGTACTAAAAACTTTACCCGCTATAATGGCCGTAAGCTATTGTTTACATCACCACATAATATAACCTTAACAGAATATGAGCGTGTAAATAACTGGAAAGAAGTTGCTGATAAGTTGTTGTAGGTGAGTGGTTGATTGGGTTTGATTAAGTGAGTGGTTATCGAAATTACAACTGCTCACTTAATATCAACCCAATCAACAAATTTAACTGCTATAAAGAAAGCATCTCCACTATTCGTATAAACTCGGCATTCACATCATGAAGATGCTTAACAGATTGTCCAAACGGCGTAAACATAATGCTGTTATGAATTAAGCCCACCATTTCGCCTGTATGTCCGTCTTTTAACGCTTCAACAGCTGCTACACCTAAGCGGCTTGCCAGCACCCTATCCATACACGTTGGCTTGCCCCCGCGCTGGATGTGGCCCAATACAGATACGCGGGTATCATAGTTAGGATATTTTTCCTGTATGGCACGGCCAATTTCAAACGCGCCACCCGGCTCATCCCCCTCGGCAACCATTACAATTTTTGATGTTTTATCCTTACGCCCTTTTTCAAGCCGTTCAAATAAGGCATTTATATCAGACCTCGTTTCCGGAACCATTATAGCTTCTGCACCTACGCCAATACCTGTACGTAGCGCAATCATGCCCGAGTCGCGGCCCATTACTTCAACAATAAATAACCTGTCGTGCGATTCGGCTGTTTCTCGTATCTTATCAACCGCTTCAATTACCGTGTTTATTGCTGTATCATACCCAATAGTAAAATCAGTACCGCGCAGGTCATTATCAATGGTGCAAGGCAGGCCAACAATAGCAATATCCGGGTATTCTTCGCCAAATTCTTTAGCACCTTTAAAAGTGCCGTTGCCCCCCAAAGCAACTAATGCATCAATATTATTTTTTTTAAGCTGATCGTACGCCAGTTTTCGGCCCTCTGTGGTTTTAAACTGCTCGCTACTACCAGTTTTTAGCATGGTGCCGCCACGCTGTATAATGTTTGATACCGATTTAGTATCCATCGGAACGATGTCGCCATTTATCATCCCTTCGTAACCACGACGGATACCGGCAACTTCAATATCATAATATATGGCAGTACGTACTACCGCCCTGATAGCTGCGTTCATCCCGGGCGAGTCGCTACCCGACGTAAATAGTCCTATTTTTTTTATTGGCGTCATTATTGGTAGGTATTTTATTCCATTCGCGGCAAAGTTACTTCCGTTAGTTTGCCATTTCCGCCGCGAATTTACACTATTTTTTGCCGCCTTGCGCACTTTTATAGGCAGAAATTCCGCTATCCAGGTATTTTATAAAACCGTCAATATTAAAGTTGGCACCTTGCGGCGGAACAAGCGTTTGCCCGTCTTCATTAATAATTACATAAAAAGGCTGCGCGTTAGAGTTGTATTGGGATATCTCCTTGTCAAGCCATTTAGCACCCAGCGTTGTTATCTTTTTGCCGGTAACGGCAGATATAAACTGCTCAGAGCTTTTCAGTTCGGTTTTGTCGTCAATTACTAATTGTAATATCACAAAATCGTTTTGCAGCCTTTTTAACACCTCCGGACTTGGCATTACATTGCTTTCCATTTGGCGGCAGTTAACACAGTTCCAGCCGGTAAAATCTATCAGTATAGGCTTATGCACCTGTTTTGCAACTTCAATAGCCTGGTCATAATCATACCAGTCATCAATGCCTTTTACTTTAGGCAGGCGCTTAAAAAGCTCTTCGTATTTTTTGGTTTTGATGGTTGATGTATTGGTAGATACAACACTTGTGCTAACACCTGCCGAAAGATCAAAATCCTGTGTGCTTAATGGCGGCAAAAATGCACTAATAGATTTTAACGGCGCACCCCATAAACCTGGGATCATATATATCACAAACGCGAATACGATGATTGATATAAAGGTACGTGGCACAGAAAGATACGGCAGATCGCTATCATGCGAAAATTTGATCTTGCCTATTAAATACAGCCCCATTAAAATACCTATGGCTATCCATAGTGATAAAAATATTTCGCGGTCAAACCAGTTCCAGTGGTAAGCCAAATCAACATTCGATAAAAACTTGAGGGCAAAAGCTATCTCAATAAAACCTAAAATAACCTTAACACTATTTAACCACCCGCCAGATTTTGGCAGGCTCTTTAATGCTGATGGGAACATGGCAAACAGTGTAAACGGCAGCGCCAATGCTAACGAAAACCCAAACATGCCAATAGCCGGCCCAAGCCGTTCGCCTTTGGTAGCCGCCCCAACCAGTACCGAACCTATTATAGGGCCCGTACATGAAAAGGATACTACCGCCAAAGTAGCGGCCATGAAAAATATACCTATCAAGCCGCCCTTATCAGAATTTTCATCCAGCTTATTAGCTAATGAACCGGGTAAGGTAATTTCGAACGCGCCCAAAAATGATATGCCAAATACAACCAGCAATAAAAAGAAAAAGAAGTTAAATATACCATTAGTAGCTAAAGCGTTTAGCGCCGATGGCCCAAATAGTAGGGTAATAATAAACCCCAGTATAACATAAATTACAATTATAGATAAGCCGTAAAGCAATGATTGTAATATGGCTCTGCTGCGGCTACCCCCTTTTTTAGTAAAAAAACTTACCGTTAATGGCAGCATAGGGTAAATACAAGGCATTAAGAATGCAGCAAACCCACCCAAAAAACCTGCTATAAATATCGCCCAAAGTGTTTGAGGTTTTTCGGTAGCGTGAGTAACGACAACTGTTGCTTTCTTTACGGTGTCTTTATGTTCCTTTTTTTGTGCGGCCAAACTATCGGCAGCAGTAGGAATAACAGTAAAGCTTACACCGCCGGTATCGGCAGATGATTGTGCTTTGGCAGGCTCAATGCCTGTCATACATAAAAAAGCTGCAACCAAAAGTGGTATGCAGAATAACGTTTTAACGGAGAACCCCTTACCAGCTGTCATTTTTTCGCTTATTTACCCAGCGGGATAGAAAAATTCACATCTTCAGGAGGAAGGCATTTATGATCGTTACAGGTCATATAGGTAAGCGAGCCTTTAACTGCTGATGCTTTAGGTGATTTTAGTTTGATCTTTTGCTGAAAAACAACTTCATTTTCAAAATAACTTACATCCATACCGAATGACTTTTCGAATTTTGTTGCCGGCTTTGGCTCAATAGATTTACCCACCAAACTATACTCTGGTGATTTGACAAAGGTAAACGAGGTTTTTATCGGGCCGCCATCTTTTAAATTTAATGAGTAAATATGCCAGCCAGACTCGATATTAGCCTTTAAAAAAACCGTTACTTCTGTAGCGCCGGTTTTTTTTGCAGCATACGCCCATTTTACCGGACGTTCAATTTGCGCGTATGCGCCAACGCTTATTATTAACGCGGCAATTACTGCCAATACTTTTTTCATAGGTTTTATTTGTTTAAAAATTCTATCTCCTTTAAATTATAGGTCATTTCGCGGTTACCCTTTTGTATAACCAGCAGGCCATTTTCTTTAACATTTGTTATAGTTCCAGTAAACACTTCATTGCCAGCTTTAAAAATACGGTTTTCATTAAAGCTATACAAACGGCTTAAATATGCTTTTCTTATAACAGAAACTTTATTTGCTTTTAAATTTAAGTAATACGCTTCAATATGGCTGCAAATGTCTGATAATATCGTCCGCAAATCGTAATCTTTCTGTAATATCTGTTTTACAGATGTGGCATTGCCGGCCCCATCCGGAAAAACTTCCTGGTTAATATTCAACCCTATGCCAATAATGGCATTTTTTATCTGCCCGGCCTGCAATATATTCTCAATTAACATACCGCCCAGTTTCTTATCGCCATAATAAATATCATTGGGCCACTTTATTTTAAGCCCATCACCCAATAATGGGTATAAGGCCTCAAAAACACCTAAACTTATAGCACGGGTAAGATCAAACTGATTGGCAACAGCCAAAAAGGATGGTCTAAGCAACAGGCTAAATGTTAGGTTTTTGCCGGGTTCGCTATGCCACTGGTTGTTTTGCTGGCCGCGGCCGGCAAATTGTGTTTCTGCCATAATGACCGTTCCTTCAGGTACTGGCTTAGAATTTGACAATAGATTTTTAAGGAAATTGTTGGTCGAGTCAACTTCTTTTAGTGTCAGTAAATTTTGTCCAACAAATAATCCTGAAAATATGTTATTTTGCAATGCTATAATAATGCTAAACTCAAAAACGTTCAAAACTAATTCTTTTTGATGGTAAAAAATAAAGCGATAAGTGAATCAGCTTACATTTCTGAATTAGCCATACATGGCATACAGGAAAAAAAGGGAAACGATATTGTAAGGTTAGACCTTCGTAATATACACAGTTCTGTTACCGACTACTTTGTAGTTTGTCACGCCGACTCAGCCACACAAGTTAAAGCGATTGCCAATAGTATTGAAGAAGAGGTATATAAAGCCCTGAAGCAGGACCCATGGCGCAAAGAGGGCCTTGAATATGGCGAGTGGATATTATTAGATTATGTAAATGTGGTTATACATATTTTCCGTACAGATAAGCGGGAGTATTACGGTGTAGAAGAATTATGGGGCGATGCCGAAATTAAAAACTACAAAAGCGCTTAGCGTTACCTGTAGTTTAATTAAAGTTAATTATAAGTGAGATTTAAACAAAAAATGGAAGATAAGAAATTGGATAAGCCAAAACCGATACGGAAAATACCCAATAAAAGAATAACCCCTAAGCCCCCTAAATTTAATATTATGTGGCTGTATGCTGTTGTTATAGCAACTTTTATTGGGGTAGCCTACTTTTCAGGCAGCAATGGCGGCGCGTTAATTGATTTTAAGCGATTTGAAACAGAAATGCTTAAACCAGGCGATGTAGACTATGTTGAAGCTTATAAAAGCGGTGATTATGTTGTTGCCGAAGTGCATATTAAAAAAGACAGCTTAAAAAAACCGCAATATGCTGATGTAAATAAAACTCAGCGCTCTTTTGGCGCTACCGGTAATGAACCGCAATATACTTTTACCGATGCATCTTATGAGAGTTTAAAACAATCTATAAATAACGCGCAAAAAGATGTCCCTGACGCACAAAAAGCAGGCATAAAATATGTACCGCATGATAGTTTGTTATCAAACGGGTTGGTACAGAGTGTTATCATGATTGTACTGTTTGCCGCGGTGCTGATGTTTATTATGCGCCGCATGAGTGGCGGCGGCGGTGGCGGCCCGGGTGGCCAGATATTTAACATCGGCAAATCAAAAGCTACCTTGTTTGATAAGGAAGCGCAGGTATCAGTTACCTTTAATGATGTTGCTGGTTTGGAAGAAGCCAAACAAGAGGTAATGGAAATTGTAGATTTCCTGAAAAACCCTAAAAAATATACTAACCTGGGTGGTAAAATACCTAAAGGAGCCTTATTGGTAGGCTCGCCGGGTACAGGTAAAACTTTATTGGCCAAAGCCGTTGCCGGCGAGGCGCAGGTGCCTTTCTTCTCCCTATCAGGATCTGATTTTGTGGAGATGTTTGTGGGTGTTGGCGCATCACGTGTTCGTGATCTGTTCCGCCAGGCAAAAGACAAAGCGCCATGTATTATATTTATTGACGAGATTGATGCTATTGGCCGTGCCCGTGGTAAAAATAATATTGTTGGCGGTAATGACGAGCGAGAAAATACATTGAACCAGTTATTGGTAGAGATGGATGGTTTTGGTACAGACTCGGGTATTATTATTCTGGCTGCAACTAACCGCCCTGATGTATTAGACTCGGCTTTATTGCGCCCCGGCCGTTTTGACAGGCAGGTATCTATTGATAAGCCGGATTTGATTGGGCGCGAACAGATTTTTAAAGTACACTTGAAGCCCGTTAAACTGTCTGATGGTGTTGACGCTAAAAAACTATCCGCGCAAACTCCGGGATTTGCCGGCGCAGAAATAGCCAACGTTTGTAATGAAGCTGCACTTATAGCTGCCCGTAAAAACAAAGAGGCTGTCGATATGCAGGATTTCCAGGATGCTATTGACCGCGTAATTGGTGGCTTAGAGAAAAAGAACAAGATCATATCACCAGAAGAAAAACGTATTGTGGCTTACCACGAAGCGGGCCATGCTATTGCAGGATGGTTTTTGGAGCATGCCGACCCGTTGGTTAAGGTATCCATTGTTCCACGCGGTGTTGCAGCATTAGGCTATGCGCAATATCTGCCAAAAGAGCAATTTTTATATACCATTGAACAATTGGAAGATGGTATGTGTATGACCATGGGTGGCCGTGTTGCAGAGGATATTACCTTTGGTAAAATATCAACCGGTGCACAAAATGATCTGGAAAGAATAACCAAGCTATCATACGCAATGGTTACCATATATGGTATGAATGAAAAGGTAGGTAATGTGTCTTTTAACGATACACAAGGCGAATACCAGTTTAACAAGCCATATTCAGAAAAAACATCTGAATTAATTGACCAGGAAGTTCGTAACCAGATAAACCAGGTTTACGCACGAACCAAGAAATTGCTTACCGATAAACGCGATGGGTTAATTAAATTAGCCGATAAGCTGCTGGAAAAAGAGATTTTATTCCAATCAGACCTGGAAGAGATATTGGGTAAACGCCCGTTCGAGCATCGTACTACTTATGATGAATTTGTAAACGGTGCGCCCGAATCAAACCAGGAACCTGCAGCACAAGCACTATCGCACGAGGGTGTTGCAGATCATTCAGGAACATTTGAAAGAAACCCTGAAGAAAAAGAGGCTAACACAGGCGAATAATATTAGCAGAAAGCTTAAAGCGAAAGGACCAAAGCAATATTGGCCCTTAGCTTTAAGCTTTTTGCTTTAAGCTAAAAAATGAGGAACATTACCACATCAAAAGAAAAGCTGCTTAAAAAGATACGCCAGGCACTTTTGGAGAAAAGGGACAACCCTTATCCAAACCTGGAGAATCTGCCTCTTTATCCGCCTGTTGACGGGCATCTTGATGTAATGTTTGCCGAGCAATTTATGGCCGTATCCGGTCAGTTTGCCTTTTGCGAGGATGAGGTGCAATTTATTGAAACCTTGTTAGAATTAGCCGAGCAACGCAACTGGCGTAAAATATACTGCTGGGAACCTGCCTTACAGGAAATATTGGCCCGTTACGAATACCCGTATTTTGAAACCGATAAAGATTTTGAACAGGCCGAGGTTGGTTTTACCCTTTGCGAAGCGCTTATAGCCCGTAATGGCAGCATCCTGTTATCCAACGCCAATGCGGCAGGGCGAAGATTAAGTATTTATCCCCCCGTGCATATTGTGCTGGCCTATGCGTCGCAATTGGTTCCTGATTTAAAAGATGGTTTTAAACTGCTTAAAGAAAAATATGGCAACAATGTACCATCCATGATAACCAACATTACCGGCCCAAGCCGTACCGCCGATATTGAGAAAACACTGGTTTTAGGCGCGCATGGCCCTAAAGAGTTGTTTGTGTTTTTATTGGAGGGATAATAAACCCGCTGTTTGTGTCCCCACAAACAGCTACAGTACAATTGTTGTCTGTGAGGACACAGACAACGGTGGGTAAGCCTCATTTGTGGCCGCTAACTTTACAACCTCGACGGCGGTACCCCATAAACTTTTTTAAAGGCGAAAGAAAAATGCGAGAGATCTTTAAAACCAACTTCCATATAAACGTCTGACGAGCGCCAGCCTTTTTCTTTGATCAAATAATAGGCATCTGTTAATCGTTTTTGTTGTAGCCACCTGTTGGGCGATGTATGAAATATCCGTTCAAAATCGCGCTTAAAAGTTGCCAGGCTGCGGCCGGTGAGATAAGCAAAACGACTTATATCGACGTTGTATTTATAATGCTCGGTCATGTAAGCCTCCAGGTCTATCTTGCCAGGTTCGGCAAAATCAAACAGCACATTTTTTAGCCCGGGGTTAGTGTCCAATAACAACATAACCGCTTCTTTTACCTTTAAACTGGTAAGCGCCCTGTTAATTTCTGTTTTGCTGTTAATATAGGGTTTTAATGACGCCACGTAGTTTTTAAACAATTCGTTTGGCTCAAGCAATAATGTGGCCTCGCCTGTGTAGGGGGCATCGGCATGGAGGTTGTGTTCCTGGCTAATGCTTTGTAAGGTGTCTTTATCCAATATCGCCGATAGGGATATAAATTCGCCGCCGGCCGGCGGGTTTTTAACAAATTTGCAAAGCTGATTTTTACTAAAGAACCTAAAATCGCCCTCATTAAAATGGTATGTTTTATCGCCAACACTCATATCCTGGCTGCCTGCCAAAATATACCCAAACACATGTTCGGGTATAAATTGTTCGCCTTCTCTGCTTATATGGGTGTAGCAGGAATATAATATCCGCGGTGCGGTTTTATCGTATTTTATCGGCATCTGCAGGCTAATTTACTTATCTTTTTAAATAAGATTTACCAAAGTCGGTTTTAAAAAAATCTCCCGACTCATCATGATCTGTAGATATGCTAACCGGTAACCATTTTTCTAATTCAGCGCGCCTTATCTCATCCGTACTTTTTAATATACTTATGGCTTCGCTGCCTAATATTAAATGTACCGGAGGCTCTGGGTGCTCTGCCAGCTCAACCATTACCCTGGCGGCTTTATCAGGGTCGCCTACCGGGATAAATTTATCGCTTTTAAAAAATTCAGCACGGGCACCTACCGAAGCTTCATAGCCTTCAATTGCAGGGGCATAGGTCATGGAGGCACCCGCCCAATCTGTACGGAAACCGCCCGGTTCTACACAGGTTACATAAATTCCTAATGGCGCAACTTCTTTAGCCAGGGCCTCACTAAACCCTCCTAAACCAAACTTAGCGGCCTGGTACATAGTTAGTCCGGCGTTACCAACCCGCCCTCCTATAGAGCTGATCTGTAAGATACGGCCCGAACGTTGTTTACGCATATAAGGCAGCACAGCGCGGGTTATTTCAATCGGAGCATATAAATTTGTTTCTAACTGGCTGCGCACTTGTTCGTCAGTATACGCTTCGGCTGCACCAATTATACCAAACCCGGCATTGTTAACCAATACATCTATCCGCCCAAAATGAGCAACTGTATCGGCAACAGCTTTATACACATCTTTGTAATGGATAACATCCAGCTGTACCGGGAAGATCTGGTCGCCATATTTAGTAACCAGGTCTGCAAGAGCATCTGTATTGCGGGCAGTAGCGGCAACCTTATCGCCTGTTGCTAAAACCGCTTCTGTAAGGCTGCGTCCCAATCCGCGGGAGCCGCCTGTTATAAACCATATTTTTGTCATTGTTTCTGTTTTTGTTGATACAAAGATATCGCAGGTAAGCCGCGATTGTTTTGTTGTAAGGCTCAATGTGTTTTGTTGAGAAGCTCAGAGTAGAGACGCAATATTTTGCGTCTCTACAGTTTTAGGTCCTCCAGCTTACTTTCTTCCAAAACTATCCTTACGCTCTCCTTACCCTTATACTCCCATTTTATCAGCCTGATACAACTATCTGCAATTTCTATCCCTGTTATATCACCATCGTCAAAACAACAACAGCCGCTGTTAAAATAGGTGTCCAGGTACCCTTTAAAATCCGGCGGTCTTGACGCTTTAAGATGCAGTTTATCAATTTTAGCTTGTAGTTCCCTCGCTTCCGCACTCTCATTGGCTTGTTTGGCTTGCGCTTGTTTCTCATACAATATCTCCAACTCGGTTAATGATCTAAATACGGGCTGATGCGTGTGCCCTGTTATCAATACAGTGTCTTTTCGTTTCGAGCTCCACTCATACATCAGTCGGTTATGGTCGGTTTTAAGCTGATCGTTATTGGCTGGTGTATTTGGGTTAATGCGCAGGTAGGATTGAAAAGGCGCCCAAATATCAGACACGAACCATTTGCTGAACCAGTTGCCATCGCTTTGCAGATCGCCCTGGTGGCCGTGCGTCATGTATATGGATAGCTTTTTATTATTAAAGGTGGTTTCTAATATAACGCCCTCATATATCTTTACCGGTTGCTGGTATAGCTGCATCAGGCTTACTGCAGCCAGCGGATCATTATCCCAATACAAGTCATGATTACCAAATATTTTGATGAGGGCGTTGCGTTCCAAAAATTTTCTTTCTGCCTCAAACGTTGCTTTGTTGTGTCTTTTAATGGTGATAAATAAGTTCTCCCATAGCTCCTCGCTATCGCCTAAATTGATGTAGAAGAATTTTTGTTTGTTATAATGATCCAATGCTGAAAGATAATTTTTAGCTGCTTTGGCAAAAATGTCCGCACCATCCCTCGCGCCTTTATGCTGATCTGATAAAATAATGAATTTGTCTTTTTCAGCATCAAACAGAATAACCTGCCCGCGCTTACCTGGATTAGTAGTTATGTTTTGATACAGATGGGTCAACGCTTTATCAACCCGCTTTTTATCAGGGCGTGACGACCATTTATTGGCGAGTTTAATTACCGGTTTGGTTAATAAGTGTTGCAGAAATTTGCGCATGGTGTGTTAACAGAAAAATACAGCTTATGTTCGAAAAAATAATTCAATACCGTTGCGTTTTGCTAAAAATATTAGCAAATTTGTTTTATGGCACATCAGGATAATCCGGAATTTTTCAAGGGGCGCGGGGCGCAGGTTAATACCGATAATAAATTTTTAAAGCGTAAGTATGTATTGGACCATATAGAGGGTTTAGATGAACCGCTATTAGAAAACAGCGCTACCCAGCTTTTTGAGGAAACGCCGAAAAAGATAGTAAGCGAATCTAACAGCCCGGATCTAAGCCATATGTATTCCATCAACCCGTACCAGGGCTGTGAGCATGGCTGCATATACTGCTATGCCCGCAACACACACGAGTATTATGGCTTTAGCGCCGGGCTTGATTTTGAACGCAAAATAATAGTAAAACGCAACGCGCCAGAACTGCTGGAGACCTATTTTAATAAAAAGAATTACCAGCCAGTTAGCATTCTGTTATCAGGCAATACAGATTGTTACCAGCCTATTGAGCGGCGCCTAAAAATTACCCGGGGCTTGTTACAGCTATTTTTGCAATATAAAAACCCGGTGAGCATCATTACAAAAAACAATGTTATCATCCGCGACCTGGATATCATTACAGAGCTGGCAAAGCTTAACCTGGTACATGTTAACGTATCTATCACATCGCTAAATGAGTCGCTAAGGCAAAAGCTGGAGCCGCGTACGGTAACTGCCAATGGCAGGCTGGCGGTTATTCAAAAGCTATCAGAAAAAGGTGTACCGGTAAGGGTAATGGCTGCGCCGATCATACCCGGATTGAATAGCAACGAGATACCAGATATTATAAAAGCATCTGCAGACAGGGGGGCGTTATCAGCGGGATTTACCATTGTGCGCTTAAATGGCAGTATTGGCGAAATATTTACCGACTGGATATATAAAGCTTTCCCGGATCGTGCCGAAAAAGTATTGAACCAGATAAAAGCATGCCATGACGGCAATTTAAACGATAGCAAATTTGGCCGCCGTATGCGCGGCGAAGGCCCGGTGGCGCAATCTATCCATCAACTGTTTAAAATGGCTTGCAACCGCTTTTTAGCCGGCAGGGAAATGCCACCACATGACTATAGCTTATTTACGCCAAAGGGCGGGAAGCAGACGAGTATGTTTTAATCTTAAGGCTACTTAGTGTTCGCGTTTATTTCGAAAATATAATACTGCCCACCAAAATACTTTAAAACGATTTCTTTGATCAAGTGTCCCTTCTTTATTTTGATGACATGTTTGATATCTTCGCCTAAGGTGAGTCTCATATTCTCTTCATACTCGTCAAGGTTCCCTGTGTTTACTGACGAAAGGTCTTTAGAAATTGTCTTAATTATTGAAAGTACTTTAGAATAATCGGATGATTGTTCTGCCAGAAAAGGTTTTTTGAAATAGTATGTGCTCCCTTTATAATAAGTTTCAATATCGCCTGAAAGCAATTTTAAAATATCAGAGTTATTGTTAGAATTAAGTGTGCTTCTAATTACATCAAAGGTTGGAATTTTTTTAGGGTCAGGTCCCGCCGGGAAAAGCTCTTGTGAATTATCAAGGATTTTTACACTTGATAGTTTTCCCGCCTTGCTTACTTCAAGGGAAAAATTTGTTTTGCTGTAAACCCACTTATTCCCGTATTCACCGATATTTTCGGTTGAAGATGGTCTCCCGATTAGTTTTTCTGTTTGAGTCTTGTTGATGCCTAACTTAACATTTTTGAACCCAATGTCTGTTGTTGAATTTGAACCTGAAACCTGTATACTCCAAATTATGTCTTTTTTGTTTACAGCATATTCGAAAATGATGTATAAAGAGGTATCGGGCTTTAACAAAAATGCTTCGTATTCAAAGCCATCACTGTATTTCCCTATTTTAAATGGCTTGCCCAATTCGGTTTTTGCAGCTTCACGATATTGCCCTAGTCGAAAGCCAAACAATTCAGTACAAAACTGTTGTGCATGGGCTTGAATAGTAGTTGCAATCATTAAAAGTGTTAAAATCCTTTTCATTTCTATTAAGATTTACTTAATCCGTTTCGGATACATATACTCCTTATCAAAGTACGCAATGACAGCTCTACTAAAACCCCAAGGCCAATGCCAGCTGTATAGCTGGCCAGATCGCCCCAGTAAAATGTTTCGCCTAACAGTGCTTTACCCAAAAATGTTGAACGTAAATTATTTATCCATGGTGCTTTGTAAAGCTGGCTAAACTCAGTTGCATAAGCATAGGCCAGGCTTAATATTAGTATGTACGCTAAAGACTTATGTATAAAAAGGAACCGCATTAAAAGGAAAACCGCCAGTCCCCATAAAATGTCACCTATAAATAAAGGTACAATAGATGCAGGCATCTCCCGGGATACAAGCCCGGCGATAACAGTAATGAAAATAAGAATGAGATAGATAAGCCTGGCTTTTAGCATTGGTTAAATGTATATATTTTACAATATAAAAACCCTGTTATACAAAAAAAGCGCCTGCCAACAATGGCGGACGCTTTTCTATATATTAATTAGTCATTAGGCAATAGCAGTTTCTGCTTCAAGAGCCATTTGCTCATCTATCAGGATACGACCGCAATGCTCGCAAACAATAACTTTTTTGCGTTGACGGATATCTGATTGGCGCTGAGGAGGTATCTGGTTAAAGCATCCTGAACATGAATCGCGCTGGATGGTAACCACAGCCAGGCCATTTTTAGCATTCTGACGTAAACGGTTGTAAGCAACCAATAAACGCTCGTCAATACCTTTAGTAGCTTTTTCTGATTGTGCGGTTAATTCGCTTTCTTCTTTTTCAGTTTCTGCGGTAATTGTACCCAACTCATCCTTTTTAGCTTCAAGATCGCTTTTACGGGCTTCAAGATCGGCTAAAGCTTTTTCATATACCTGGGTTTTTGAAGTAATTTCAAATCCAAATTCACGTATTTTCTTTTCGCTTACCTGTATATCTAACCCTTGTATCTCAATTTCTTTCGAAATTGCATCATACTCGCGGTTGTTTTTTACTTCATTAAGCTGCGCTTCGTATTTTTTGGTATTAGCCAGGGCATCTTTGATCAGGTTTTTACGGGTAACTATATCATCCTCCAAATCATCCAACTCCCCTTTAATTTTTTGTATACGGGTTTCTAAACCTGCAACATCATCTTCCAGATCGGCAACTTCCATAGGTAATTCACCTCTTATCTGGCGAATTTTATCAATTTTAGTGTGGATGGTTTGTAATTCGTATAACGCTTTAAGCTTTTGTTCTACGGTTTGTTCCATTATTTTGACGGGATTTTCTATTTATTTCTTTATAAACGGATGGC
>NZ_JAQBOD010000034.1 GCF_028288205.1 Mucilaginibacter sp.
TTTGATCTTTTGCTCAACGGTTAGTTCTTTCTTAAGCTTTTTCGTTTTCATGAGCAGTTTCAATTACAGGTTTAGGTTGTTCATCTATCACCTCAAATCCGGATACTACCGACCTGAAGTTGTTCCACCCGGCTAAAACAACCTGTACCACATGGATCAAAAAAAAGAACACATACCCCAGCGTTAAAGCAAAATGTATGATGCGGGCAAAATGATAGCCACCGCAAAGCCAGGTTAAATAGTAAAACTGTACCGGTTTATAAATAGCCAGCCCGGTAATAACCGATCCAATCCCCATGATGATAATAGCGGTATAAGCTATACGTTGAGCAGCATTATATTTGTTTTGCGGCGGTGCTGTTTTACGGATATGCAGATCATGCAGCAGAACCAGCCAGGCTTCTGTAAACGAATGCCGGTTAGGAACCAATTGCCGCCATTCGCCCGAAATTAGGGTGTACAGGATATAAAAGATCCCGTTAAGGGTAAAGAACCACATAAATAAAAAATGGAAAGCCATGCCTTCAGCCAGCCGTGAGGGAATATGTAGTAAATTATAATACCAATCTGGGAAAAAACGGACAAACTTGTGGCCAAATAAGGTGATAGAATATTCGTCATTAGCCCAATAGATCAGCATGCCGCTCCATATCATAATGGTGAGTATAGGGAAATTTACCCAATGTGTCCATCGCATGGCTAAGGAATGCTTTTCTTTAATGGTTTTCATGTCAGGGACAATTTCGTCAAGTGAAATTAGCAATAATTAATTCTATTTTATGCTTTTAACAGCTACGTCGTTAGCTATGGCTAACGGAAATCCGGCTCTTGCCGCTCCTGTAATTTCGCCGCTGTTTATATTTTGTATAAGCCCTATAATCTCCCAATTTTGGGGGTTAAAGCCGTTGGGTAATGCAATGTTTGCTGTGCCGCTTTTATTAGGACTTAACCCTATACTTTGAAGCTTTTGTACAATCTGTACATGTGATAAAGTCCGGCCTTTATTTTCGCCAGCTTTAACAGGAATTTTCGCGGTTTTTTGCACCAATGCCAATAGTAACACACTATTGCTTCCATCGCCTTCTGCCTGGTAACGCACCTGAACCTGTTGTTGATCCGCTTTAATATTGGTTAAGGTTAGTTGTGCAGGTGCTTCTTTTTGCAATGCCGCCTTTATGGCATTGCGTAATGTGCCTTCTTCTGACCCTACAAACTCTTTTTTGCCGTTCACCACTATCTGTGGGGTATATACCGATGAAAGTTTTAAATATTTAGCATAGTCGCGCTGGCGTTTGGAGTAGCTAACATTACTGAATACGTCCTTCCAGCCCAACCGGTTCCAATAATCAACATGGAAAGCCAGGATATAAATAGGTTTGCCGGTACTTTCCTTTTGCAATTTAGCAACCAGCCCATCAGCAGGAGGGCAACTGGAGCAACCTTCAGAAGTAAACAACTCAACAACGGCAAAGCCTTTATTGCCGGGAGCCTTGCTTAAATTAATAAATGCAAATGAAACTGCAGCCATTACAGTAAGCACGCTGAGGTAAATAAATATTTTAGTGGTTTTCATTTTTAGCTTAGTAATTGATATACGCAATTAGCCGGCCTGTTGGTTTAAACCTTACAATAAATTTAATTATTTTACAAGGATACTTACAACACTAAAATAAAAATAACAACCATTATATGCCCTGCCCAAAAGTAAGCAAATTGTTATCCGGGTCGTGAATAGAGAACTCTCTTTGTTTCCAGGGTTTATAATTTAATTCTGTACGGTTAACGTTTTGCGTTTTAGCAAATTCGTATAATTCATCTATATCATCGGTGCGGATATATACTTGCCCATAGTTTTCCTTTGGATCAAGTTCTTTGAACTCGAAAAAATGAATTTGCACGCTGTCTTTTTGTACCATAAGGTAGCCATCGTAATCAGCACTGCCAAATTCCTGAAAGCCCAATCGGTTTAAATAAAAATTTCTGGTAATGGCTTTATTACGCATTGGTAGTTTCGGATTGATTTCTGTGAGCATATTGACTGAAACTTATTGGTGTAAATTAATTATTTATTGATCAGCATCTATAGAATTTTAGAATCAGTAGAATTCCTTTCTTTTTAGAGAATCTTGAGAATTCTAAAATTCTGCAAATGCTGATTCAGTATAACTACTTCTTGTCCAATTCAACCCGTGTTTCGCTTTGCGAAACCATCCAACCGGTGGCGTACATCCATTTGGTCATTTTAGTTAATTTGGTCAGGTTAATACGGCCAGGTTCATCTTTTGGAGTATGGTAATCAAGATGAAGCAAAGAGGTAAAAAATATAGCCGGGATACCTATTGCCGCGTATGGCGCATGGTCACTTCTAAAATACCAGTTCTCCGGGTGTTTGGCATCATCCCATGAAAAATCAACGTTAAAGTGGGTAAGTGACGCATTGGCTTTCATGGCCATATCAACTAATGCCGTTGAATTTTTATGCGACAAGGTTCCCAGTAATGCTGCCGAATCAACCGAGTTACGGCTAATCATATCGCCGTTAAGCACGGCAACTATAGCTTGTTTGTCAACAGTCAAGTGTGCTGCATACCATTTTGAACCCAATAGCCCGCGCTCCTCGGCGCCATGCCATATAAACAGGGCCGATCGCTTACCCGGTTTGGCTGTCCATGCCCGTGCGATAGCCAGCATGCCTACAGTTACCGAAGCATTATCATCAGCACCGTTCCATATCGAATCCTGGTTAACAGGGTTACCTACACCATCATGGTCATGATGCCCGCTGAACAGTACATATTCGTTACGTAATTTCGGATCGGTTCCGGCTGCTTTAGCTACTACATTAACAGATGGGTAATCAAAACGCTCAACCTCAAAATCCGCTTTTACAGTAACGTTAGGCTGTTGCAGGGCCTCTGCAAAACTTTTCCTAACTAACATAATGGGTGCGCCA
>NZ_JAQBOD010000062.1 GCF_028288205.1 Mucilaginibacter sp.
GCGCTTATGCCAACGTAGGTAAGGTGCCAAACCCGCGTTACAACTTTGTGATCACTTTTGGTTGTGCGCCGCAAAATGTTGATAAGCTGATCGCATCGGCATTGGACGAGGTGGACAAACTAAAAACACAAGGCCCCCCGCAGGTAAATATAGACAAATACAAAGCCGAGGACCAACGCAACCGCGAAACCGAACTTAAAACTAACAAGTTTTGGTTAGGTTATTTAAGTGGAGCGTTGCAAAATAATAACCCGCTTACAGAACTGGATAGCTATGCTATCGACCTGCAATCGGTAACGCCTGAAAGCTTAAAACATACTGCTCAAAAATATCTAAGCGGTAAAAACTACATCAGGTTTGTGCTTTTACCCGAAAATAACAGCAATATAACTCCGCCGGCAAATGTAAGCGGAAAATAAGAACCTAATAATAACAATAAAAGGGAATTGCGCCAGACTTTTCCGATCGTTCTTTATAGTTTTTTCATTACGTTAAAATGAAGATAGTTAATTAATGTAGAGCACTTCTTACTGGCAGAGAAGTGCTTTCTTATTATTATACTTTGAAGGCGAAGGTATCATCACATAAGCGGACCATTTATAATGGCGTTGTTGTTAGCCGAGCATCAATAAGTTGGTTCGAATACCTCCCTCACCGCTGATAAATATGCAAACGATCCCTACAGTATCGCGAAGGATATGCTGCTGCCAGTATTGAGCTATTTAAAAAAAGAGTTGGCAGTGATAAGCATATTAAGTTCAAAGATAGCGTCTAATACTTTCGGCACCACTGTAACGCTGGCTAATGACTGGAGTCAGGCACTAAGTGCTGCTTAACCCTCGAGCGGATTTGAAAATTACAGCGATCTGATATACCTTTACAAAGAAATTTTCCACATCGCAAACGGGAAATTAACCTAAAAAATGGTCGATTTTTTGTTGCTATTTTGCAACTAAAAAAGCATAACTACTTAATTATCAGTATGTCAGTACTTTCTGTATCGGCAAGTAACCATCATAACTAATTGGTTTTAAGGTATTTATTGTTGTCGATATTTGCCGATTAATTTGGCCAGCAGTTCCAGCCGCTTCGTTATCACTCAGCCGCTTCGCTGCATTTAAGAAATATGGGCCTCATTCCTCGGTCCATATTTCCGGTTTTCCACTTGTTTATCCTTCCCTAAATTCTTTTTACTTCCTTCCATTTTCTCCACTGCGGCCATATCCATGGTAACTTATGTGTTATATATTAAACTATAAATTCTATAGAATTAGTATATTAATTAAAAAATTCTACATTTGCCTCATAAACGGCGGCTTTGATTACGAATGGGACTGGCGTGCCGCTGTTGAGATATGTGTTGACAAGCGCAGCATTGCCGGTATTAACATGCGTAATTTAAATATTGATAACAGCTTGTCGAACGGATTAAGTGTAATTGCTAAAAACGGTGATGGGCAAATCGGTGTATTAACTAATATACCCTGCAAAATATAAATATTTCAAACTATGGAATTGGTGTAAAAGGCAGATATGGCCTATACATCTCTAATGGTGCACATGGTAGCTTAAATATTAAGCGATCAACTATTCGGGAAATTAAGAATGTATCTGAAAATTTCACTATAGTTGAATAAACTGTTGTGTGACCAGTGGCTGCCGATTTAACTTTTAACTGCTAAATAAATTCCTGCATTTAATAGTTTAAATCTTGACAGATTAATCAAAAAAAGCTTGCCATACACCTAACATCCTGCATAAAGCCTCTGCGTTAGAAATGTTTTCTAAAACAAAAAATCTTGGCAGTTCTAAAATATTTTGCAAAGAAGATTCATTTAGATATGCTGCCTTTGTTGTATAGGCAATACTATAATTTAACTGTTTTAAATACTCAACTTCTCTTTTTCCATAACTCCCGTTTGGATATGCAAATGAATCAACAGGTTTATTTATCCATTCTTCGAGTACTATTTTAGAGGTATTTAACTCATTATATACATCTTCATCATTACATTTAGTAAGAATAGGGTGGTTAACGGTATGGCCGCCAATAGTTATACAATCATATTCAGCTATTTCCTTAACCTGGTCTGATGTCATTGCCTCCCGGTTTAAAACTATCGTGTCCTTAATGTCTTTTACCTCAGTAAGCCTTTGATCGTTCGGCAATGTTTTATAAAATTCTACATTTTTATTTCCGGCCTCGATATACGACCACCAATAAACGCCATTTTGTACAGGTTCTGTTGAAATAAAGATAGTGACAGGAACCTTATATTTAGCAGCTACTTTAACAACATTTTCTATATTACCCTGCCATCCATCATCTACTGTAATAATTACCGCATTTTTTGGCAAAGGTTTGTTTTGTTGTGAATAAGCAATTACATCGTTCTGAGTAAGAAAAACGAATTTATTTTTTAAAAGCCATTTTATACAATATTCAAAAAGCTCCCTACCCGGATTATGGAAAAAAACGGACAAAATAAATTCCCCATTTTTAGCACGCTTTTTTACACGGCGGGTTAAGCCTAAACTGATAAAAAAAATTGCAAGAAGCCGGCCAATTAAATTTCGGAGTTTCTTTTTCATAGGTACGTGAGTAAATGTTTTAAATTAAATATTAATTGAATAGAAAATAAATTAACCTCTGTAACATGTTAAAACACTTATTGTTGTATATCTTTTAAAGAAAATGAAACATATTTTTTATCTATTTAAAAAAACAATTAAATTAAATACGAGTTAAAATAATTGCTTGATACTGTGTGAATCGGATTGTTTATATATCATATAATTTATAATGGCTTTTGAAATACTTTCACTTACAAAGGATTTAGATGAGTTTGGCGGTGCGCAAAAAGTACTTGTGGATATCCACAGGGGTATTAAAAACAAACACAATGCTAAAGTATTAGGGTTTTCTAAATTCGGGGATATCCATCCTAAATATAAGATCGACCAACACGAATATGTAAAATTCACCAATCCATTTTACCTGAATAACAAATTGCTCATAGTTCATGACAGGCGAATTATTACATTTATAATGACTCTAAAGCGTTTGTTTTTTTTAAATACCAAAGTTTTATATGTTTCTCATTGTGTTTATGATACTTTGAATTGGGCTTCCATGTTCCCTGATGATATTATTTCTATTTCTGGAAAAGTTACTGATAACCTAATTAATTACTTCGGTTTAAAAGAGAGGAATATACGCTTAATTTATAATGGGATCAAGGACTATGGTAACACTACTATACCATACAAGAAAAAGGATAAAATCGTTATTCTTTATTCAGCCAAAATATATAACCTAAAAAGGCAGCTTGAAATAGTGGATAATCTTACTAACAAATTATTACCCGAAATAGAGATCCATTTTGCGGGTACCGGTCCGGATTATCAACAATTAATTGAAAAATGTAAGCATTCATCTAATTTTAAACCTTTGGGTTTTATTGAAAATATAAATGAGTTGATTAATGATGTTAATTATTTAATGCTCTTTTCTATTAGAGAGGGGTTACCGATATCCCTAATAGAGGGAATAATGCGAGGCAAGCCAATATTAGCCAATGATGTTGGTGGAAATTTAGAAATTTGTATACCCGGTGAAAATGGAATTTTATTAGATGACAGCTGGGATCGTTTGGCTGATACTTTAAACAAATTAGTGTTACTATCTGAAGAAGAGTATTTAAAAATGAGCCTGAATAGCAGGAAAAGATATGAGAGTATGTTTACATATGAAAAAATGGTTTCGATGTATCTTGATGTTATAAAACAAATGCAACAAAATTAAAACAGGTAATGCTTTAATTTAAAATTTGGCTTGCTGGCTATTATATGGAAGAAGCTGAGATTTTGATAGCATACGATTATACAAGCTATTAACACCATTACCACGCTTAATGCTTGGACTATTTTATTAATTTTGCAGTATGAATTTTATTATTGAATCTACTGTTAAAGCTGTTAAACAATTATATCAGGCAGATATTGCACCAGCCGATATAAGTCTGCAGGAAACACGCAAGGAATTTGAGGGTCAGGTTACTATAGTTACTTTTCCGTTCACTAAGTTTTCACGTAAATCGCCGGAGCAAACCGGGGCGGAGATAGGAGAATATTTAAAAAAATCATTAAAAGAAATTTCGGCCTTTAACGTAATAAAAGGGTTTTTAAATATTTCTATTTGCAGTGCTTATTGGATAGATCAATTATACACAGAAATTTTAAAGGACGATTTTGCCGTTTTAAAACCAAATGGCAAAAAGGTGATGGTTGAATACTCATCACCCAACACCAATAAGCCGTTGCACCTGGGTCATGTGCGTAACAACCTGTTAGGTTATTCTGTAGCTCAAATTCTTGAGGCTGCAGGTTATGAAGTAATTAAGACCAATTTGGTGAATGACCGCGGCATACATATCTGTAAATCTATGCTGGCCTGGCAACTATACGGTAATGGCGAAACGCCGCAATCAACAGGCGAAAAAGGCGACCATTTGGTAGGCAAGTATTACGTAATATTTGATAAGGAATACAAAAAAGAGATAGAATTCTTAAAATCAGAAGGTCAAACAGAAGAGGAAGCAAAAAAAAATGCCCCGCTTATAAAGCAGGCTCAAGAATTGCTGCTTAAATGGGAGGCCGGCGAAGAGAAAGTTATCGACTTATGGAAAACCATGAATACCTGGGTATATGATGGTTTTGGAAAAACGTATAAAGCCCTGGGGGTAGAGTTTGATAAATTCTATTATGAATCTAACACCTATTTATTAGGTAAAGATATTATTGATGAAGGTTTGCAAAGCGGCGTGTTCTTTAAAAAGGAAGATGGTTCTGTGTGGATAGATCTGACTGAGGATGGCCTTGACCAGAAACTGGTTTTACGCGCCGACGGTACTTCAGTTTACATGACCCAGGATATGGGTACTGCCCAGCTAAAATATGATGATTTCCAAATGGATGAATCTATTTATGTAGTAGGAAATGAACAGGATTACCATTTTAAAGTGTTGTTTCTGATATTGCAAAAACTGGGTAAAGCCTGGGCAAGGGGATTATTCCATTTATCGTATGGGATGGTTGATCTGCCATCAGGGAAAATGAAATCGCGTGAAGGAACAGTTGTTGATGCTGATGACCTGATTGCCGAAATGGAAAGCACCGCCAGAAAACAAACAGAAGCTTTAGGCAAGATAAATGATTTTGGTGAGGAAGAGAAAGAACAACTATACCATACTATTGGCATGGGCGCTTTAAAATATTTCCTGTTAAAGGTTGACCCCAAAAAAAGATTGTTATTTGATCCTAATGAATCAGTAGATTTTCAGGGACATACAGGTCCGTTTATACAATATACCCATGCCCGTATTAAATCGGTTTTAAATAGGGCAACTATAACAGGTATGGAAACAGATCCAACAGAATTGGCTCCCGAAGAGCGTGATCTGATAGTAACACTAACACAGTTTCCCGATATAATTACACAGGCAGCAATTGCCTATAACCCCGGCACCGTAGCTAATTATGTGTACGAGTTGGCTAAAACTTATAATAAGTTTTATCATGAGCATTCTATACTACAGGCTGAAGATGAACTGGTAAAGCAATTCAGGCTGGAGCTTTCTGTTGCATCAGCCAAAGTTATCAGTAAGGCTATGAATTTGCTGGGTATTGATGTGCCCGAGCGGATGTAAATCTTAACAAGAAAAAATAATTGTCAAAGCTGCCCTATAGGTAGCTTTTTTTGTTTATTGAAAACATTATTTAAAAGCCAGAGGTTTTAGAAGTAGATAATCAACAACAAAATGGAAACTAAAACTCCCCAAAAGCAAAACAAACAGCCGGGCATTGAAGCTAAGATGAACCCGCGCCCCGAATACATAAAAGCGACTTATAAAGCTGCCGGTAAGCTTACAGGCAAAACAGCGCTTATAACCGGCGGAGATAGCGGCATTGGTCGTGCGGTTAGCGTGCATTATGCTAAAGAAGGTGCAGATATTGCAATTGTTTATTTAGATGAAGATGTGGATGCCATAGAAACCAGGGAAATAGTTCTATCCTTTGGTCGTAAGTGCCTGCTGATTAAAGGTGATGTTAAAAAGAGTTCGTTTTGTAAAAAAGCTGTAGAGCAAGTAGTTAAAGAATTTGGTAAATTGAATATATTGGTAAATAATGCCGGTATCCAGGTGCCCGAGAAAGACCCAAAAGAAATAGATGAAAAACAGCTGGAAGATACCTTTAAGACAAATATTTTCGCTTACTTCCATTTTGCAAAAGCGGCATTGGCACATATGCAGGAAGGGGATACCATTATTAATACCACCTCTGTTACCGCTTATCGTTCATCACCAAATCTGATAGATTATTCTTCTACTAAAGGTGCTATTACTTCATTTACCCGTTCATTGGCAACCAATCTTACCGAAAAAAAAATACGTGTAAACGCAGTTGCTCCGGGCCCGGTTTGGACACCATTGATCGTATCGACCTTTGATGAAGAGAAAATTAAAAAGTTTGGATCAGAAACCGCCATGAAGCGTGCAGGGCAACCATCAGAACTTGCACCGGCCTATGTGTTCCTGGCATCTGATGATGCATCATTTATAACAGGACAGGTAATTCATGTTAATGGTGGTGAAGTGGTAAATGGTTGATATGGGTTTTTAAGAGACCAATTAATACCCTATATTCCCAATTTACTTAATTATATTACATCATCCTGTTTTTACACAGGGTGATTTTTTATTTTTTTACTATGTTTGCTTACCAATTTCTTTATTATGTTTTATAAAAAACACACCCTATTACTTGCAGCGTTATTTGCCGGCAATTTCTTTATAGCTAACGCTCAAAATAAACCCAAACATGAAGATACCGAGGTTTATGAACCCGTTCCGAATGTAGTAACGCCCGGTAAAACTAACAGCGATGCACCATCTGACGCTATTATATTATTTGATGGTAAAAATTTAGATCAATGGACGTCGACCGAGCAAAGAGGTACGCCGGCTGACTGGATCGTTGCTGATGGTATTTTAACTGTAAAAAAAGGCACAGGAAATATTGAAACTGTTAAATCATTTGGAAGCTACCAGTTACATATTGAGTGGAGAATACCTTCTAACATAACCGGCACCGACCAGGCGCGTGGTAATAGCGGAGTATTTTTGGCCTCGTTAGGTAAAGGCGATGCAGGCTACGAATTACAGATATTAGATTCATATAAAAATAAAACATATGTTAACGGCCAGGCTGGAAGTATTTACAAACAATTTATCCCATTGGTAAACGCCAATAAGCCACCCGGCGAATGGCAAACCTATGATATAATATGGACCGCGCCCACCTTTAATGAAAACGGTACCGTTAAAACACCGGCCAGAGCGACCGTGTTTTTCAATGGGATACTGGTTCAAAACAATGTATCATTGCTGGGCCCGACCCAATTTGTCGGTCAGCCATCATATAGCGTAAAACACGGCCCCGCCCCAATAAAACTGCAAGCCCATGGCGATAAAAGCGAGCCAATCAGCTACCGTAATATTTGGGTTAGGCAACTATAAATAGTCCCCGTTAATAAATAAAATAAACATTTAAGTACGTTACCACGCAAATTATATAGTGCGAGGTAACGTACTTTTTACATATATTAGACTTAGTTAATCAATACATTAGTCGGTAAGTTTAACCAATTTTATAGATCCATTATTACTAAGAATTTTTTGAAAGAATTGATAGCAGTTTACTGCAATCGATTGTAATTGCTATACTTAACTAATAATAAACCAATAACACCTAAATATAACTCCTAAACAAATGAATACGAAGCTTTTTAAAGCGGTACTATCCGCATTATTAGCTGTACTGGTAAGTACAACCGCTAATAGCCAGGTAAAAAAAACAGCATTTAATATTAGCCCATTATTGGATGCCTATAATGTAAGCTGGGATAGCCCGGGCCCAACGTCGTCACAATCAATGCCAATAGGTAATGGGGATATTGGCCTTAATGTATGGGTTGAACCAAACGGTGATCTTTGTTTTTTTATAGGCAAAACCGATGCATGGGGAGCAGCCTCTGCTACTGAAAAGAATAACTGGATTAAAGATGGCGGGGTTTTAATGAAATTAGGCAAAGTGCGTGTATCATTAAGCCCAACTCCTCTAACTCAGGGAACCCTATTTACGCAAGTGCTTAAGCTGCATAACAGTGAAATATTAGTTAAAGAAGGCGATACACAGCTTAGGGTGTGGGTTGATGCCAATAACCCGGTTATAAGAGTTGAATCTAAAAGTACTAAGCCGGTATCGGTAAAAGTAACTTTAGATAACTGGCGTGCTGGTAATGGCGATATAATAATGACAAACCAGGCAAATAAAATTGCATGGTATCATCAAAATGCAAAAGATGCAGACATTCATTTACAGGGTATAACGTTTGGAGGAATAATTAAAGGTAAAGGGTTAGTAACTAAAGATGATACCACGTTGCAATCGAAAGCATCATTTACTCAATCGATCTCTGTTTACCCGTTAACTACAAAAGATATTACTCCCGATGAATGGTTAAATCAATTAAACAAGCAAATAGCCCACATCGATGCGCTTCCGTTTGAACAAACACGCCTGGCTCATCAGCAATGGTGGGATAAATTCTGGCACCGAAGCTGGATATTTATAAAAGGCGATGAGGCTGCAGTAAAAAATACACAGGGATATGTTTTGCAGCGTTATGTTACCGCATGTGCCGGCAGGGGGGCGTATCCTATAAAATTTAATGGCTCTATATTCGTAGTGGATAATCCGCAGTATAAACAAAACAGGAAAATAGTAAGTATTGATGCCGATTACCGCGAATGGGGCGGTCAATACTGGTTTCAAAATACCAGGCCAATGTACTGGCCGCGCTTAATGGCCGGCGATTTTGATGAAATGCTGCCACTATTTAAAATGTACGCTAAAATATTGCCCGATAATGCTGCGCAGGTAAAAAAATATTATAATCATGGCGGCGCATATTTCCAGGAAACACAACCTTTTTGGGGTGGCTTACCCTATATGGGGCCCGAAGTTAAAGAAAACTGGACAGGGCATTATTTCACCCCGATACTGGAATTGAGTATGATGATGCTTGATTATTATGAATATACAGGTGATAAAAAATTCGCTAAAGAAACACTATTGCCAATTGCGTCTGCAGGGGTAGAGTTTTTTGATAAACATTTTGGCCGTGATGCACAGGGTAAATTATTGCTTGACCCGGATAACTCTATTGAAATGTTTTGGAAGGCGCATAACCCGGCACCGGATATTGCAGGTTTACACGCGGTTGTTGGCAGACTAATGACATTGCCGGCTGGTGTAATAGATGAAAAAGAACGTGCTAACTGGAAAAGGTTCTATGACGAATTGCCCCCGTTACCTGTAGGTGATAAGGACGGTAAACAAGTATTATTACCCTACACGGGCCCGCAAACCGTAAAGGGGCATAATTTAGAAAACCCCGAGCTGTACGCTATTTATCCTTTCCGTATATATGGATTAGGCAGACCTGATCTTGATTTGGCAAAAAACACCTTTGAGGTACGCAAATTTAAAGATAAAGGCTGTTGGATACAGGACCCTATACAGGCCGCCATGCTTGGATTACCTGATGTTGCCAAGGTATATGTTTCCTACAATTTTGCACGTAAAGAGCCTACGCTGAAATTTCCGGCCTTTTGGGCCACCGGACATGATTATGCACCTGATGAGGATAACGGTGGTAATGGTGAAAATGGTTTACAGGAAATGCTGATGCAGATAAATGGTAAAAAGATTATGTTATTACCAGCCTGGCCAAAAGAGTGGGGGGACACAGAGTTTAAATTAAATGCGCCATTTAATACAACTGTTCAGGGTAAAGTTAAAGATGGTAAATTAATTGATCTGGTTGTTACACCGGCTTCCCGTAAAGCAGATGTTATTGATATGTCAAAATAATAATATTTTAGTAAAAAATATTATTATTTAAACAAAAAATGCAAAGTGCAGGATAGCACTTTGCATTTTTTGTTTGTGGCTATTATCAAATATTATCATAAAATGATGCTTTTTTAACCACAATAAAAATATTTTACAGTATTATAAATATTTTTATTGTAAATATTTTGATTTAAATATAACTAATACTATATTTAAGTCGGCTTAAACCATTGTTGCATGAAAAAAATCCCCTTATTTTTCAGCTTGTTATTATTTTCGTGTGCAGCGCCCAGGCAACGTATTACTAATAATTATGATATTAGTAAGTATAAACAACCCTACCATGTATTTGCTATTGGACAATGGAATCCAGAATATATTATCTTAACGCTTATTGATGCTAATAACAGCTATTTAACTATTCAGACAAAATATAATGCATCCTTAAAAAAAGGAGCTGTATATACGCCTTAAAATTATCTCTTAAATATTGACATGCACTCGGTAATTTATAACTTAGCAATGTCATTGCAATACGCCAATGACTATAAATTCCATTACATATCATGATAAAAGATTTAAACTCATTAAACCAAGTAGCAGAATTCCATACCACCTTTAAACATCCCATTATACCAGTACCGTCTATCCCATCAACGGAGCGTTGTAAGTTACGCATTGAGCTTTTAGCAGAAGAATTAAAGGAATTACAGCAAGCTGTTAATGATAATGATCTTGTTGAAATTGCCGACGCGCTTTGCGACCTGCAATATGTGCTTTCCGGAGCTGTTTTAGAATTTGGCTTGGGCGAAAAATTTAAAGAACTATTTGATGAAGTTCACCGCTCAAACATGAGCAAGGCATGTAAGACTATAGAAGAGGCTAATGCAACTATTGATTACTATAAAAGCAAAGGTAATACTGAATCATACTTTAAAGAAATTGATGGCTTATACCTGGTATATAGAACGCCTGATGATAAAACCTTAAAATCAGTAAACTATTCGCCTGCCGACCTGCGCGCCATATTAGGATAATTAATGTTAGATATCCTTTATCGTGATGATTGCCTGATCGCTATAAACAAACCGCATGGTTTATTAGTGCATCGCTCATCAATAGCGGCAGATGCAGAAGAATTTGCCTTGCAGCTATTAAGAGACCAGGTTGGTTTAAAGGTTAATCCTGTACATCGTTTGGACAGAGCAACTGGAGGGATTTTATTATTTGCATTGAACAAGGAGGTAGAAATAGCAATGCAACAGCAATTTTCTGATAACCTGGTAAATAAAAAATATACAGCTATTGTAAGAGGCTATACTCCTGATAGCGAAGAAATAAATTATCCGTTAAGAAAAGAAAATGGTATGCTACAGGAAGCATTTACTGTTTACCAAACACTCAATCGCGCAGAAATACCTGTTCCTCTTGGTGTACATGATACTTCACGATATTCGTTAATAGAAATTAAACCAACAACGGGGCGAATGCACCAGATAAGGAAGCACATGAGCCATGTTTTTCACCCTATAATTGGCGATACTACGCACGGGTGTAATAAACAGAATAAATTATTTAAGGAAAAGTGGGGTATGACAACTTTGTTATTACATGCCTCGCAACTGTCATTTAATCATCCGGTTATGAATACACATATTGTTATTGAAGCGCCATTACAGGCAGAATTTAAACGGGTTATACAAATAATGCGCTGGTAATTATATGTTCAGTTTCAAACAAAGCAACACTAATTTTGTAGTAAAGTCATGACAGCCCCGATAAATTATAGGCTTTATAAAAACAGCGAAGAACATAACATAACTATAACTCCTGTCAATCAAAATATACCCGGAGGTGATCTGTATGTAAAAGGTGTATTTAGACTTACTGAAGGAAACGTAGGTTTGGGCGATATTGTATTTGACGATAACATGAAGGAGTGGGAATATACCGGCATGGGCGATCTTTCGCACCGCGAAGCAGCAGAAATAGCAAGCTTTATTCAAAATATATAATCTTGCCGGTATCGATACTGATAACCCGATACAATAATCTGTTATTAATAACTATTGCAGGTAAGCATTTCTAATTTTATCTTTACCGAAAAACCCATTTATAGTATTACGACCTAACATGGACGAGATAGAAAACTATTCGGAAAAAATTCATGAACAAAGCAATGAGCATGCCCATCATATCCTCTCAGAAGGGAAAGAGCGCTGGGTGCTGTTTGTAGCACTTTCTACGGCATTAATTGCAGTACTGGCTGCCATAACAGGATTATTGGCCGGAGAACATGCAGACGAAGCCATGCTGGCCCAGATACACGCGTCAGACCAATGGGCATATTACCAGGCTAAGGGCATTAAATCAGAAACACTAAACCAAACCAATAAATTATTGCTTGCATTTGGCAAAACTCCAATTGCCGCCGATGCAGATAAGATAAAAGATAATAAAAAAGAGCAGGCAGAAATTAAGAAACAGGCAGAAGAGTTTCAAAAAGAATCTGATGTGCATGTTGCAAAACATAGTGTATTTGCCCGTGGTATCACCTTGTTTCAAATCTCTATTGCCATAGGCGCTATATCTATAATTGTGAAGCGAAAAGGTTTGTGGCTGGTAAGTATAGGTTTTGCATGTATTGGTATTTTCTTTTTAATCCAGGGTATTTGGTTTTAATCCATAAAAATTTATGAAAGGTATTGTATTTAGCTGTACAGTTATTTGTACAGCCGTTTTAGGGTTTTCGGCACTTGCACAAACAAAAAAGGATGACAAGGTTAGACTTATTACTTTAGATCCCGGTCACTTTCATGCCGCGTTAGTTCAAAAAACCATGTTAAGTGATATTGAGCCCGATGTTTATGTTTATGCGCCTAAAGGTGAAGATGTACAATCGCACCTTGATAAGATCAATACATATAACCATCGCGCTGCTGATCCAACACACTGGAACGAACTGGTTTATACCGGCGATGATTTTTTTAATAAAATGATAGCCGAAAAACGCGGTAACGTAGTTGTTATGGCCGGCAATAATCAAAAGAAAACAGAATATATTAAAAGATCAATCGATGCCGGTTTTAATGTTTTGGGCGACAAACCCATGGCTATTGATAACCAGCATTTTGAAATGTTAAAAAGTGCTTTTGCTGATGCAGCAAAAAAGAAACTGGTTTTGTATGATATCATGACCGAGCGTTACGAAATCACCAATGCCTTACAGCGTGAGTTTGCCGGGATTCCGGAAGTATTTGGCCAGCTTAAAAAAGGTACACCGCAACACCCGGGTGTTGAAATGGAGAGTGTACATTATTTTTATAAATCTGTTTCGGGCAGTGTGCTTAGCCGACCGGCTTGGTTCTTTGATGTTAAACAACAAGGAGAGGGCCTGCAAGACGTAGGTGTGCATTTGGTAGATCTTACCCAATGGGAATGTTTCCCGGATAAAATTATCAATTACAAAAAAGATATAAAATTTAACGGCGCTAAACGATGGGCGTCTGATGTTACATTGAGCCAGTTTAACGCTATTACTAAATTAAACGGCTTCCCGGCGTTTTTAAAGAAGAACGTGGTAAAAGATACTATCCTGAAAGTTTATGCAAATGGCACGGTTAATTACCAATTGTTTGGTACTAACGTTAAATTAACAGCAAAATGGGCCTATTCTGCCGTTGCGGGTGGAGACAGCCAGTATTCCGTACTGCATGGCACTAAGGCCGATCTGTATGTAAGACAAGGAGCAACCGAAAAGTATATTCCTGCTTTATATATCGAACCACTAAATGAAAGTGCTGCTTATGAGAAATTGCTGATTGAAAAATTAAAAATAATTCAGGACAAATATCCCGGTGTTGAACTTAAAAAACAGGCTAAGGGCTGGGAGGTTATTATCCCCGAAAAATACAAAGATGGCCACGAAGCGCATTTTGGGCGCGTGACCGAGAAATATTTAGATTACCTGCGTAAAGGCAACATGCCAAAATGGGAAGTGCCTAACATGATAGCTAAGTATTATACTACCACTACCGCGTTGGCACTGGCAAAAGGTAGGAAATAACTAAAATGCCTTGTCATTTCGAACGATAGTGAGAAATCTTATACGATATGTAGACGATCTATAAGGCGTATAAGATTTCTCCTCGTTCCTCGTCGAAATGATAGGAGTTATTACTATAGCTCACAATTAGCCGTATCTTTACGCCCATGATAAAAAAAGCGCTGGAAAATTTGAAGATCACGGCATTGAACGAAATGCAAAACGCGGCGTTAAGCGCCGATCCGAAAAGTGATCTTATCTTACTTTCTCCAACAGGTTCCGGTAAAACATTGGGGTTTTTATTGCCATTATTAAAATCATTACATGCTGATATTAATATGGTTCAGGTACTTATCCTGGTGCCGTCAAGAGAGCTGGCTTTGCAGATAGAACAGGTATTTAAAGCCATAAGCAGCGGCTTTAAAGTAAATTGCTGTTACGGCGGGCACTCTACCAAGATAGAAAAGAATAATCTTTCACAACCACCCGTTGTTTTAATAGGTACGCCGGGCCGTATAGCGCATCATTTGCGTCACGGCAGCTTTAGTACAGAGGCTATCCATACATTGATATTGGATGAGTTTGATAAATCGTTAGAGTTTGGTTTTCAAACCGACATGACGGTGATAATACGCCAGCTGGAGCATTTGAGCAAACGTGTATTAACTTCGGCCACAAGAATGAAAGAGATACCTGATTTTACCGGTGTTATCAATCCTATAGAATTAGATTTCCTGAATAATAAGACCAATGCGCCTGATATTAAATTAAAAGCAGTTATATCTGAAGCAGCTGATAAGCTGGATACTTTGTTTTCGCTTATTTGTAAAATAGGAAATAAGTCCACGCTGGTTTTCTGCAATCATCGCGAAGCTGTAGAACGTATTAGTGATTTGCTTTGGGACAGGGGAATAATACATGATATTTTTCATGGCG
The DNA here is from genome assembly GCF_028288205.1 of Mucilaginibacter sp. Lineage (GTDB taxonomy): Bacteria > Bacteroidota > Bacteroidia > Sphingobacteriales > Sphingobacteriaceae > Mucilaginibacter. The sequence continues at coordinate 14,960 of NZ_JAQBOD010000062.1, forward strand.
GCATGGAACAGGACGACAGGGAGCGTGCTTTATTAAAATTTAGAAACGGCAGCCATAGGTTATTAATTACTACCGACCTTGCATCGCGCGGACTGGATATCCCTGAAATTGAATATGTGATACATTACCAGTTGCCACATAACGAGGAGGCTTTTACACATCGTAACGGACGTACAGCACGTATGCATGCAAAAGGTACCGCTTACCTGATATTGAATGAAGACGAAAAGCAGGAGTATCTTCGTCAAAAACCTGAGATAGAGGAATTACCGGAAGATTTAACGCTGCCTGAAATAACTCCATGGGCCACATTGTATATTGCAGCCGGTAAAAAGGATAAGATCAACAAAGTAGATATAGTTGGGTTATTACTTAAAAAAGGCGAATTACCTAAAGAGGACCTGGGCTTAATAGAAGTTTTGGATAACACCTCATATGCAGCGGTAAAACGTACACAAATAGAAAATATAGTACAAAAGCTTAAAGGCGAAAAGATAAAAAACAAGAAAGTTAAAATCGAAATATCAAGATAGAATAATATGAGTAATAATGATATTATGAAAAAGCTTAGGGTAGCTATGAAGTTTACTGACGATGATATTGTAAAGGTTTTAGAACTGGCCAATTTCAGAATCACTAAAACCGAATTAGGTGCCATCTTCAGAAACGAAGATCATCCAAATTTTAAGCCTTGCGGCGATCAAATACTTCGCAATTTTTTAAACGGCTTAATAATTTATAAACGCGGACCTAAACCTCAATAATAATTATTGCGCTGGGGCGGATCGTTGAATAATTTTAACTTTCCCGCTTTTTATCATCTTTTGCATTTCTGCAGAGAATGCTTCCCTGCCGCCAAAATCTTGTACCCAGTACGTGTTATACGTGGCAGCCCCCACTTCTTTAAAGTCAGGATTCATCAGGTTGCGGCAATGGCCCTCACTTTTAAACCAGCCAGCCATAACCTCCGCGATACTTTCCTGGCCTTGAGCAATGTTTTCGCCAACTGCAAAGCTCCGGTACCCTTTATGAGTGTACCCTGTATTTTCAATCCTGTCAAACGAGGTGCGGCCGTCTTTACTGGTGTGGCTAAAATAATCTTTGTTAGCCATATCCCTTGCATGGCTCATTGCAGCTTTTTCAAGCTGCTCATTCCATATTAAAGGTGGGGCAGGGGGCATGCGTGTAGTGCCACATTTGCAACCCTTTGCCCTGGTGTGATTAATATTATCTAAAAATTCTTGTTTAAATTGTTGGTCGCTGTAAGTTTGCCTGCGGTTAACTGTGGTTAACGCAAATACCAAAGTGAAAATCAAATATTTCATATTATTGATTAGACAACAGATAGATATGGAAGTTTAATTATTGTTTTTGCTGTGCGGATGCCTTATCCTTCTTTTACGCCTTCTGTACCTAAATAAAACTAATATTGTTATGAGTGCAATTATTAGTATCAGTATTACAATGAGGCTATCCTTCTGGAGTAATTTGTTCTGTAAGCTCTTTTGTTGGGCGTTGAATTGGTTTTTTTTTTGATCTGCAAAGAATCCTGGGCAGTAATTTTGGCTATTAGGGCTGCTGCTTCTTTTTTGTGGATGCTATCATCAATAAATTCATGCCTTTTTAAAGCAATTGCCTCTTTATCATATTTATTTAAGTGACTGTATAACAATGCGTAGTTAAGCTGTACTTTTGATTCAACTCGTGGAAAATGATTAGTTGTTGATAGTTTTAAGGCCTCATTTAAATCGCGCATAGCTAAACTGTAATCTTTAATATCCATTTTGATAGCAGCCATTTCAATAAGCGAAGCCATTATATTAGGAATATCTTTTTTAGCGCGTGATAACGAATTTGATTGTATAATGAACCATTTAGCCTGCGTATATTTTTTTTGTGAGCGATAAACTTTAGCTAAACTATTAAAGCATGTACGCTCACCTATAGTATCATTATACCTCGAATATAAATGCAACGCCAAATAGGTATAATTAAGCGCCTGGTTCTGATAAATAAGTTTAACCCTTTTATCTGTTATGCTATCATATTTTAAATACTCTGCAGCAATTTTGGTATAAATAGGCGATTTAAGCGAATCGTTTTCAGTAAACTGTAATTGTTGTTTTAAGCTATCTAACAGGGTAATAGCTGTGTTTGATTTTTGGGTAGCAGTATCAATGACCGCATTAAATGCAGATGCTCTTAGTCCGTAAAATAAAATAATGATAAGTATAGTAAGTTTCTTCATAAAAATAGCCGCCTTATACAGCCATCCCTTATATTCAAATAGCATGCCTTGTTTTATAACTATTTGATATTAAGATGAATTAACTGTGATAAGGAATGGAAATTTAAAATAAATAATTTACAAAGAAGATATAGTATAGAAAACAGTACAAAAAAGTGACCGTTATTGAATTAACTTTTCGTAACGGTTTAAAAATTCTCGTAAAAAGGTAACCCTGGTGAACAGAAAATTGAAAAGATTAATACCTATAACCGCGCAAAGTATGCCGGCCAATACATCTAAAATATAATGGTGACTGGTATAGATAGCAGTAAGCCATATGCCAATCATTACCAAGGCTAAAATTATATTTATAAAACCCAAACGATTTTTTAAACCATAATATATTACAATAACCGGGTAGGCCGAGTGGAGGGAGGGCATGGCAGCAAAAACATTTGATCCTTTTTGATAAATAGATTGGAAAACATGAACGTTGAAATAATTATCAAACCGCGCAAGCCCGCCGGTATTACCCGTAGTTGCCGCATGGAAAATAAAGCCGTGCTCTTGTATATACCAGGGTGGTGCAGCCGGATAAGTATAATAAACTACAAAGCCCAGCAGGTTCACTACTAAAAAAGTTAAAGCAAATGATAAAAACTCGCGCCTATTTTTAAAAAATAAAAAAGCGGCAAAGCTAAGTGGTACAGGTATCCAGCATATATAAAACAGGCCCGCAATTATGTCTAAAAAGGTAGTAGCATTTAGTTGCCAGTATTCGTTTGGGGTTAGTAGCCGGCCATTAAACTTTATACCAAAAATATGTTTTTCAAAATTATACAGATCGGCTATATGGACAGTATTGACCTGGTAATTAGGAAATGCCTTCATGTAATCGAATATTATCCAATAAACAACGAAAACAGAGAAGCCTACAATAAATTTGCGGGTAATAGCTGATAGATAAAACAGTGTATTAAAAATAACCAATAAAGCTACCTGGTCTGATTTATAGCCAATTACCCATGAAGAAAGTAATAGATAAGTAATAGAAAGAAGCGAAACAGTTAATATAGATCTGGCGTTAATTGCCGGGCCTTGATGAACAGCACCATTCATTTTTATTTTTTTATAAAATCTGAACGGAAAATCTTATCCCAAAATGGTGAACTTACACCATATCCTTTATCCGGATCCTGGTAATGGTGTAACATGTGATGCTGTTTAATTTTTTTCCAGATATTGCCTTTAAAGTTAAAGTGATGTATAGCATAATGCGATTCATCATAAAAAAGATAACCTAATAAAAAAGCAGGAAAAAATCCATATATATAATTTGCCGGTAAAATAGCATTAAATAAAAAATAGAAACCGGTAGCTAAAGGAATACTTACCGATGGCGGTAATACCAAACGCTTGGCATCGCTTGGATAATCATGATGAACGCCGTGAAAAATAAAATGCAGCCTTAATGCCCATGGTTTATTGGGTGGTGTATAGTGGAATAAAAAACGGTGCATTACATATTCAACCAAGGTCCATATAAATAAACCTAACGCAAACATTTCAAAAAAGATAAGTAACCCTATGTTTTTTTCAACCGCTTCATATATAAAATACCCAATAATGGGCACAAAAATAAATACAGGTACCAGGAAATGAACCTTAGATAAAGCTTCCAAAAGGTCGCTTTTAAACATTCTTACCGATTCTTGTGAATTTGATATATACTTCTTTGCCATGGCTATATCAGGGTTTAAAACGATGTGTTATTTCTCTGCCTGTTGATGGGTCGGTCCCTTTTAATTCTACATAAATAATATTGGGGAGCCAAAAAGAGCCGCCTTCAATTTTAACAAAGATACGGTTAAGCATCATTTGTTTTTGTTCAATAGTTGCGAATATATGATATTTTCCGTCGTTTGCCTTCATCAAAAGCAGCGGAAACTTCTTGTATGATACAAATCTGACATCATACTGATCATTATTTATTTTTTTAGTGACCAAACCATATGCAAACTTACGTTGAATATAATTTAATTCCTCTTTTTGTCCTTTTTCAGCATACCTTAACCAGTAAACATGCATTGGATTTTCATCATCAAGCTGTCCGTTTTTTGCATTTAACTCATAAATAAGTGTATTTGAGTTTGATGTGCGCTGCATGTAAAACAGCCGGCCAATATTTTCAGACGGCACAGCAAATTTATCATCCTGTACTGGGTCTGTAACAGGCGTTTTATAAATTAATTTATGAGGGGTTTTATTTACAGGTAAATAAGAATAAAAAAGGGATAGTAATAGTATAAATAATCTCATCAATCAGCAATGTTAATTCTTTTCTTGTTTTTCAAGATTTTTCTTGGCGTCTCTTAACCTGTTAAATGCGGTAATATTTGTTAATACAGCCAATATGGTAATAGGTATTGTGAATATTGACATGGTTTCAAAAACATGAAACTTTAATCCGGGTACATATAATTTATAATCGCCACCAATGTATAGGGAGCTAATGCCACATAATATAGCGCATGATCCAATAGTTACAACACGCTCTGGCCTTTGCATTAAACCGCCTTTGCTTTCAACACCCAAACCCTCGGCCCGTGCCCTAACATAGCTAACCATCATAGATCCTATCATGGCTACAAAAGCAAATATGGAGCTTAAAAAATAATGATGAGCTACAAGATAATAGCAAATGCCTAAGAACATTATTAACTCGCTGTATCTGTCTAATACAGAATCATATAATGCGCCAAAGGTTGATTTCATGTTGCCTAACCTGGCCACTTGTCCGTCAAGCATATCAAACAAACCGGCAAATAAAATTAATCCGCCTGCCCACCCAACAAATGTAAGATCGTTTCTGTTACCTTCTTCTCCGCCAATAATAAATATAGCAGCTACGCCAACATTTAATACAAAGCCAATTGAGGTAACAGCGTTAGGGGTAAGGCCCAGTTTTATTAAAACTTTTACAACAGGGTCAATAACCTTATAGATACCTAATTGAAGATTTGTACGTATAGATGTTTGTTGCTCCATTAATTATGAACAGCTTATTAAAAATCAAATTTTACCCTTGCGCGAATACCGTATTTAGAAACTTCAGGGTGATCTAAATAATTAAATCTTCTTACCAGGTCAACGCGTACTAATTTAAAAATATTTTCGATACCAATGCTGCCCTCTATATAAGGTGTATTACCTAAAGCATAAGTAATAGGCTGGCCGGTACCTGTAACCGGGAATTGAAATAAATTAGAGTGCAATGCCGGGTTATTTTGATCACTTAAGCCCCCATATATTCCTTTAAACGTAACAACCTCGCGCCATTTTAGTTCTTTTAATAGCGGTATTTTGTTAAAAAAGAAACCTACAAAGTGTTGGTCTATATTCACACTTGCATACCTGTCGCCCACAAACTCTAAAAAGTTCATTAAGTTATAAGAATAAATATCGTAGGCATAAGTTTGATTCGCACGGAAAATAGTTAATAATGGATAAGGAACTTGTCCGAAAACTTTTCCACCTTCTAATGTAACATCTGAAAATCCAAACTGCGATAAATACACTCTTTTATTTATACGGGCATGTAAATTTCCGTACTGGTATGAACCGCCAATGAAGCCTTTAACACCCTGTGTATAATCAAGGGCCAATATTGGGTACTTGCTTGGTATAGGTACCCTGTATATTTTGCCCTGGTAAAATCCTTCATGCGGTGCATAACGAATACCTACAGTAAACTCTGTTGTGGTTAGGTCGTTAACCCTGCCAAACTGATCGTTAAAATATAAAGAACCGGCAGGCGACTGTGTCCATTTGTTAAATCCAAACCTATAGGAGAAATGATTTTCATACTCATGTACATAATCAAATCGGTAATTATCATTATACAGGTACTTATCATTTACACCACGTTTAAATGATAACAAGAAGTTATCCTCTTGCACAAATTGCAGATTAGCACCGGGTATCTTGGTATCGCGCTGAAAGCTTGCCCGTATATAATTTTGCGGGAACTTATAAATAGACTTATCATTAAGCGAATAAGTTGCGCTTAAAAAGCCTTTTAAACGGTCGTCTTTAAAACCATACGCAACATAAGTTTCAAAATAATACCGCTTGCTTAACTCGGGAGTTGTACGGCCGCCAACACGCAGCTTGAAGCCTTCAATAGGGTTGAAGCTGTAAAATGTATTTGCCGGACCAAGTTCAAATTTATCAAATGATTTATAGCCGGCTAATATCAGTGTAGCAATATCAAGTGTACGTCTGAAAGACGGCATATTACGCAAACTATCAACATTTTTATAAACTTTAGATTCGGCCAAGGTCAAAGTATCTAACCTGTTTTCCTCCCAAAACTTAATGCTTCTATGTGTAACTTCATCAGAAGGCTCTAAATCACTATTGCGGGTAACGTAGGTTGAATCAGCACGAGGCTTGTCTACTACATAGTTTTTATAAGTAATAGTTCTGATACCAAATAACCCGCCTGATTTATTTTTGGTTATACCAAAATCTGCCAGTGTGTTGCTTTTGCTTAAATGATAACGGCCATCCGGATTTTGTTCAAAATCCAGATTAACAGTCATTGACTTAACAAAATTTAGGTTGATGTTTTTATTGATGCCAAGTTTAGCTTTTTGTACAGCGTAATTACTATCAAGGGTGATGTATATTTTACCTTCAAAAAGCATATCCTGGGTGTTGCGTGGCGTAAAGCTTAGCTCAACCAGTTTCTTTTTGTCTTCGGTAATAATGGTATCTGTAATAAAGTATTTATATAATGTGGGTCCACCGTTTGCAATAGGGCTTAAAAAGTTATTGGTGATAAGGTTGATACTATTATCATAAATGTCAACTTTATTATACATGTATTTAAAAAACTGAGTTATCCCCTCATTATCAATAGAGCCGCCAAAATTTACATTTTTTTGTCCCAGTATTTCTGATCTTTCTTTTTCAGGATTTTTTCGATAATAATATTGTGTTAGTTTTTCATCTAAAAAAACCGGTAATAATGATTTGCCCGGTACCGTAGTACTGTCACGGTTATCTAATACAAATTTATATTTACGAAAAAATTTCTTATCTGATACTTTAGGAGACAGGTTAGCAATAGAAAATTGCATTTTGTCATATTCTTTGTATTCAACATAATTATAATGCTCGGGGCGGTTTTGTTCTCTATGAGCTATAACCTGGCGTATTAATTCTACAGCCGGGTTACCCTTGTTTCTATATCTTGGTTTTTTACCGGCCTTAATTTCAACCTCGCTAAGCTCCTCGTTTGAAGGTGTCATTTTTATATTAACAACTTGCGATACGCCCGGAGTGATTTTTATCAATACATCTTTATATCCTATAAAAGTAGCCTTTAACTGGGTGTAGGGCTTGTCAGAACTAATGGAATACCGGCCATCGTTATTTGTAGGACCGCCATTAGAGCTGCCTGCAAAACCAACCGTTACAAACGGCATTGGTTCATTATTCTTTGCGCTGCCATCTGTTACTATACCGGTAACGCGGGTAGCCTGCGCAAATAATGATGAGGTAAAGAATAATAGGAAAGCTACAAATGAAAGCTTCCTGAATAAATTTTTTAGATCCATGTAATAATCAAATACAAACTTATTGTGTAACTATCATGCCAGCATATTTTTAACCTATTTTAACATAGGATAAATTGTAATTACTAAGCGGGGGATAATGCTACAGTTATGTTTGGTAACAGGCAGCAAAGGTACAGAAATCCAATAGACTTCTGTGGTCAAAAAGTCAAATAACGAATGCTCATCAACAAAATTTAATAGGTTTTACTAAAATCTGACATTGAATAAATTAAACCATACAACTGTCTGGAGTATTATATTTGCATATACTCCTGCAAGTATATCATCCATCATTACGCCCCATCCACCGGGTAGCAATTCGAGGCGTTTTATGAATAAAGGTTTTAAGATGTCAAAAAATCTGAACAGGACGAAGGCAATTAAAATATAATGTAAAGTTACCGGTACAAAAAGCAAACTGATGAACATGCCGGCCACTTCGTCAATTACAACACGGTTATGATCTTTGCCCCAAATTGGTTCAACTTTATTGCCAGACCATATGCCTAATGCAATTACCCCGATGGTAATTAATATTGAAGTTGAGTTAGAGTAGGTATTATGAAAAATCAAATACCAAAACAAACAAGAAACAAAAGCCGCTATTGTCCCGACACCTTTACCTAAGTAACCAATGCCAAAAACAGTAGCGGCCAGTTTATGAAACAGCATTATTATTTTGCTTCAGCTAACTCTTCATAGTAATCTAAGCCCAGGTGGGTTATCAGATCTTCGCCCATCATATGGCGCAGTGTGTTTTCTAATTTTATCAGTTGTTTAAAAATATCATTCTCTGCATGCAAGCCGGGTGCGGTTTGTGGAGATTTTAAATAGAATGATAACCACTCTTGTACACCACTCATATTAGCGCGTTTAGCCAAATCACAAAATAAAGCCAAATCTAAAGCAATAGGAGCTGCTAATATAGAATCGCGGCACAAAAAGTTAATTTTGATTTGCATTTTGTAACCCAACCAGCCAAAAATATCAATATTATCCCAGCTCTCTTTATTATCGCCATGCGGGGGGTAGTAATTAATACGTATTTTATGGTAGATATTACCATATAGTTCCGGGTTATCTTCAGGCTTAAATATATCTTCTAATACACCCAGTTTTGAAACTTCTTTAGTTTTAAAATTATCCGGATCATCTAATACTAAACCATCACGGTTACCTAAAATATTGTCAGAGAACCATCCGTTAACACCTAATGCCCGTGCCGCAAGGCCGGGAGCCAATATGGTTTTCATTAACGTTTGGCCGGTTTTAAAGTCTTTACCTGCAATTGGTGTTTCTGTTATCTTCGCCAGCTCTATCAAAGCCGGAATATCAACAGTTAAATTTGGCGCGCCGTTAGCAAAAGGTATACCTTGTTTTAAAGCAGCATATGCATAGATCATACTTGGCGATATCAACTTATTATCGTCTTTAAGACCTTGCTCAAATTTTTCGAGTGTGCTGTGAACATCCGAAGCTTCATAGTAGATCTCGGTTGAACCGCACCAAACTAAAACTATCCTGTCGCAGCCATTTGCTTCTTTAAAGTTTTGAATATCGGCTATAACTTGTTGTGCAAGCTCATAACGTGTGCCTTGTTTTATGTGAGTACCTATAAGGTTTTTTGCATAGTTTTTATCAAAAGCAGCCTTCATTGGTACAATTGCTTCCAACTCGGTTTTTATTTTTGACAAAAGTGCAGACTCCAGTACCGCGGCATTTGTTGCAGCTTCATAAACGTTATCTGAATATACATCCCATCCACCAAAAACAATATCGTTTAAGTTTGCCAATGGAACAAAATCTTTAATTTTTGGACGACGGTTCTCTGTTCTTTTACCCAAACGGATAGTGCCCATTTGTGTGACAGAGCCAATTGGTTGTGATATACCCTTTCTTACTGCTTCAACACCGGCAATTAATGTGGTTGCTACTGCACCTAATCCCGGAATTAAAATACCCAGTTTGCCTTGAGCAGGTTTAATGTTTTTTTTCATTGTGTAAATTTATCTATTAATTTATTATTCTAAAGCCATTCATTTTCTTTGTACCACTTAAGTGTTTCATATAGGCCGTCTTCAAGCCCATATTGCGGATAAAAGCCAAGATCTTGTTTAGCTAACTCGATACTGCACGACCAATTAACCGCTGTAAGCTCGTTAAGTTTTTCAATATTTAAAATGGGAGCTTTATTCCTCAAAGAACTTACTTTTTCTGAGATCACAGCTATTAATTTTACAAAGTTTACCGAAAGATGAAACTTAATGGTTTTTATACTTAATATATTTTTAGCCGTATGGCCCAATTCATACCTGTCATAAAAGTTATCATCACTTAAATTGTAAGTTTGCCCACTTCCACGATACAATGCCCTTATACTTGCCTTTGCCAGGTCGGCAACGTATATAAAGCTTAATTTTTGTTGTGTTTTGCCAATGTAAGGTTCAATATGTTTTGTTAATTGCTTAAAGAATATAAATATCCCGGTATCGCGTGGACCATAAACGGCGGTTGGCCTTAATATAGTATAGTTTAAACCGGTAATAGTTTTTAGTTTTCTCTCGGCCAATAATTTGCTTTTGCCGTATGCTGTGATAGGATGGGGTTTTGTTTCTTCAGTTATAATACCCGTTAAAGCTTTAAGCGGACCAACAGCAGCCAGGCTGCTTATTAAAATAAACTTTTTAAAATTACCGCCCAATTCAGCCGCCGCTTTTGCTATATTAAACGTGTATTCAGCATTTATCAACTCATATTCGGCTGCAGACATTGCACGGGTAATACCGGCAGCATGTATTATATAATCGTATTGTTTTTCTTGTAATTCTTTTTTTAGAGCTGGCAGGTCAGCATAGTCTAAATAAGTATATTGAATATCCAGATCTTTTAAGTGATCTATCAAGCTGCTTTTTCGTACTGCTGCAAATACCTCTAAATTATTTTGTAATGCTTCAATGATCAGATGGTATCCAACAAAGCCGCTCGCCCCGGTTATTAAAACCTTTTCTTTCATATCGTCTTTTCGTAGATACGGTATGTTTTGTAGGGGTTACCTTTAATAGCTTCGATGGCTTTATTTATCATCACGTTATTTTCCAGCGTCCATCCGGCATCAGCTGTGGTATAACCTTTGCGTTTATATTCCTTAATAATAGTACCGTATAAACAGGCCTCAATACCCATTTTTCTGTAACCTTCAATTACGCCAAGCGCATATATTCTTATCCCGGTTATTTTGCTTTTGTTAAATAGCAGTTTAAATATGCCGGTAGGTAGTAAGCGCCCCCTTTTAATGGTTTTAAATATCTCATTATAATCGGGCAAGGCTATACCGAAACCTACAATTTTGCCTTCCTGCTCGGCAATTAAACAAAAATCGGGGTCAAGTATTAATTTAAGGTCTTTTGCCAGGTAATCAAATTCTTCATCGGTTAACGGTACAAACCCTGTATTTTTATCCCACGCATTATTATATACTTCCCGTAGGTTAATGGTTTCCTGCTTAAAATTCTTCAAATTTACTTTGCGGATAATGATATTGCTTCTTTTTAAACGCTCCTGCAGGGCATCTAACAGCTTTACGGATTTATCATCATAAGCTTGACCTTTCCAATTCCAGGCAATGAGGTCTATTTGTTTAGAAAATCCTAAGTTTTCAATCAGATCGGCGTAGTAGGGGGCATTATACGTAAACATTAAAACTGGCGGGCTATCAAATCCTTTAATTAATAATCCACAAGCTTCATTTGTAGAAAAATTTACCGGCCCTATAAATTTTTCTGTTACACCTTTGCCCTTCAACCAATCTGCAGCTACTTTAAAAAGCATTTTGGCTGTTTCCTGATCATTTATACAATCAAAAAATCCAAAAAAACCATCATTGGCATGATTGTACTCGTTATGGCTATTATTTAATATAGCAGCGATACGGCCGGTAATTTTATCATCCTCATAAACTAAAAAACCTTGAAGTACATTATGCTTATGGAAAGGATGTTTGGTTAACAGGTCCCGTTGTGCTATAAATAATTCAGGAACGTAGTTGGGGTCGTCTTTGTAAAGATCATGCGGAAAATCAATAAATGCTGTAAGTTCTTGTTTTGAATTTACGGGTATTATCTTTTTCATGCAGATGACGGAAATTTTATAGGCTATATATAAAAAGTGCGGCTATTTATTAAACAGCCGCACTTTTAAATGATTTTATGTTATATTCTTTCTTTAACACCCATTACCACACCAACATCTTTAAACGCTTTAGTTATTTTCTCAACAGCTTCATCAATCTGTTCGAAAGTATGAGTAGCCATTAATGAAAAGCGTAGTAATGATGAGTCTGACGGTACTGCCGGCGATACAACCGGGTTAACAAATACACCCGATGATTGCAGGTGTTTGGTAACCAGGAAGGTTTTATCATTATCCCTAACATATATAGGTAAGATGGGGCTTTCTGTTGGGCCAAGATCAAAGCCTTCATCCAGCAAAAGCTTCATGGCATAGTTGGTATTATCCCAAAGTTTTTGGATGCGTTCAGGTTCAGATTCTATAATATCCAATGCCGCAATAACACTGGCAACAGATCCCGGGGTCATGCTTGCACTAAACATTAATGAGCGTGCCCGATGCTTCATATAATCTATAGTATCATGATCGCTGGCAATAAAGCCACCTAATGATGCTAACGATTTACTAAACGTACCCATTATCAGATCTACATCATCAGTTAGGTTAAAGTGTGATGCAGTACCGGCACCATTATGACCTATAACACCTAAACTGTGTGCATCATCAACCATAATATTAGCGCCATATCTATCTGCTATTTCAACAATCTCAGGTAATTTAACAATATCACCTTCCATACTGAATATACCATCAACAGCAATAACTTTAACAGCTTCTTCGGGCAGCATGCTTAGCTTGCGCTCCAGGTCTGTCATGTCATTATGGGCATACTTTATTACTTTCGAAAATGAAAGGCGACTGCCATCAATTAATGATGCATGGTCATATTCATCCAATATCAAGTAATCATTTCTGCCTGTAACGCATGATAAAACACCTAAATTAACCTGGAAACCTGTGCTAAATAACACAGCAGCTTCTTTACCTACGTAAGTGGCCAGCCTGTTTTCTAATTCTATATGTATATCAAGCGTACCATTCAAAAATCTTGATCCCGCACATCCCGTACCATATTTGTCAATTGCTTTTTTTGAAGCTTCTTTGATCTTTGGGTGATTAGTTAGACCCAGATATGAGTTTGAACCAAACATTAACACGCGTTTGCCATCTATAATAACTTCGGTGTCTTGTCCAGACTCAATAGGTCTAAAGTAAGGATACAATCCTTTCTCCCTGATCATTGCTGCATCTTTAAATTGAGCAATCTTCTCATGTAGTTTTTTAACCATGTATTAACCCTGCTTAAATTTTTTGTAAAAATACCATGAATAAGTTTATAACCTATATTTAGTATGTAATTTTTTTAAACATTCCTCTTTTTGAAAAAATGTAGTGTTATTCCCACACGGCAAATTAATTAATTTTTTTGTTTATTTAGTGCCTCTATTTTGCATTTTTTTCAAAAAATTATTAAAAACATGCTTATCGATAGGTTTTGTGTAGTATTTAAGTAAAAATGTTGTGGTTCATTTTTAATTAAATATAAATGCTTCATATTCGCACTCTCTAATAAATTGAAACTAAACAAGTGCAGGAAACCTATTCCCTGCGTTTTTTGTTTACAGATCATGTGATCACTCTATTCTATGAAAAAACTACATTTATTGTTAATAATTAATTTAACATTAATTTTACCTACTATTCTTTTTGCACAAACAGGTGCAGATAGTATACCTAATGTTATCACTTTAAAACAAGGTGTAATTTTCGCATTACGCAATCAACCGGTGGTTAGGCAGGCAGCCATTGATCAACAGATCAATGAAAGAGATATAAAGATAGGTTTAGCAGGTTGGTTGCCGCAGATTAATTCGTCTGGTGCGTATAACCATTATTTTAAAGGCAGCCCGGTTGCTTCTACAACTCCGGGTGTGGTATCAAATATTGATGAGTATTCAAGCCTGGGTTTACAAGCCAGCCAGATTATATATAATAATGATGTGTTACTGGCAGCAAAAACGGCAAATTACTCCCGTTTATATTATAAGCAAAACACACTAAGCAGTCAGATAAATGTAGTATCTGATGTTAGTAAGGCATTTTTTGATGTGCTATTATCGCAAAAGCAATTAAATATTATTAATGAAGATATTGTAAGGCTGCAAAGGAGTTTAAAGGATGCTTATAACAGGTACCAGGCCGGCGTAGTTGATAAGATAGACTATAAGCAAGCTACTATAGCACTTAATAGCGAACTGGCTACCCGTAAACAAACTGCTGAATCTATTAATAGTAAGATGGCATACCTGAAACAAATAATGGGTTTAAATCCGCAGGCTAAAATAACATTAGCCTATGATTCTACCGGTTATGAAAAGGAAGCTTATATAGATACCAATCAAACCCTGAATGTAAATAATCGCATAGAATATCAGCAACTGCAAACCGAAAAGAATTTAAAGAATTTAAATGTTAACTATTATCGTTTAGGATTTTTACCATCATTATCTGCCGTTGGCAGTTATAATTTGGTATACTTAAACACCAGGGTATCTGAACTGTATAACAATTCTTTTCCAAGCGCTTATGCAGGTTTAAGTTTATCACTGCCTATATTTCAGGGAGGTAAACGCCTGCAAAATTTAAGTAAGGCCCGGTTACAGGTTGAACGTGCCAGTCTGGATATTGTTAACTCACAAAATACTATTAATACAGAATATATACAAGCATTGGCAAGTTATAAGAGTAATTATACTAACTGGCAAATACTAAAACAAAACGTAGACCTGGCTACAGACGTATACAACGTAGTGAGCTTACAATACCGGGAGGGTATTAAAACCTATCTGGATGTAATAGTAGCGCAATCAGATCTGCGGACGTCTGAGCTTAATTATTATAATTCGCTTTTTCAGTTATTATCAAGCAAAATTGATTTAAAAAGGGCATTAGGTATACTTAGTGTTGACCAGTAAAATATAAAGTAAACAACTATCTGCAGTAATGCAGTAAATAAAACACTCACAACTATTACATTCTACTAATGAGAAAAAAGTATATATTTTGGTTAGCCCCTGTTGCAATGTTAGCGTGGGTATCATGTAAAGATAAAGCAAAACAAGATGCTCCATTACCGCCTATTCCTGTAAATATTGCTACGGCCGTAAATGCTGATGCTGTTTATTATGACCAGTATCAGGGAACTGTTGTTTCACTAAATACTGTGGAACTGCGCAGTCAGGTTTCCGGGTTTATAACCGGCATATTTTTTAAAGAAGGCGAGGTGGTGCAAAAAGGTAAGGCATTATATGAAATTGACAGGCGCAAATTTCAGGATGCATTAACCCAGGCACAGGCAAATTTATACAATGCAAATGCCAACTTAGATAAAGCTAAAAAAGATGTAGACCGCTATACTATGTTGTTGAAAAACGACGCGGTAGCACGCCAAACCGTTGACCAGGCAACTGCTACTTATGAAACAAGTAAAGGCCAGGTAGAAATTGCCAAAGCTGCTGTTTCATCAGCAAAAACAGATCTTTCTTATTCAATTATAGCTGCACCGGTTACCGGTCGTATCGGTATATCACAGGTAAGATTAGGTTCACAGGTTGTTGCAGGTACAACCTTGTTAAATACCGTGTCGAGCGAGAATCCTATAGGTGTTGATGTTGTGATTAACGAACAAGACATTAACAGGTTTTATAACCTGCAAAGAAGAAGTACTGATTCTACCTTTAAACTCCAATTATCTGATGGTGTGACCACTTATAATAAACCGGGTAAAGTTTTAGCTATAGATAGGGGAGTGAATAACCAAACCGGTACTATAAAAGTACGTGTGCAGTTCCCTAATGATCAGGCTTTGCTAAAAGATGGTATGAGTTGCGTATTAAAAGTATTGAATAACGAATCCGGTAATCGTGTACAAATCCCTTATAAGGCTGTATCCGAGCAAATGGGCGAATTTTTCGTATTTATATCGCAGGATACCATAGCAAAACAACAAAAGGTTAAATTAGGCCAGCGTGTTGGAGCAAATGTTGTAATAATGGATGGGATAAAAGCAGGGGATAAGGTAATTACCGAAGGTTTTCAACGCTTGCGCGATGGTGGAAAAATTACTTTAGGTATTCCTGCACAAGCCCCGGCCGGCCAGGCAAAGCAACAAGCAAAGTAACCCGGGTTTTTTATAAAAAACAATAAGAATGATCGCAGATACCTTTATACGAAGACCAGTTACAGCTATTGTTATATCATTAGTAATAGTTATAGTTGGTATAATATCTATTACCAGCCTGGCAATTGGCCAGTATCCTGAAATTACGCCACCAACAGTAAATATAACCGGCAATTATACAGGGGCCGATGCATTAACGGTTGAGCAAACGGTTGCCACGCCTATTGAGATCCAGGTGAATGGAACGCCCGGCATGACTTATTTGCAAAGTAACAGTACCAGCAATGGAGCTCTAAGCATGACCGCTAATTTTGAGGTAGGTACAGATATTAATATTGCCGCGCTTGACGTTCAGAATCGGGTGGGTATTGCCACACCAACTCTACCGCAAGAAGTGCAGCGTTTGGGTTTAACTGTACGTAAGCGTAACCCCAGTATTTTAATGCTGGTAGCAATATATTCGCCAAAGGGTACTCATAACGTAACATTTACAGATAATTATACTAATATATTTGTACGCGATGCGCTTTTGCGTTCTAAGGGTGTGGGCGACGTATTTACCCGTGCTGACGATTTTAGTATGCGTATCTGGCTTAAGCCCGATAAACTGGCTGCTTTAGGCATGACGGCTGCTGATGTTACCGCTGCTCTGCAAGAACAAAATGCACAGGTGGCAGCCGGTACCGTGGGTTCAACTCCGCAAGAGAAAGGTCAGCCATTTGAGTATACTGTTCTTGTACAAGGCAGGCTATCCAAACCATCTGAATTTGAAAATATAGTTGTACGTACACAGCCCAATAGTGGTGCTGTAGTGCATTTAAAAGATGTTGCCCGTGTTGAGTTGGGTAAATTTAACTATGCAGGTAACTCTTATGTTGATAATAAACGCGCATCATACCTTTTAGTTTATCAGGCACCAAATAGTAACGCGCTGGAAACCGCCGACAATGTATACGCCACCATGAACGAGCTTAAAAAAGCTTTCCCGGCGGATATAGATTATGTGGTTCCGTTCGAGTCTGTAACGGTGGTTAAAGTATCGGTACATGAGGTTATTATAACGCTATTAATTGCCTTGTTACTGGTAATTATAGTAGTATACCTGTTTTTACAAAGCTGGCGCACAACGCTAATACCTGTATTGGCTATTCCTGTTTCTATTATTGGAACTTTTATATTCTTTATACCGTTACATTTTACCATTAATACATTAACCCTGTTTGGTTTCGTATTAGCTATTGGTATTGTGGTGGATGATGCCATTGTGGTGGTTGAGGCTGTGCAGCATTATATGGACGAAAAAAGCATGTCGCCAAAAGAGGCTACCGTACATGCCATGCAGGATATATCTGCGCCTGTTATTGCCATTGCGCTCATTCTGGCTGCAGTATTCGTTCCGGTTGGTTTTATACCGGGTATAGTAGGGCGGCTTTACCAGCAGTTTGCTATAACTATTGCTATATCTGTATTAATATCTGCATTTGTAGCGCTTTCATTAACACCGGCACTATGTACGTTAATATTAAAACCACATAAGCTTGATAATAAATCAAGGGGTATTGATAAATTCTTCTTTAAATTTAATAGCTGGTTTGAGCGTGTTACCGGCAAATATCGTAACGGTGTTCACCGGGGTATTAAAAACTCGAAATTTGTTATTGTAATACTGGTATGTATTGTAATAGGCACCATCCTGTTATTTAAAGGTAAGCCAAGCGGATTTATACCTACCGAGGATGAAGGGCGTATTTATATCACTTATGATCTGCCCGAAGCCTCATCAACAGAAAGAACTGTAGCTGTTTTACACCAAATGATGAGCGTTCTTGATAGCATACCTGAAGTGGGTCATTATGCCGCATTAGGCGGATTGAATGTGGTGAGTTTTGCAACCAAGTCAAACAGCGCCACCATATTTATGCAGCTTAAACCCTGGGATGAACGTAAAAAAACATCGCAGGAACTGGTAGGGGTGTTAACGGCCAAATTGGCAAGGTTTAAAGAAGCCAACGTGGTGGTAATTCCGCCGCCGGCTATACCCGGCTTGGGTAGTACGGCAGGTTTCTCTTTTATATTAGAAGAAAAGCAAGCCGGGGGCGACATTAAAAACTTTGAAAATGTATTAAAGAACTTTATTGCCGAAGTTAATAAGCGCCCCGAAATTGGTAAAGCATTTTCTTTCTTTACAGCGCGTACACCGGCTTATCAATTGGTTATAGACAGGGAAAAGGCAAAAAGATTAGGCGTGCAGTTATCTGATATTAACTCCGCATTGCAAACTTATATGGGTAGTGCATATATAAACGACCTTACACTATATGGCCGTACATTTCGTGTGGTGGCCCAGGCTGATACAAACTATCGTACCAATATTCAAAATATAGGGCAGTATTTTGTTCGTAACCAGGCAGGTACAATGGTGCCATTAAGCACTTTAACATCTTATAAGATTATTGAGAATGCACCGTTAATATCACATTATAACTTATTTAGGGCAGCAGAAATTGATGGTAATCCTAAAGCCGGCTATAGCAGCGGAGACGCTTTAAACGCGTTGGAAGAAGTCGCGGCTAAAACCTTGCCGCAAGGTTATGGTTATGAGTTTTCCGGCTTAAGCCGTGAAGAAAAATTATCCGGATCAAAAACCGTTTATATTTTTGCTCTGTCTATAGGGTTTGTATTCCTGTTCCTGGCTGCCTTATATGAAAGCTGGTCTGTACCATTCTCGGTATTGTTAGCAGTGCCGCTTGGGGCGTTTGGGGCGATACTATTCTTAACTTTTAATACGAGTTTAGATAATAATGTATATGCGCAAATAGGTTTAATAACACTCATAGGCCTGGCTGCAAAAAATGCTATTCTGATAGTTGAGTTTGCCAAAGAACGTGTAGACAGGGGTGTGGAATTAGAGAAAGCCACACTTGAAGCTGTACGGCTGCGCTTACGCCCGATCATTATGACGTCAATGGCGTTTATATTGGGTGTGCTGCCACTTGTTTTTGCATCGGGCGCAGGCGCGGTAGCACGTAAAACAATAGGGTGGACCGTATTTGGCGGTATGCTTGCAGCAACGTCATTGGCTATTTTTATAGTGCCTGTATTATTTTTCCTGATAACCCGTTTTGCTTATGGTAAAAAGAAACTGGCAGAACTGGAGGCAAATTACAAGCCGGATCCCGAACATGACCCTCAGATATAAATAAACAAGAAAGCCTTTAGCAAAAACTAAAGGCTTTCTTGTTTATTTGTCAAAATTATAGTTGTTTATGGTTAAGCATTAATAGTGGTACAGTTATTTTATTAAAAAAGGCAGTTTATAACATACATATTGCATGCTAAAAGAGCCAACATTAATTAGTTTAATAAAAAATCAAACAGAAATTAATTTATTATAACATTTAAAAATGTTAGTTATTCTTAGTTGATTATCAGTTGTTAAGCTATTAACAATTGTTAATAACAGGTAATGTAACTACAGGTGAAGAACATGTTAAATAATTAAAGATTTGGCATACTGGCAAAGTATTTGTTTAGGTGCTAATAATATTATTTACATCTATTTACTAAAAGAACACAACAATGAAAAAGTTAACAAAATTAGCGGTCGCAGCCTTAACCGGCGTAGCGCTATTAATCGGAAGCAATGCAAAAGCACAAATAATTACCCCAAATAAGCTTCGTTTGGGCATTGGTGTAGAAGGGGGTTTGGTAACCGGTAATGCCCATAATTATTCAAATAGCGAATTAGGTGGTACAGCAAGATTGCAATATGGCTTGTCAAATAACCTGGCCATCACACTTACCTCTGGTTACTATAATTTTTTTGGAAAACAACAACCTAATAGTACTGTAAACTATCAATCTTTAGGTATGATTCCAATAAAAGGCGGTATTAAAGCATTTTTTACTCCCAACCTTTATTTTGGTGCCGAAGTGGGTGCTGGTATTGAAACCAAAACATTTTTACCTCAAGGCGTAAATCAAGATTTTGTTGCCAAGGATACCAAACTGATCGTATCGCCTGCACTTGGATATGCCAGCAAACATTGGGATGTTGGCGTACGTTATGAAAACTTTTCAGGACAAAGCAATAACTACGGTTTAGTTGGTTTACGCTTAGCTTATGGATTGGGATTGTAATAAATTACAAAGCATTTTATCAACAGAAAGACCCCATTTGTATATACAAATGGGGTCTTTCTGTTGATAATGGATTACATATTGCTATTTCAATTTGCTCAGAGCTTCTTTAATACGTGCCATAGCTTCAATTAACGTGTCTTCGGAAGCAGCGTATGACATACGGATAGATTTTTTATCGCCAAATGAATCACCGCCTACGGTTGATACATGTGCCTCTTCCAGCAAGTAAATACTTAATTCATCCGCATCATTAATAGTTTTGCCATTATAGCTTTTGCCAAAATAGTAAGTCACATCCGGAAAGAAATAAAACGCGCCATCCGGAAGGTTTACTTTTACGCCGTCAAGTTCTGTCATTAATTTATAAACAATATCACGGCGTTTTTTAAATGCTTTGAGCATTTCAGCCACGCTTTCTGACTCGGTTTCGTAAGCAGCAATACCCGCGCGTTGCGAGATAGACGACGCGCCCGATGTTATTTGTCCCTGTAATTTGTCACAGGCTATTGCTATTTCTTTATTCGAGGCCGAGTAGCCTAAGCGCCAACCGGTCATTGCAAAGCCTTTTGACCATCCGTTTATTACAATTACACGATCTTTTACACTGTCAAACTGTGCTATTGATTCGTTCTTTCCAACAAAATTTATATACTCATATATTTCGTCAGACATTATGTAAACGTTTGGATGTTTTTCAAACACTTTAACTAACGCTTCTAATTCGCTCTTGCTATAAACGCTTCCTGTTGGGTTACAGGGAGATGAAAACATAAATAATTTTGTTTTGGGCGTAATGGCAGCTTCTAACTGTTCGGGAGTGATCTTAAAATCGGTATCTACAGTTGTTTCAATAAAAATACTTTTGCCCTCGGCCAATTTTACAAGTTCTGAATATGAAACCCAGTAAGGTGTAGGTATGATAACTTCTTCGCCCGGGTTTACCAAACACAATAAAACATTAGCTATTGATTGCTTGGCGCCTGTTGAAATAACTATCTGGCTAAAATCATAATCCAATCCATTCTCTTTTTTCAATTTAGCAGCAACAGCTTTTCTTAGTTCCGGATAACCTGAAACAGGGGTGTAATAAGTATAATTATCATCCATCGCTTTTTTAGCGGCTTCTTTTACATACTTAGGAGTATTAAAATCCGGTTCACCAAAGCTAAGGTTGATCACATCAACACCTTTAGCGGCAAGTTCGCGGCCCAATTTGGCCATTTTCATAGTAGCTGATTCTGACAGGTTATTGATCCTGTTACTTAATGCACTCATAGTTGTTTTTTATCGTTAATGTGGCAAATATAGAAATTCTATACTAAGTGGGCATTCTAAAATTGAAGTCTTTTAGAGAAAAGTATAATATTACTTTATGCTTTTTGCTTTCACCTTTCTGTTTTAATTAGTATAAATTTGGCGCATAATAAAGCTGCTTTGAAAGAACAAAAAAAGATCATCCTTATTTCTCTTATTACAGGCATTATATTAATGCTGGCGAAGTTTGTTGCCTACATCTTAACTAACTCTAATTTTGTTTTAACAGATGCTGCCGAAAGTATTGTTAATGTAATTGCCAGTTCATTTGCTTTTTTTAGTATATATCTGGCATCGCAACCCAGAGACGAGAATCATCCTTATGGGCATGGAAAGGTTGAATATTTTTCAGTTTTTATAGAAGGTTCATTAATACTTGTTGCTGGCACAGGCATAATCATTAAATCTGTTTATGGCATATTTTATCCAAATGCTATACATGATCTGTTAATTGGTGCTGTAATTATTGGTATAACCGGGGTTATCAATGGCGCATTAGGTTATTATATGATTAATAAAGGCAAAACGCTGCCATCAATAACCATTGAAGCTGATGGCAGGCACCTGATAACCGATATGGTTACCAGCAGTGGTTTAGTAGTTGGTTTATTATTAATACATTTTACTAAAATATTAGCGCTTGATAGTATATTATCTATACTGGTAGGCTCATACATTATATTTACAGGTTATAAACTGGTTCGCAGATCTGTTGGCGGGTTAATGGATGAGGCCGATTTTGATGTTGTTACCCGGGTAGTGCAAATTTTAAATGATAAACGGCGTGAAGAATGGATAGATGTTCATAATTTCCGGGCTCAAAAATATGGTAATGAATTGCATATTGATTGCCATTTAACGCTGCCTTATTATTTCGACCTTAACCGGGTACATGAAGAGGTGTCATTGGTTGATAAAATGATAAACAATGAGGTTACCGAAACAGAGCTTTTTATCCATGCCGATCCATGCCTGCCAAATTGCTGCCATTATTGTAGCATGCCAAATTGCCCTGTAAGATTTGAACCTAAAACCGAGGATATAATATGGACCCTTGACAGGGTTATCCGTAATAAAAAGCATTTCGAATAATGTATCAGTTTAACGTACGTGTTTATGGCCTGTTAATTAATGATGACAGGGAAATACTGATAAGCGACGAACAGGAATATGGCATGCAATTTACCAAGTTTCCGGGTGGTGGCTTAGAGTATGGGGAAGGATTGACGGACGGACTAAAGCGTGAATTTGTTGAGGAATGTGATGCAGATGTTGAAGTGCTTAGTCATTTTTATACAACTGATTTTTTTGTAAAATCAGCATTTAACGATTCGCAAATAATAAGCGTGTATTACCTGGTTAAAAATACTTCGCCTTTAAATTTATCTATAAAAATAATCCCGTTTGATTTTGAAGGAGACGGGCCAGTATTACAAGCCTTCCGTTGGATCAAATTAGTTGATTTAAAAGCAGAAGATTTTACTTTCCCCATAGATCAATATGTTGCACAACTTTTAATTGATAGTATATGACTTTAGTTGAGCGCGACCTGAAAGTAATATGGCACCCTTACACCCAAATGAAAACCGCGTTGCCACCCATACCTATAGTAAGAGGAGAGGGCGCCTGTTTATATGATGAGGATGGTAAAAAGTATATTGACGCGGTATCATCCTGGTGGGTTAATATTCATGGACATTCACATCCTTATATCGCCCAAAAAGTTGCAGAGCAGTTAACTAAGTTAGAGCATGTAATATTTGCAGGCTTTACGCACCCTACAGCTGTCGAACTGGCTGAGCGGCTGCTGGAAATATTACCTGCTAACCAGCAAAAAGCATTTTACTCTGATAATGGTTCGACTGCTGTGGAGGTTGCTATAAAAATGTGCCTGCAATACTGGAACAATACCGGTAATAAACGAACAAAAATGCTGGCGTTTAAAAACGCCTATCATGGCGATACATTTGGTGCAATGGCCGTAAGCGGCCGCAGCGCTTTTACTGCTGCTTTTGATTCGTTGTTGTTCGAAGTTGAATTTATCGATCTGCCCAATATTAACAACATACAAAGTCTCAAATCTCAAATCTCAAATCTCAAATCTGAATTAGCTTGTTTTATATTCGAGCCATTGGTACAGGGATCTGGCGGGATGCTGATGTATGAAGCCCAATATTTAAATGAACTGATGGCACATTGCCATAAAGAAGGTGTGCTATTAATTGCTGATGAAGTATTTACCGGTTTCGGCCGTACGGGTAAAGCTTTTGCCTGCGACCATGTTATGGAGCAGCCAGATATTATGTGCTTCTCAAAAGGCTTAACAGGCGGTACTATGGCTTTAGGCTTAACTACCTGTACACAGCAAATATTCGATGCTTTTTTATCTGATGATCGCTTAAAGACCTTATTTCACGGGCACTCATTTACTGCTAACCCGGTGGCATGTTCGGCAGCGCTGGCAAGTTTAGATCTGTTTTTAGCTGAAGATACTAATAAGAATATACAAAGAATAATGGAACTTCATGCTCAGTTTGCTTTGAACATTAAATATCATCCAAAAATAAAAGAGGTAAGGCAAACCGGTACCATTATAGCAATGGAATGGGAAACGGGGGGTAATACATCCTATTTTAGTTCGTTACGCGATAAGCTGTATCAATATTTCCTGAATGCCGGAATTATTTTGCGCCCGCTTGGTAATATTATTTACATTTTACCCCCGTATTGCATTACCACCGAAGACTTGAGCTACATTTACAGCAAAATTGAGCAAGCACTTGAAGAGATATAGCGACGATTATTCACCCCGCGCACTTTGTGCGTGACCCCTCTTTTTGCCTTTGGCGGAAAGAGAGTTGGAAGTTTTTTAAATAACCCTCTTTCCGGCTTGCCGAAGAGAGGGTGGTCAAGCGAAGCGATGACCGGGTGAGTAGACGCGTTAAGGATTGCAGCGGATACCAGCCTGTGGCTAAGGCCTTGTGCAGTATGAGCGGAAAGCCTGACCCGGAGGGAAACGTTAATATAATATCCCTGCAGAGGGTGTGAATTTTTGAATAATAATTTAACTATGAATCTGAACAACATACTACCCGCTATAATAGCTGATAATGAATTGCATGCACGCTGGTTAAATACCTTGTCATTAATGGAAAATACTGGCGCGCGAAAAATATCAGCCAGCGAAGACCCGGTTACTGTTACCTATATTATATTAAAGCATGCTGCTGAAGAGCACCGTCATGCGTTCTACCTAAAAAAACAAATTGAAAAAACAGGAACAGATTATTGCCCCACTTATGCTGATGAATATTTAGTAGCATCAGCATATAGCAAGTACTATTTAAATATGCTGGATGTGGAAGTATGCCGCTACCTTAAAAAAAACCTGCACCTGGCAGGTAAGGAACTGCGTTTTGCTGCCTATTTGCTGGTTACCTATGCCATTGAAGTACGCGCCGATGAGCTTTACCCTATATACCAAGACGCGCTTGATAATGCCGGCAGTAAAATAAATGTAAAGTCGATTATTTTAGAGGAGGAAGGGCACCTGGAAGAAATGGTAAATCAGCTCCAAAAATTCTCTCCGCAATGGCAACTACATGCTGATAAAGCCGTGGAAATGGAAACGCGCCTGTTTAATGATTGGGTTGTTGCGTTGAGTAAGGAAGTTAATTAGAATAGATTTAGACTTACAAAGTTTTTTAAAACTTTGTAAATGTTCCAAGTGTATTCACCTATCCCAGGAGCACTTTGATGCTAATAAGCCAGATACTCTGTAAATATCTGTTGCATAAATGCCTTGCCGTGTAGCAGGGCATTGTCGGTTGCTGCTTTACTGGCATTCTTGTTTTTAGTGTATATCATCCTTTGGCCCGAGCTATCATAAGATACCGCTTGCTCTGGCAGCATAAAACCAAAGCCATTGTCCCAATCAAAAAAAGAAAATGCCGGGGCATACGGATTCAATAAATTTTTAGACCATTTAAATTTTTGCTGTGACAAATTAAGCTGGGCCAGCAAGGTTGCTGCAATATCTGTCTGGTTACCCAATTTGGTGATGGTAGTACCGCGATATTCGGGTTTTATAGCATCGCCAAAAAACAATAAAGGAATATGATATTTAGCCGGATCAAATGCCGCAGATGTTTTTTTAGGTAGACGGTGCCCATGATCGGCCACTAAAATAAACAGCGTATTTTTATACCAGGCGTGCTTTTTGGCATCTTCAAAATAAGCGTTCAGGCATGAATCTGTAAACCAGGTTGTACTTCTAAACTGGTCTGCTATGTCTTTGCCTTTAAAATGCGGTGGCACCGGTAATACAAATGGCTCATGGTTAGTTAACGTTTGTATGAGCGAAAAGAACGGCTTGTTTTGCTTGCTTAGATATTCCACATGTTTGGCAAAAAGAATATTATCATGCGCCCCCCAGGTGGAGCCAACCTCGCTTTTAGGTATTATGTGTTCATCGGTTATATGATCTGTTTTATGATCGGCCATATAATTATCAAAATCCATGTACTCACTTGTTCCACCATAAAAATAAGAGGTAGTATAGCCGTTATCTTTAAACTCGGTTAATAATGATGGTAATTTTTTCTGCTTATTTGTATCAACAACAATTGTACGTATAGCTTGCGATGGGAACCCACTTAAAATAGCAATTATACCTTTATCGGTACGGTCGCCGGCAGAATAAATGTTATTGAACAGGATACCATTTTTAATAAACTTTTCAAAATTAGGCGCATCACCCTTTTCACCGCCTAATGATTGTATAACATCAGCCGTAAAACTTTCTAATTGGATGATAACTACATTAGGTTTATCGGTATTTAATACATGTATGGTAGTATCTTTTTTAACTTTGAAAGTTTCATCCACTATATTTTTTGCCTGTGCTGTAGGTAAAAAACAATAGGGATTATATGGGTGGCGCAGATTTTCAAATACGTTATTGGCCAGGTTCCATTCGGTATTTTGTGCTGCTATATCTAATATTTGATTATCAGAAAAGTAGCCCGCGCTTTGGTCTATCGGGTCAGGAGATAAGGTGCCCCGAAGTATTATAAGGTTAATTCCAATCAACAAAACCGAATAGATTATTTTGTTCTGTTTGGTCTCGGCAGGCTTTTTAAAAGAATAATCAATAATAAAATTTGATAATATAATACCGATGATCAATAAAGTCAATCCAATGATTAAATGCAATGCAACAGGCGAGGAGGCCGTTGATGACATAGATTCTGCCGGAGAGTTATAAAGTGTATCAAATGCCCTGAAACTAACTTTTGATCCCCATTCTGTAAACAGGCCCAAATCAACAATACAGATCAGGCTTATGCAAAACAAACAGAACCAGGTGTAAGCCTTTAACCAGATAGTTTTAAAAAGTTTTTTGCTTGTAAACCAGTTAATTATAAATACCAATAAGGGGATCAGTGCAATATAAGCCGTTGCAGATGCATCCATCCGGATGCCGTATAAAAAGGTCTTTACTATATCGCCCACGGTAACGCCATGGAACTTATAGCTGAAGTATATTTCAAATGTGGCTCTTGTTATTGCAAAGAACAACAACCAAAAAATAAAAAATCTTATAAAACTAAAAAGGCTTCTTAACATCGGAGGGCAAAAGTAAATTATTTTACCATAAGGTTAAGAAGCCTTTAAAAAAATGTTATGCGGTTGACTTATCGGCCACCCATTGCTTTAAGATCGTCAAGTGATATTTTTTCAAAACCTGCAATTCCAAATGTCCCTACAGGAGGTTTGGTATCACTTATTGATTTTAAGGTAACATCAACAGACTGCCCTTGTTGTGTAGTGGTAAATTGTACAGGGAACCCGCCTGCATCT
This sequence comes from Mucilaginibacter sp., assembly GCF_028288205.1. Taxonomy (GTDB): domain Bacteria; phylum Bacteroidota; class Bacteroidia; order Sphingobacteriales; family Sphingobacteriaceae; genus Mucilaginibacter. The sequence goes on from NZ_JAQBOD010000062.1 coordinate 42,441, forward strand.
GCAAAAGCTTTTGTTAAACTATTTACCGGCGCAGTTATATCTTTAGTTACCCATGCAGTAGAAGTGCTACCGCTTTTAGAATCTTTTACGGTAACTTTTTTACAGTTAAAACCGTTTATCTGTTTTGTTTCGGTGCCTGCAGTAAAGGTGAACTTTGGTGCAGCAGCTGCAAACTGATCTATTTCATCGGGAGTTAAAACCGCGGCCTTTTTTATTGACGCTACCGGAACGTCAATTAAAAAGGCAAAGTAAGTACCCTTACTGTTGCTAAGCAATTTTATAGTTGCTGGGCCTTGCACGGTTACGGCTGCGCTTGAATCAGCAGTAAAATATATTTTAGATTCTCCATCACCCGCAGCTGTTGTTAAACCATAAATAGCGATACCTTGTGTATAAATTTTTTGCGCGCTGGCGCTAAATGCAATAGCTGTAAATGCCAGGCCTAATGCAATTTTAGAAAAGTTAATATTCATGTTAGTGGGTTTATAAGCACAATTTACTTGTTTATCGTTTATCAAGCAAACTTTCGCTTTATATATTTTTTTAATTAGATGATATAATTAACGAATTGTTACGCTTTATTGTTTGATATTTTATCTGCAATAATTTGGCTTGCGTTTCTAAATCATTAACCAGTTTATTGGTATTGCTGCCATCTATAACCAACATGGCGTAATCATAGTTTTTATTAAGCTCATTTACAGTTGTATGCGGGTTATCGGTTATATATAGATAGTCTACCTTTAATTTATGAACCAGTTGCTTACTTTGCAAATCCTTATTAAATAGTAATACTTTTTTATTTTTGAATTGAATAAGGTTATTGTTTTTTATTAAAAAAGCGGTATTAATATTTTGCTTCAAATTATATAAGGCGGTATCGGCTATTTTACAGCTATCAAGGTAGGGTTGTATAGTGTATTGGTAATTCTTATCATCAGCTTTAATATCTGATAATATAACGGCTTTATCGCCTGCTTTAAATACCAGCCCCTGGTGTTTCTTTAGATTTAAAAACGTGATACTGTCTGACCGTAAAGCATTAATGCGCTTTGTGCTAATACTTACTCCTAATAAAAGCACAAGCAATAAGCTTACTCTTAACAGCCATGTCTTTCTGTCAAACAAAAAATAAAAAAGGCAAATAATAATTATATAGGCCAGTATATATTCGGCCGTAGTTAACCATATTTTACCAATACTTGCAAATGGCGAGTATTCTATTAATGCCAATACCTTATTCATTATCAAAATTGATTTTTCCAGCACATAACCCAACCCAGCAGATACAAAAGGCAATTGAGGTATCAATAAATAAATAAAACCGGTGTACATAATGATCAATATGGGTACCGTTATAAATAAGTTGCTAATCAAAAAATAAACCGGGAACTGGTGGAAATAAAACGCGCTTAACGGAAAGGTTATCACCTGCGCGGCTATTGATACGGAGCATAGTGCCCATAATTTATCGGCCCATTTGTTTTTAAATGTAATTAATTTATAAACCAGCGGTTGGAATATGATGAGCCCTGCAACGGCCAGGTAGGAGAGCTGGAAGCCAACATCCGTAATAAAAAACGGATCATATAATAATAAGAAGAATGCAGATATGGCCAGTATGTTTAATGTATTAATATACCGGCTATAAGTATTGCCAATAATAATTAATGATATCATTACCGCAGCCCTGCACACAGCTGGCGAAAAACCGGTAAGTAATGAATAATACCAGATAAGTGATATAATAATTAAAGCTTTAAATACTTTCCCATATCTATATCGCCCTAAAAAACCGAATGCCAGATTAAGCAATAAATAAATAATAGCCACATGCCCACCCGAAACCGAGAGTATATGTATAGTGCCGGTTTTTGAATAAGCTTGCAATATATCATTACTCAAATCGGCTTTGTAACCTAATATTAGGGTTGACGCAACGGCAATGGCCGAAGTATCGTGCATGTTTTGCTTGAATTTCTCAACCAGTCTTTGCCGCAGTCGTAAAGAATAAGCTACAATTGAATTGCCTGCATTCCTGTTCAAGACAATAAATTGTTTAGGATAAAGAAAAGCCTGATGGTAAATATTTTGGTTAGCTAAGTACCGCTTGTAATTAAACTCTGCCGGATTATAGGGTGGGTCAACTACATTATATCGGGACAGTATCAATAATTCATCACCATAATAAAGCTTGTTTGCCAAAGTGTCTTTTATGGCGATAAGCAGTGTACCGGTTGTATTGATTATTTTGCCATTATTAATTTGTTGCTCAACAATTGAAGTAAACCGCACCAATCCGTTTTTTATAGTAGGTTCGTTGTTGATTTTTACGATAAGGTATTGAGCAGGTGTTTTGGAGAAATGTTGTTCATTGTTTAATTCATTGTAGCGGATAACGCTAACCCATCCGGTTAAAAATAAAATAAGGGTCATTATCGATCCACCAATCCATCTTACTTTATACAACCCAAAGCGGGCATAATTAATGTTGAGTACGATAAAGATTAAGCTTAAAAACAGGAGGGCTATAGTTAGCCGGTTGAAGTAATGTAATGAAGATATAAAGGTCAACCCTGCAGTAATCCCTAATAAAAAAGGAATAATTAGAATTACAAATGGTATTTCGCCTTTATGATTTGCTATCACCGACTGAACACGATTTTTAGGATTTATAAAATTAGATTGTTATTATGATTATGATCGACTAATTTAATCAATATAATCCTTTAATCTTAAAAATCGTGTTCAGACTAAAGTTGATCTCTTACTTCTAATAAAAACTTCTTTAAATTTTCAAGCGAATTGATAACCTTTTGGCTGTCCTTAGTACTGGCCATGTTGCTTTTTAAATGTTCTTTGGCACCAGGTATCGTGTAGCCTTTGTCTCTTATCAGGTTTAAGATGATCTTTAGGTTCTCAACATCCTCTGGAGTAAACAGTCGGTTGCCTTTCTTATTCTTTTTGGGTTGCAGAACGTCAAACTCTTTTTCATAAAAACGTACCAATGATGCATTCACATCAAACATAGCCGTTACTTCGCCCATGGTGTAATACATTTTATTGATCTCGTGTTCCTTGTAAGGCATGTACAAATGTAGGTGTTAATTTCGGATTTCGGATTTTCGATTTCGGATTTAATCAAACCAATGCTCTACACATAAATACACATTTTTTCTCATAATTAATTACACAAAATTTCACACCTTTGCTTCATGACCGCTAACGAAATACGACAGGCTTTTCTTGATTTTTTTGCTTCTAAAGGGCATACCATAGTACCCTCTGCACCTATTGTTGTTAAAAACGACCCTACACTGATGTTCACCAATGCGGGGATGAACCAGTTTAAGGATATATTTTTAGGTGAAGCGCCTGCAAAATCGCCACGCATTGCAGATACGCAGCGTTGTCTGCGGGTATCAGGTAAGCATAACGACCTGGAAGAGGTGGGTATTGATACCTATCACCATACCATGTTCGAGATGCTGGGTAACTGGAGCTTTGGCGATTATTTTAAAAAGGAAGCCATTGAGTGGAGTTGGGAACTGCTTACCGACGTACTAAAGATAGATAAAAACCGATTATACGTAACTGTTTTTGAAGGCGACGAAAAAGATGGTTTACCCAAGGACCAGGAAGCTTATGATTTTTGGAAACAATATGTACCCGAAGATCATATCCTGTTAGGAAACAAAAAAGACAACTTTTGGGAAATGGGCGAAACCGGCCCATGCGGCCCATGTTCTGAGATACATTATGATAACAGGCCGGAAGGTGAAAGGTTAAAGGTAAAAGGCTCTGACTTGGTTAATGCTGATGACCCTCAGGTTATAGAGATTTGGAACAACGTATTTATGCAATTTAACCGCCTTAAAGACGGCTCATTACAGGAGTTACCTGCCCAGCATGTGGATACCGGTATGGGTTTTGAGCGTTTGGTGCGTGTGATTCAAGGTAAATCATCCAACTATGATACTGATGTGTTTACACCTACCATTGAATTTATAGCTCAAAAATCAGGAAAGACATATAATGCCGCTGCCGTACCGGGCGATGCCGATTGGAACACAGCTGTTGCTATGCGTGTATTGGCCGACCACATCCGTGCAGTAAGCTTTACTATTGCTGATGGACAGTTACCATCAAATAATAAGGCCGGGTATGTTATCCGCAGGATATTACGCAGGGCGGTTAGATATCAATACCAATATTTGGATTTTAAGGAACCGTTTTTAAATAAGCTAGTGCCTTTATTGGCAGAGCAGTTTAAAGGGGTGTTTAGTGAGTTATATAGTCAGAAGGATTTTGTGCAGAAAGTGATTCTTGAAGAGGAGGTCTCTTTCCTGAGGACATTAGGAAATGGATTAACCCGGATTAATCAACTTCTCGAAAACACCTCAAAAATATTAAAATTAGAACTTGGAACAAATACTTTAAGTTGGCTAAGAAAAACAGAAGATAACAAATATGAAATTGGTGGAGATATAATTTTTGAATTGCAGGACACATATGGTTTTCCTTTAGATTTAACAGAATTAATTTTAAAAGAAAAAGGATTTACAGTTGATTTGAAAGGTTATGAAAAAGCTCTTTTAGAACAAAAAAATCGCTCCCGCGCTGCATCGATAGTTGATACCGGCGATTGGGTTACTTTAAGAGACGATGAAACCATATTCACCGGCTATGACGAAACCGAAACTATAGCCCATGTAACCAAATACCGTAAAGTAACTGCCAAAGGCAAGGAGCAATACCAACTGGTATTAGATAAAACACCTTTCTATGCAGAGAGCGGCGGCCAGGTAGGTGATACCGGCGAACTGGTTTTCCCGGATGGCGAGGTGGTTAATGTTACTGATACCAAAAAAGAAAACGGACTTATTGTGCATTATGTAGATAAACTGCCGGATGATATTGATGATGCTTTAACAGCTATTGTCGACGATGAGCGCCGTAATAATATAATGAACAACCATAGCGCTACACACTTGCTGCATGCCGCTATGAAACAGGTTTTAGGATCGCACGTTAATCAAAAAGGGTCATTGGTTAACAGTGATTATCTACGGTTCGACTTCTCGCATTTTGCAAAGGTTACCGATGAGGAATTGTCTTTAATTGAAGCTATTGTAAATGAAAAGGTTCGCGAAAATATCGCCCTGCAGGAAGAACGCGATGTGCCTTATGATGTAGCCATCAGCAGTGGTGTTACCGCCTTGTTTGGCGAAAAGTACGGCGACTTTGTGCGGGTTATTACCTTCGATGAGAAATTTAGTAAAGAGCTTTGCGGCGGTACGCATGTAAAAGCTACCGGGGCCATTGGTTACTTTAAAATTATATCAGAAAGCGCCGTTGCAGCAGGTGTGCGCCGTATCGAAGCTATAACCGGCGTAGGTGCAGAGAGTTTTATTAATGAGCAAAGTAAGTTGGTGGGGCAGGTTAAAGAGCTGCTTAAAAACCCCAGGGATATTGCCAAAAGCATTGAAACCCTACTGGAAGAGAACGCACTGTTAAAGAAAGTGATAGAAAAGACCATATTCGAGAAATCATCCGGCTTAAAGGATGAGTTGGCTAAAAAGGCCGAATTTATAAACGGCGTAAACTTCATTGCTCAAAAAGTGGAGTTGCCTAATGCCGATGCGATAAAAAATCTGGCTTATAACTTAAAGGATATCGTTCCAAATCTTTACCTGGTATTAACTGCCATTATTGATGAAAAACCAAATATCACCGTAATGATAGCCGAAAACGTGGTGAAAGAAAAAGGCTTAAATGCCGGCAACATTATACGCGAACTGGCTAAAGAGATACAAGGCGGTGGTGGCGGTCAGCCGTTTTTTGCTACGGCTGGCGGTAAAGATGTAAGTGGTTTGGATGCGGTGTTGGTTAAGGCCAAAACGTTTATTGCGTAAAGAATCTTGATTGTTGTTTAACGCAGAAAATAATAGGTGCTTGTTACACGCGAGTGTGAAACAAAATGTAACAAGTGAAACAAGATTTTGGCTTAACAAATTGAAATACAGTAATTTGCGAAAAAGTGATGAAACAAAATGTAACAACTTATTCGTCAGTATTTTTAGGCGTAATCTTGAGTTTGTTAATTGATAATCAAACAATTACAAATTGCTAATTTTAGAAGTGGTGAAACAAACTATTTGACAAGATGAAACAAAAATCACTGACAATATAGCGCCACCATTTGCTGTATGATTTTAATTAGATGCGATATTAATAAAAGCGAAAAGCTTTGTGCGTAATAAAGATTTGACAACTTTTAAAAAGTTGTCAAATCTAAATAGTTTATATATTTGACGTTGATTAATGCAAATATATTAATCAAATTATTTATGACACTTCTATCGGAAGAAATCAGTGAAAAATATGAGTTAGTTGTTGGATTAGAGGTTCACGCGCAATTATCTACTTTAAGTAAATCTTTCTCATCAGATTCTGCAGCTTTTGGCGCCGAACCTAACCATAATGTCAGCGCCATTTCATTAGGTCATCCCGGTACATTACCGCGGATAAATAAGCGTATGGTAGAATATGCCGTTAAAATGGGCCTGGCATGTAATTGCAGCATCAACCTAAAAAACAGCTTTGCCCGCAAAAATTATTTCTATGCAGATCTGCCCAAAGGGTACCAGATAACCCAGGATCAGATGCCTGTTTGTTTGGGTGGTTCTGTTATGGTAAGATTAGCTAACGGCACTACAAAAGATTTAGCGCTGCACCATATCCATATGGAAGAAGATGCAGGCAAAAGCATGCATGATAATCATCACGAGGATTCTTTGATCGATCTGAACAGGGCAGGAGTGCCATTGATCGAGATCGTATCAGAACCTGATATGCGCAGCAGCGAAGAAGCAGGTCAGTTTTTAACAGAAATACGTAAACTGCTTCGTTACCTTGATATTTGCGATGGTAATATGGAAGAGGGAAGCATGCGTTGCGATGCCAACATATCTGTAAGGCTTAAAGGAGCAACCGAATATGGTAACCGCTGCGAGGTGAAGAACTTAAACTCTATACGTAACGTTCAACGCGCTATTGAGCATGAATTTTCCCGCCAGGTAAACGTTATTGAAAACGGCGGACACATTGACCAAAATACATTAAATTTTAACGCTGATACAGGCGAAACCTCTGTACTGCGGTCAAAAGAAATGGCGAACGATTACCGCTATTTCCCCGAACCGGACCTGGTGCCTTTGGTATTGGATACGGCTTATGTGGATAGTATACAAAGATCATTACCTGCTATGCCTAATCAGCTTTATAAAAAATATATGGACCTGGGTTTATCAGAATATGATGCCTCTGTAATTACTGCCGATAAGGAAGTGGCCCTATATTTTGAAGAACTGATAAAACATACAGCAAACTATAAAGCCGCGGCCCACTTAATGATGGGTGCCGTTAAATCATATTTAAACGAAACCGGTTTACATATAACCAACCTGCCTGTTGAACCCGCAACCCTTGCCGGAATAATTAAACTGGTTGATGCCGGTTCTGTCAATAATTCTGTAGCTTCACATAAGTTATTTCCTGCTATGTTAAAATCTCCGGGCAAAAGCGCGGATATGCTTGCGGGAGAACTTAACTTGTTAATTACCACTGATAGCAATGATGTGAGTCAATATATACAGGACGCGTTGGCTAAGTTCCCGGATAAAGTGATAGAGTACCAAAAGGGTAAAAAAGGCGTTTTGGGTTTGTTTATGGGCGAGATCATGAAAAGCTCTAAAGGAAAGATAGATCCGCAGGCAACAAACCGGTTATTAATTAAAGAGTTAGAATCAAAATGAAAACACGTTCAGTAGTTTATAGCCTTATTGGCTTAGTCCTTTTAATTGCTTCATGCAAAGATGAGTCGGCATTCAAAATATCCGGCACCGTTAAAAACCCGGGAAGCGTTAAAAAGGTGTACCTGCTTGAAGCTGATAGTGTACAGGTAAGTGTTATTGATTCGGCCAATTTAAGCGAAAGCGGTAAGTTTGAATTTAAACACCCGGCACCATATACCAACTTATATAAATTAAGAGTAAGCAATAATATTTTTGACCTGATAGCAAAAAACGGTGATGTTATAGATTTTACAACCGATTTGAATGATAAGACACATACTTATGTGATTAGCGGGTCTGAAAATTCTGAAAAAATACAGCAATTTAATAAACTAAGTAATTTTTATGGTGATAAGAACAGCAAGGTAGTTGAAGAATACCAGGCTAAAGCAGGGCAGGGTAAACAATCAGATTCATTAATGGCAATTTATATGCCGCGGTTCCTGAAGAACTTGTCAGACTATGGCAATGCTATTTTAAAATTTGTTGATACTAACAAAACATCATTAGCAAGTTTTTATGCCATGTCATCATTAGAGCCGATGAAGTATGAGCAGCAATTAGTTGCTTATGCTGATACGTTAAAAGATAAAGGTACTTTTAGTGATAACCCCGGTGTACAGCGTTTTATACGCCAGATGATGGAAATTAAGCCGGTATCAATAGGGCATAAAGCGCCTGAATTTATAACGCTTGGCATAGATGATAAGCCGGTTAAATTAACAGACTATAAAGGCAAATACGTAATGCTTGATTTTTGGGCATCATGGTGCGCCCCTTGCCGTGCAGAGAATCCTAATGTGGTTAAAGCTTACGCTGCATTTAAAGATAAAGGATTCAATATATTAGGCATATCACTTGATGTGGGTAAGAAAGAATGGCAGCAAGCCATCACTGCGGATAAATTAACCTGGAACCACGCGTCGGACCTAAAACGTTTTGACGGGCCCACCGAAGTGTTGTATCATATACAAGCTATACCTGCAAACTTCATTATTAATCCGGAGGGAATTATCGTTGCAAAAAACTTAACAGGTGCCGCGCTTGAAGATTTTTTAAACAAAACATTTAAAAAGCCTCAATAGAATGTTAAGATAAAGCACCACTTAACAATTTGTTAATATTAAATTTACTATAAGCTTCTTTTAAGTACATACTTTTATAACAAAAAAAGAATCGTTCATGAACAACTCTACAAAACAGAAGATACTTATAGTTGATGATGAGCCGGATATTTTGGAGCTTATTGAGTATAATTTAAAAAAAGAAGGCTACCAGGTGTTTTTAGCACGTAATGGGCAGGAAGCAGTTACTGAAGCTAAGAGATCATTACCTGATCTTATTGTACTTGATATAATGATGCCTAAAATGGATGGCATTGAAGCATGTCGTATTATGCGTACTATGCCCGAGTTTAAAAATACCTTTATGGTGTTTTTAACAGCAAGGAGTGAAGAGTATTCAGAAATTGCCGGCTTTAACGTTGGCGCCGATGATTATATTGCAAAACCAATTAAACCGCGCGCATTAGTTAGCCGCATCAACGCCATATTACGCAGAAATGCTCCTGCCGAAGATATGACCGATAACAAACTGGAAATTGGCGACTTGGTTATAGACCGTGAGGCTTACCTGGTTTTCAAAAAAGGCGAAAAGGTTGTATTAGCTAAAAAAGAGTTTGAACTGTTATACTTGCTGGCATCAAAACCCGGCAAAGTTTATACCCGCGAGATCATCCTGAAAAATATTTGGGAAGATTCTGTAGTAGTTACTAACCGCACTATTGATGTACATATACGCAAGCTCCGTGAAAAACTGGGTGATGATATAGTTGCCACTGTAAAAGGGGTAGGCTACAAATTTGAAGCATAAAACAAAAAGGCGGTGATTTCACCGCCTTTTTGTTTTATGTAGGCTAAAATTTACAATACAGGTTTTCTTTTAGTTTTATTTGCCGGTGATGTTGTTTTTGCACCAACTGTTTTTTTAGCGTGTGCACCTTCAGTTTTTGCTTTGTCTGTTACAGCTTTAGCTTTAGTATCAGCTTTTGCTTTTACATCATCGGCAGTCTTTTTTGCCTTAGCGGTAATATCCTTTGCTTTGGCATCGGCTTTTGTTTTAACATCAGCAGCTTTTGCTTTTACCTCTTTTGCTGCAGTTTTTGCTTTGACAGTAGTATTTGCTGCTGTTTTTTTAACATCCGTTTTACCAGTGGTTGCTTTTTTCGCTGCTGGTCTTTTAGCAGGCGTGGCTTTATTTGTCAGATCATTGAACTTATCTTCGGCTACATCTTTTATATCTTCGGCTTTGTCTTTGGTACCATCCCAAAGCTCTTCAATTGTTTCTTTAACCTTCTCAAAAAATCCCTTTTCGTCAGGTTTGGTTGCGTTATTACTCATGATGTTTTAATAGTTAGATTATTGTAATATGTGTTTCAAATACAATAACCAGACCAGTTTAAGTTTGTTTGTAAATGGATAATATTTTTCAATCAATGCTCCCGCGCGTCATTATAATCAATACAATTAAATTGTCAGAAACAAACTCATCTTACGGATATTTGCCTGCGTTAATCAGAACAGACCCTACGAAAAAAATTATTGTAAATTAGTTGCTTAGATCATAGAAATCGCAATGACGAGGTGGTAATTCTTATTCTCCCGGATGATAACTCTTCTCCGCATGTTTTAAAACATCGTCTTTATAAAACAGCACATCTTTAAATTTGCCGTTTATGTACCCATCGGCCTGGTCTGTAAAGTGTTTTGATTTGGGGTCGAACGATTGCCCGCCGGTAATAATAGATCTTGCTTTTATTTTAGTGCCAAAATCTATAACAGCAATAAAGCTGTTACCCGAATAGCCATAACGCTTTTTAGTATTCATAGTACGGCTAACAAACGATGGCAGTTCGCCAAAGGCAGATGATACCTGCCCTACAGGAATACTGGGTGCATTATCATCAAATACACCGTTTGCAGGCCGTTGATAGCGGTTAATGTCTCCCCATTGTGTTTTCCAGTCGCCATAACGGGTTTGCAGGCTTTTAACGCTTTCTGATAATGATGCTAATAATTGCTTATCGCTCATCTCTTTTAAAGCGGTATTTAAACGCTCCGTTTGGTAGGTGCCCGCTTCGGATGATGCGGCTCTTGGTAAACCCAGCATAATACGGTTGCCCCATTCTATAGCCAGAGAAGTAGCTACAGATTGCGCAGCCGATCGTTTATCCCATTGCTTTAAAATTTGTACCGGCTCTTTTAAAGCATTCTGTGTACTGTCATTAGCTTTGGTATACGCGTTAAATAAAGCTGGTAACAATACATCAAAAGCGGTTAAGTAATGGTCATAACCTTTGGCAATAAGCCCGTCCATTGTGACGTTCTTCGCATCACTAAATAGTTTTATCGCATTAACCGCGCGAAAATTTTGACCATCCGGCGCCATATAGGCTGGGTATTTGGTTTTATCCGGACTGCTTTTGCCTGACGAGGTAAAAGGGGTGGAGTTGCAATTCTCTATCCACCCGGTAGCAGGATTATAAACATGTACTATCTCATTTAGCGGATGCAATCCCTGCCATTCTGTAGCAGTAATTGAGCCGTCGACAGGTTGTGTCCAATCCAGTTTCGCATCCCGTTTAGGCATAAAGTTGCCATACCAAAAAGCGATGTTTCCCTGGTCGTCCGCATATACGGTATTGTTGGTGGCATTATGCAGCAGGTCCATCGCTTTTTTATACTCGGTAAAGGTATTTGCCTTTGTGATGAGCCACGACTCTAACAATGCTTTGTACGAGCGGTTATCAGCCTTTAACGCCAGCCATTTACCATTACGGCTGCCTAATACCGGGCCATGATGGGTGTAATAGCTGGTTATAGTTCGTTGGGTTATTTTGTCGCCTTCTTTAACGTTAATAGTAAGCTGTCGCTCGGTCACCGGTTTTTGCGCACCATTATATTCGTAATACCATTTGCCATCTTTTTTGGTTACCTTTTCAGCATAAAGATCGCCAACGTCGGCATTACTTGAGGTATGCATCCAGCCGCAATGCGGGTTAAAGCCCTGGTAAACAAAAAACTGCCCCCAGGTAACGGCACCATAAACATTCAAGCCTTCTTTACTTACCAACTGCACCTCGTCTCTAAAGTAAAAAGGTACATGCGGATTAATATAGAGTATAGCATGTCCCGAAGCTGTTTTTGATGGTGACAATGCAAACCCGTTCGAACCCATTTCCCGTTCATCTAAAATTTGTTGCGGTGCTAATGCAGGTTGTTTAATTGCGCCCGTCATTGGCCCGGCGCCCGAATAAAAACTTTCTGTTTCGCGTAAGTTAAGCCCGCCTGTTACGGTGGCCGATACGCTGCCATCGGTAAACATCAACGCATACCAGGGTTCAAAATGTTTAAATACTTTGGGTTTTACTTCGGGATGTTTATACAGGTAATAGTTAATACCATCAGCAAAGGCATTCATTAATTTTTTAAACCAAAGCGGGCTGGTTTTATAATCTTTTATGGCATCAGCAGTATCAGCAATCATTTGCAGTTGCACATCGGTGTAGAGGGTACTTGCGCCATCAACTTCTGCCTGCCTGCCTAACTGGTACAGATAATTACGTTCTATGCCCTGAAAGTTCTCCTCGCATTGCGCGTACATTAATCCAAACACGGTAGCTGCGTCGGTTTGCCCGTATATATGTGGTACGCCCCAATTATCTTTTATTATGGTAACTGTTTTAGCTTCTTGTTTATAACGGCTCAGTTCGGTCGCGGTAAATTTTTGAGCCATTAGCATGGCAGGCAATATCAATAATAAAAAGGCAGGCAATAATTTTCTCATGATAAATATAGCAAAGCCGAAAATTAGTTATTTTTAGGCGAAATAAGAAGCTGTTACCGGCTAAAACTTACGCAAACCAACCACTCACTTAATCAACTCCAACCACCAATTAACTAAACAAACCCTTGTAAGTATGCAATATTACACTTACCTTTGCACCCACAATTAACAAAATAATTCACGCTTTAATATTATTTACGTAATGTATTTAAGTACAGAAGAAAAACAAGAAATTTTCGCAAAACACGGTAAAAGTGCAGTAGACACAGGTTCAACCGAAGGTCAGGTAGCATTGTTCACTTACCGCATCGCACATTTAACAGGGCATTTGAAAAAAAACAAACATGATTTTTCAACCCAATTATCACTGCAAAAATTAGTAGGTAAACGCCGCGGATTGCTGGCTTACCTTTACAAAAAAGATATTTCAAGGTACCGTGCCATCATCAAAGCGTTAGCGCTTAGGGATATCATTAAGTAACTTAAACTTATTTTTTACAAAAAGCCGTCTCTTTAAGGAGATGGCTTTTTTACTTTGAATAAATATACACACTATAAAAAACCGGTACGCTCTAAAAGATGAAAAGCGTATCACAACGAAAACAAGATGAGTTTAAACGTAATTAAAAAAGTAATCGATTTAGGTGACGGCCGCACCATCGAGATCGAAACAGGAAAACTGGCCAAACAAGCTGATGGATCAGTGGTAATAAAAATGGGTGATACCATGCTATTAGCTACTGTAGTATCATCGCAAGAAGCAAAAGAAGGAGTTGATTTTTTACCTCTTTCTGTTGATTATCAAGAAAAATATGCTGCTACCGGTCGTATTCCCGGTGGATTTTTACGCCGCGAGGCCCGTTTATCAGACTATGAGGTTCTAATCTCTCGTTTGGTTGACCGTGCTTTGCGCCCAATGTTCCCTGAAGATTATCATGCTGATACACAAGTAATGATATCTTTAATATCAGCTGATAAAGATATTATGCCCGATTGCCTTGCCGGTTTGGCAGCATCAGCAGCATTAGCTGTTTCTGATATCCCTTTTAACGGACCTATATCAGAAGTTCGCGTAGCTAAAGTGGATGGCAAATTAATTATCAACCCAACTTTAACGCAGTTACAAACTGCTACTTTAGAGTTTATAGTAGCCGGTTCTGAGCATGATATTAACATGGTTGAAGGTGAAGCAAACGAAATCCAGGAAGCTGAATTAGTTGAGGCAATTAAATTTGCGCATACAGCCATTAAAATTCAGTGCCTGGCTCAAATAGAATTAGCCGAAGCTGTTGGTAAAACGGTAAAACGTACTTACAGCCACGAAAATAGCAACGAAGAGCTTAAAAAAGCTATCTACGCTGCTACTTACGACCAGGTTTATGCTATAGCCGGCGCCGCATCAGGTAAAGATGAGCGTAGTACTAAGTTTAAAGAAGTTCGTGACGCGTACATCGCTACTTTAGGCGAGATAGATGATGTTACTAAATTCTTAGCTAAAAAATATTATCATGATGTGGAGTATGACGCTATACGTAACCTGGTATTAGACGAAGGCAAACGTTTAGACGGCCGTACAACTACGCAAGTGCGCCCAATATGGAGCGAGATTGGTTATTTGCCATCTGCTCACGGTTCGGCTGTATTTACACGTGGCGAAACACAATCATTAACCACCGTTACCTTAGGTGCCAAGGATGATGAGCAAATGATTGATGGCGCATTCATCAACGGATACCAAAAATTCTTATTGCATTATAATTTCCCTGGTTTTTCAACCGGCGAGGTTCGTCCTAACAGGGGAGCCGGCCGTCGTGAAATTGGCCATGGTAATTTGGCTATGCGTTCATTAAAAAAGGTATTACCTGCTGATGATGAAAATCCTTACACTATACGTATAGTTTCTGATATCCTTGAATCAAATGGTTCTTCATCAATGGCTACGGTTTGTGCCGGTACATTAGCTTTGATGGATGCAGGTATCAAGATCAAATCGCCGGTATCTGGTATCGCGATGGGATTGATCACTAACGAGATGGGTACCAAATATGCTATCCTTTCTGATATTTTGGGTGATGAAGATCACTTAGGCGATATGGACTTTAAAGTAACAGGTACCAGCAATGGTATTGTTGCGGTACAAATGGACCTTAAAATAAATGGTTTATCATATGAGGTATTAACCAACGCGTTAATCCAGGCTAAAGAAGGCCGTCTTCATATCTTAGGTGAAATGAAGAAAACCATTGATACCCCTCGTGAAGATTACAAACCACACGCTCCGCGTATTGTTACTATTCGTATTGATAAAGAATTTATCGGCGCGGTTATCGGACCTGGTGGAAAGATCATACAAGAAATGCAACGCGAAACCGGTGCTACTATTTCAATTGAAGAAGTAGGTAACCAGGGTGTAGTACAAATATTTGCTGATAACAAAGAAGCTATTGATAAAGCAGTAACCCGTATTAAAAACATTGCTTCTAAACCAGAAGTAGGCGAAATTTATGAAGGTAAAGTAAAATCAATTATGCCATTTGGCGCATTTGTTGAAATTATGCCGGGTAAAGATGGTTTGCTGCACATTTCGGAAATTGACCACAAACGTATTGAAACAATGGACGGCATTTTTGAAGTTGGTGATGAAGTACGTGTTAAATTGCTTGATGTTGATAAACAAGGTAAATTAAAACTTTCACGCAAAGTTTTATTGCCTAAGCCAGAAGCAGCTCAATAGTAATACTAATTACAAACAGTAAAAGCCTTATAAATAAGGCTTTTACTGTTTATTTTATTTTTTTTTATTTTTTTAAAACAAAAAATTCTTTTTTAAACTTTGTATTAGTTAAGCGTTAGTTGATAATAAGCGTTAGTTGATAAAAGCTAAAAGGCCGATCCAATTGAAAAATGACCTCTACTACCAATGATCCCTTAGACTTTCTCAATAACGATAATAATTCTGGTAAACCTGCCGGCCCGCATGCCGACCTGGTGCAGATGTTATTGTATGAAATACTAAGAGTGAAAGAATTAATAGCCTATTATGACTCCATTCCCAATGGTGGCGGGAAGCTTGGTTCCTCAATTTTAAGTGAATTGGTTGCAGAAGCCTATAACTCATTAGTTAACTATGATGTGGTGCTTATGAAAAAATACTATGATCTGTTGCAACACTGTGACTGATGCTTCGCAGTGATTAGAGATTAGTTAATTAGAGATTAGTTAGGATATTACTTCTTAGAGAACTAACTTTGATAATAATTAAAACTAACTGTAAACAAAGTTCTAAATCAGGCAAGCCTAATCTCTAATTAACTAATCTCTAAATGAACCACTTAATTGCTCCATCAATTTTAGCTGCTGATTTCGGTAATCTGCAACGCGATATCGAAATGCTTAACCAAAGTGAGGCAGACTGGATACATGTTGATGTAATGGATGGTTTGTTTGTGCCTAACATATCATTTGGTTTCCCGGTAACCAGCGTGGTTTATAAGCATGCTACAAAGCCTTTAGATGTACATTTAATGATAGTTGACCCTGACCGTTATTTAAAAGGCTTTAAGGATGCAGGAGCGGCTAATATCACCGTACACTTTGAGGCATGCCCCAATTTACACCGTACTATACAGGTTATAAAAGAATTGGGATGCAAAGCAGGGGTGGCCCTTAATCCGCATACGCCGGTTGCCATGCTGGAAGATATTATTACTGACCTGGACCTGGTTTTGATAATGTCTGTAAATCCGGGTTTTGGGGGACAGCATTTTATTGAGAATACGTATAAAAAAGTAAAAGAAATAAGAGAATTAGCCGATCAGCACAACCCGCATTTGCATATTGAGGTTGATGGCGGAGTTGATAAAAGCAACGCGGCAAAGCTCGTCTCGGCAGGCGCAAATGTACTGGTTGCGGGCAGCGCGGTGTTCTCATCGGCTAACCAAATGGCCATGATATCGGGCCTTAAACATCCCGAAAAGTTATTACAATTGTAATAAAAGCAGCCCAACAAATTGAAATAATTTAATATTTGCAATAAAACACGCTTTTATTGAATAGTTGTATTTTTTTAAAATAAGTGTAAACAAATCATACAAACTTTGTCAAATTAATTATCTTTGCCCCAGCAAAATACGAAGTTCTTAATTCGATATAAAGCAAAAACCAATTTTCAGTATATATGAAACATAATTTTGGTGCCGGACCGGGCATCCTACCTCATGAAGTTTTAAAACAAGCTGCAGCGGCAGTAGTAGATTTTAACGGGATCGGATTATCTCTTTTAGAGATATCGCATAGATCGGCAGAATTTGAGGCCGTTTTGGATGAAGCCGTAAAATTAGTGAAGGAATTATTAGAAGTTCCGGAGGGTTACTCGGTATTATTTTTACAGGGCGGTGCAAGTACACAATTTGCAATGGTGCCTTATAATTTGTTGCCTGAAGGCGGCAAAGCTGCTTACCTTGAATCGGGTGTATGGGCAAATAAAGCATTAAAAGAGGCTAAGTATTTTGGCGAGGTTGAAGTGGTTGCTACATCAAAAGAAAGCAACTTTACTTACATCCCTAAAGACTTTACCATACCTGCTGATGCGGCTTATTTCCACATTACATCAAACAATACCATTTACGGCACACAATTACATAAATTCTTCCCGTCGCCAATACCGGTTGTTTGCGATATGTCGTCTGATATTTTTAGCCGTAAAATTAATGTTGCCGATTTTGGTATCATATATGCAGGCGCGCAAAAAAACATGGGCCCCGCAGGTACTACCTTAGTAATTGTTAAGGATGAGATATTAGGCAAATCAGGACGCAAAATACCTGCAATGCTTAACTACCAAACGCAAATAGAAGGCGGCTCAATGTATAATACACCGCCGGTATTTGCCATATATGTTTCAATGCTTACGCTTAACTGGTTAAAATCAAAAGGCGGTGTTGAAGCCATTGCAAAAGAGAATGTCGCTAAATCTAAAGTATTGTACGAAGAGATTGACCGCAACCCGCTATTTAGAGCAGTTTGCGCTGTTGAAGATCGTTCGGATATGAACGTTTGTTTTGTGAGCGAAAATCCTGAGCATGAAAAACCGTTCCTTAAGCTATGTGATGAAAAAGGAATTGTTGGCATTAAGGGCCATAGAAGCGTAGGTGGTTTCCGTGCTTCTATATATAATGCATTGCCTATCACAAGCATTTACGTGTTGATTGATGCGATGCAGGAGTTTGCTGAGAGAAATAAATAACTTTTTAATCATTAGGTCATCGAGTCATTAGTCATTGTATGGCGGGAATGACTTAATGACCCAATGAAACAATGATATAATAAGATGATCAAAATATTAGCTAACGATGGCATAGATCCCATCGGCAAAAAAATGTTAGAAGATGCCGGTTTTGAGGTTGATACTAACAATATACCACAGGATGAATTACCTGTTAAGTTACAAAATTACGATGCTATAACTGTACGTAGTGCAACTAAAGTACGCAAAGCGTTAATTGATGCTTGCCCTAATTTAAAGTTGATTGGCCGTGGCGGTGTTGGTGTTGATAATATTGATGTTGACTATGCTAAAGAAAAAGGCATTGGTGTTTATAATACGCCTGCTTCTTCATCACTATCAGTTGCCGAACTGGTTTTTGCGCAATTATTTACCGGCGTGCGTTTTTTGCATGACAGTAACCGCAAAATGCCGGTTGAAGGCGGCACCAAATTTAACGACCTGAAGAAAGCTTATGCCAAAGGTATTGAGCTCCGCGGCAAAACCTTAGGCATTGTAGGCTTTGGCCGTATCGGGCGCGAGGTTGCAAAAATTGCTATCGGCGTTGGTATGGATGTTATAGCTTATGATCTTTTCCCGTTCAATCCCGAAGTAGAAATTGTTTTAGGTACAGGCGGTACTAAGGTTAACGTAACAGTTAAAACCAGTACTCTTGATGAGATCATCAAAACAGCCGATTTTATAACCTTACATACACCATTTATTGATAAAGCTTTAATTGGTGCCGATGAATTAGCTAAAATGAAAAAAGGCGTACAGCTAATTAACATCTCTCGTGGTGGATTAATTGACGAATTAGCTTTGGTTGATGCTTTAAACAGCGGCCAGGTATCATACGCGGCATTAGATGTGTTTGATAACGAGCCAACCCCCCGTGCAGAGATATTAACACATCCTAAGATTTCATTAACCCCACATATCGGTGCTGCAACTAACGAAGCACAGGAGCGTATAGGCGTGGAACTTGCCAGTTTAATAATCGGGCATTTTAAGAAATAGTGACAATTCACAACAACCCAAAAAGGCCCCGATTTATCGGGGCCTTTTTGGGTCTACCTCCACCCGTCATTGCGAGGAACGAAGCAATCTCTACGTAGGACAGTCAATATGATAAATTTCATTCGAGGATTTATCTTAAACCGGGATTTGAGGATGTTGATTAGCGTGCGAAGAGATTGCTTCGTTCCTCGCAATGACCCGTTGGATAGGTTTGTCGCTACAGTATATAACTAACTCCCTTTTCCGGAATAACAACCGAATACCCATCCGCTGTTAACGAATCTGATAGGGCCTGCATACTGCTTTCTTCGCCATGCACCAGGTAAACGCCTTTAAGTTTGGCTTTATCCTGCTGTTTAATGTTGCTTACAAGGTCCTCATGATCGCCATGAGCGCTGAGTACGTCTGTTTGCTTGATGGTGGCATATACAGCCAGGTCGCGGTCCTTGATGTGTACTATCGAATCACCACGTAATAAACGATGGCCCAAAGTGCCTTTGGCGCAATAGCCTATGAATAGTATCGTACAATAGTAGTTTTGAATGTTATAAAAAAGATGATCCTGTATGCGGCCACCTTCCAGCATGCCTGCTGAGGAAATAATGATACAAGGCTCAAAATAATTTGATATCTGGCGGCTATCCTTTAATGTTTCAACATAAGTAAGGTTGTCAAACTCAAACTCATCACCCTGCGATCTGTAAAACTCCTGCGCTTCTTTATTAACAAGGTCATGATATTTACGGAAAATGCCGGTAGCCATACTGGCCATTGGGCTATCAACAAATACTTTAACAGGCGGCAATAGCCCGCTGCTGAATATTTTATTCAGTGAATAAACTAATGATTGTGTACGCCCGATGCTAAACGCGGGGATTATCATTCGGCCCTGCTCTTTAATACAACATTTATCAATAAATTCAACTAAAGTGTCTTCAACGCTTTTGCCTGTTGTATGCATGCGGCCGCCGTAGGTTGATTCTGTTACAATAAAATCAACCGGGGGCAAAGGTTGCGGGTCATCCAGTACCGGATAATTTTTACGACCGATATCGCCGGTAAAGGCAATGGATTTTTCTGTTCCGCCGTCATTTACTTTAAATAGGGCAGCTGCCGCGCCCAATAAATGGCCCGCAGGTATAAAAGTAAGCTCAATATCGCCGGTTATACGGAAGGGTTTATTAAAGCCAATGGTTACAAACCTATCCATCGCATCCATTACATGCTTTTGCAGGTATAATGGTTGCGCGTTGGTATTGAATTTTCCCTTACCATGCTTACGGCTTTTGTGTGCCTTATTCATGAATATATTTACTGAATCTAATAACAATAATTCAGTCAGGTCGGCAGTGGGTGGGGTGGATAGTATCTGGCCGTTAAACCCTAAACGCACCAGTGTAGGTATATTGCCCGAATGGTCAATATGCGCATGAGTTAACACCACCACATCTATTGCAGCCGGGTCAAATGGAAAGTTTTCGTTTGATTGTATGCTGCGATCTTTTTCATAATCAAGCCCGCAATCTATTAATATTTTATATTGGCCAACCTCAAGTAAGTGCATGCTGCCCGTAACCTGCCGGGCGGCACCATGTATAGTTAATTTCATTAACGTTGTTTGTCTTCTTTTGCGCGTATCTGGTTTCTTAACAGCATTAAAATTATCATCAACAGGATAATCACAATAATTATAAAATTACGCGATGCTTTATTCTGTAGTTCGGCATTTTTATCGCCCAGTTTCTTTAGCTGATCTACCTGGTCTCTTAACTGTTTTATGGTGTACATAAATCCTAAAGCATTTGTTTCTGTTTCTTTAGATTTATCCTGAACCTGGTTTTGCTGAAAAGTACGGTATTCTAACAATATCTTCAACTGCTTGTAAATATCATTATCCGTTTTAACAATATCCATCAAAATATCGTTACTCCGGCGAATGTCTTTTTTTGTTTGCAGGCCAAAAATGCCGGTATGCTCACTTAAGCTTTTATCATATTGACCAAACTTAAGGCTACGCTCGGCAAGCATGCTGTTAATTTTTTTTCGCTGCAACTGATAAGCTAACGAGTCTGAATTTGCCTGCGCAAACACATCAGCAAATAAAAAGCAAAGCAATGCAACCAGTATTATTTTCTTCATGCTATATATTCAAAATCAATTATTACACTATCGCCCAGGTTTAATCCAAGCAAACCGCTGGCATTACCTTTGTTAATAGCTATTTCTAAATGGTCGCTAATTCCAAACAGGCAAAGCTTTTCGCCTTCGGGCACCTCATTATAGTGCCAGCTTAAATGATTTATAGTTTCGTTACGTTTAAAATACAAGGTAAACTGTCTGCCTCGCTGTACTTTGTTAAAAAATTCTTTGGTAATATTAGTGATTACATTCTGGAACGAGTCAATATATATTACCGCGCCTTTTATCAGGCTCTTTTCAATAACAGGTTGCAAGTTCATTTTATTTTCAATGCTGCTTATAGGCAAACCTATTTCTGATAAATTTTTACCGCTTGCCAGGTGGCAGGCTGCTTTTACAAAAATATCGGCAAGGGGGAAATGCAAAAACTTCAGGTCCTGCATTATGTTTATTTCCACCATCTCATCAGGTTCTGTATTAAACATTAAAGAAAATATGCCATTATCGGCACCAACAAAATAATGATTTTTATAGCGTACAGCAAGGTATTTGGTATGATCGCTGTAAACGGTATCAATACCAATAAGGTGTACAGTATTGTCTGGGAAATAATAAAAGCTGTTTTTTAATATAAAGGCGGCTTGTTGTACATTATAGGCGGCAACACTATTTGTTATATCAACAATATTAACGGTGGGCAACAATTTTAATATGCTTCCTTTAAGGGCAGCTTGATAAATATCTTTATCGCCCAAATCAGTAGTTAAAGTTATTATTGCCATTAATTTTTTAAATATTTATTACTAATCTTGTACAAGCGTTAGACGCTGCAAATATTCAATTTTTAATTCATAAAAATCAGCAACAAAATAATCAAAATTACTATTGAACGAGCTCAAACTATCAATTGAAAATATTAACCCCGCTGTTTTATGGGGGCCAAATAATGATCATTTCGAGATCATAAAAAAACAATATCCAAAGCTTAAAATTGTTGCACGCGGCAGCGAGGTTAAAGTATTAGGAGATGAGCGTGAACTAATTATTTTCGAAGAAAAGTTTAACCATTTGCTGCAGCATATTGAAAAGTTTGAGAATTTAAACATCACAGACCTGGAAAGGGTGTTGGGCTCTAAGATAGATATTAATGCAACTGTCGATCAGGCAGCTGATAAATTTGCCAGCGGCGAGGTTATTGTTTTTGGCCCTAATGGTGTTATGGTTAAGGCGCGTACAGCCAACCAGCGTAAAATGGTTGATTGTATTAATAAAAGCGATATACTGTTTGCTATAGGCCCTGCCGGTACCGGTAAAACCTATACCGCGGTTGCTTTAGCGGTAAGGGCATTAAAAAATAAAGAGATCAAACGTATCATCTTAACCCGTCCGGCTGTTGAAGCAGGAGAGAACCTTGGGTTTTTGCCGGGCGATTTGAAGGAAAAGATAGATCCATACTTGCGCCCGTTATATGACGCGTTGGATGATATGATACCCGCTGAAAAGCTGAAATTATATTTAGAGAACCGCACCATTGAAATTGCGCCGCTTGCATTTATGCGTGGGCGCACGCTTGATAATTGCTTTGTGATTTTGGATGAGGCGCAAAACGCTACCGATATGCAGTTAAAAATGTTTTTAACACGTATGGGGCCGTCGGCTAAGTTTATTGTTACGGGTGATGTTACACAAATAGACTTACCTAAAAAACAACAATCTGGCCTGCATACTGCCCTGCGCATATTAACGGATATTAAAGGAATTGAAATAGTTTATCTAAGCGGCGAAGATGTTGTAAGGCATAAACTGGTAAGGAAAATATTAGAAGCTTACGGAGATATACAATAGTAGTTATTAGAGATTGAAGATTAGAGATTAATTATGCAGCTTTTATTTCGCCTGCTTAACTAATCTCTAATCTTTAATCTCCAATCTTTAATAACCCATGAACGCAATAAAAGAAACACATTTTAATTTTACCGGGCAGACTAATTTTTATAAGGGAAAGGTTAGGGATGTTTATACCATTGGTAACAAATACCTGGTAATGGTGGTAAGCGACCGTATATCGGCATTTGACGTGGTGCTACCAGAGCCTATCCCGTTTAAAGGGCAGGTATTGAACCAAATTGCGGCCAAATTTTTAAAAGCTACTGCCGATATCGTTCCTAACTGGGTGGTTAGTGTTCCTGATCCCAGCGTTACTATCGGGCGCATTTGCGAGCCATTTAAGGTGGAGATGGTAATAAGAGGTTATTTAGCCGGCCACGCTGCACGTGAATATAGTGCAGGCAAAAGAGAAATATGCGGCGTAAGCTTACCCGATGGTTTAAAAGAAAACGATAAACTGCCCGAACCTATTATTACGCCTACAACTAAAGCCGCGGTAGGGCATGATGAAGATATATCCAAAGAGAATATATTAAAACAAGGTATTGTATCTGTTGAAGATTATGAACAGTTAGAAAAATTTACCAAAGCTTTATTTGCACGCGGAACCGAAATTGCCGCTAAGCAGGGTTTGATTTTGGTAGATACCAAATATGAGTTTGGCAAAGCCGGTGGCAAGATCTATTTAATAGATGAAATACATACGCCCGATTCGTCGCGGTATTTTTATAGCGAAGGATATGTGGAAAGACAAGCGAAAGATGAGCCGCAAAAACAGTTGTCAAAAGAGTTTGTAAGGCGGTGGCTGATTGAAAATAATTTCCAGGGAAAGGATGGGCAGGTTATACCTGTTATGACGCCCGAAATTGTACAGTCTATATCTGAACGTTATATTGAATTATATGAACAGATAACCGGCGAAAGCTTTATAAAACCCGAAGGAGAAAATGTGCTGAACAGGGTAGAAAGCGCTATAAAAAAAGCGCTGGCAGCATTGTGATTTTTATTTGTAAATAATGTGTTATATTAGCATTTAAATTACAGAAGAAAAAATGAAGTTTACAGTTGATAAACACGAGAAGTATATTTTGTTGAAACTCAATGAATCAAAATTGAACTCATTGGTTACTCCACAATTAAAATCTGAGTTGATATTGATAAACACAGAGGGGCAAAGAAATATAATTCTTGACCTTTCTCAGGTTAAATTTGCTGATTCTTCCGGGCTAAGTAGCTTGCTTGTGGGCCATCGTTTGTGCAAAAATGCAAATGGTTCTTTTATTCTTACCGGATTAAATGATGCTGTTACCCGTTTAATTACTATTTCTCAATTAGAAAGTGTCCTTACTGTTGTTCCTACATCAGGAGAAGGCATTGACTTAATTTTTATGGAAGAGATAGAAAAAGAATTAAAAAAAGAAGCAAGATAATACTTACATTGTTTACCTGATATGAAATTTGAGGTAACAATTCTCGGAAGTAGTTCTGCAACTCCTATATATAATCGAAATCCAACCTCACAGGTGCTTAATATTAATGAGCGCCTTTATTTGATAGATTGCGGCGAAGGCACACAACAACAAATGCTTCGCTTTGACGTTAGGGCAAGCCGCATTGATCATATTTTTATCAGCCATCTTCATGGAGATCATTACCTGGGCCTGGTAGGCTTATTATCATCTATGCACCTAAACGGGCGTAAAAAACCCTTGAAGTTGTTTGGCCCGCCACAGCTTAAAGAAGTTATCGATCTGCAGTTTAAATATTCTGAAACTCATTTACAGTATGATATTGAATTTACCATAACCAATCCCAATAAAGCCGAAACTATTATAGCTAATGAAGATGTTATTATTGAAACTATACCTCTCGATCACAGAATAGCCTGTACGGGTTTCTTATTCAGGGAAAAGAAAAGGTTAAGAAAGCTGTTAAAAGATGAACTTGAACGGATAGGGGTGCCGGTTGAAGTTTATACTTCATTAAAAAAAGGTGCTGACTATACTAATCCGGAAGGCAAGATTTATAAAAATGATACCCTTACGGTTGATTCGGATAAACCTAAAACCTATTCCTACTGTTCTGATACAATATACAACGAACAATATTTTGACCAGATAAATAATTCAGACCTGCTGTATCACGAGGCCACTTTTTTGCATAATATGGTTGACAGGGCAAATGAAACATACCACACAACCGCTTTACAGGCTGCAGAGATAGCCGTAAAAACAAATGCTAAAAAATTGCTGATAGGCCATTTCTCTGCACGCTATAAAACCCTGGATGAGTTGTTGGAAGAGGCCCAAAGTGTATTCCCCGAAACCAGCCTTGCTATTGAAGGAAAGACGTTTGTTGTGTAAAAATAGCTTGTAACTTACCACAACGTCATTGCGAGGAACGAAGCAATCTCTGCACTTGCTAATCAAATATGAAAAGTATTATTCAAGGCACTGCATAACACAAACAACTCTTATATTGAATATCCTATGTAGAGATTGCTTCGTTCCTCGCAATGACGCACGGGGGATTTATTTATCCTTCTTCCCGCCGCCAAATACAGAGAAGTGAACATAACGTTTAGGATTTGCTTTCAGATCTAAGAACAGCAAGTTCAGATTATCAGAGGCGGCCTGTAAGTTTTTATATAGCTTATCATCGTTTAACAATAACCCCATCGAGCCTTTGTTGCTGTTGATATTAGCCATAGTGGCTTGCAGATCGGCAACAGCTTTATTGGCATTATCCAATGTTTGCCTGATGTTTGAATTGGCCAGATCACCGCTAAATCTTTGAAGATTTGAGGTAATGCCTGTTAAACCGGCACTGGTGTTTTTTAAATTTGAAGATACATCTTCTGCATTAGATAAAATACCGTTAATGTGCCCGGTTTGCGCGGCAACCAAGTTATCTATCTTTTTAGTTGTGCCTTCCAGTGTTTGCAATGCGTTTGCAATGCTGGTGAAGCTCCTGTCCACATTTTTTTGAAAGTTTGGGTTTAGTATCTTATTAATTGAAGCAAGGGACGAATCTAATTTGGTGATCAGGTTTTCGGCTTTGGTTTGTATAGGCTGCAGGCTTTCTGCCAAACTGCCTTGGATATCAGCACGTAGTGTATCCCTGTTTTCTGCAAGTTCTTTACTATCTCCTAATTCAAAAATAATGGCTTTACCGCCCAATAGATCAGTGCTTACTAATTTGGCAAGTGTATTTACCGGTATTTTATATTCAGATTTTATTTTAAATTCAACAGTGGTGCGCCCATCCTGATCCAGTTGCATTCCTGAAACGTGACCTATCGGGAAACCATTTACCAATACCGGTTTTGATACAGATAGCCCATCTACACTTTTATATACAGCATAAAATTTATTGGAACCCGAAAACAAGTCATTTCCTTTTAAAAAGCTATATCCAAATATAAGTACAGCAATTGCTATGGTGGTTAATGCGCCTATTTTGGTTTCGTTTGATATATTCATAGTGTAGATTTAAGATTTGAAATATTAAATTTGAGATATTTGGATGAAATATAAATGAATTTAATTCACTTATGTTTCATCACATCTCCAATCTAAGCCTCACATCTTGTTTATTTTAGAACCTGCTCCACCTCGTCCTTGTAATACTTTAGGGCCCTTACAATAGAACTTACTATTTCGTCCTGTCCTTTTTCAGAATTTAAGTAGGCCTCATCATCAGGGTTATTTATGTATCCTGTTTCAACCAATACTGCCGGCATTGCACTATGGCAAAGCACTAAAACACCTTGTTCGCGTATTCCCTCGCTGGGCCTGCCATCAGTCTCAACAAATTCTGTATTAATCAAATTTGCCAAATGTATGCTCCCTTGCCTGAATTTGCTTTTATACTGGTTTATCAGGATAATAGATTCCGGGTCATTCGGGTCAAAGCCCGCGTTCATTTCGGCGTCTTCACTTTCACCGCCCTCCAACTGGTTTTGTTTTATAGCCTTTTCTTCTTCTTTTGTACGGTGCAAACCATAAACAAGCATTAAAACGCCCTTGCCAGACCGGTTAGGAACACTAACCGTATTATAAACAGGTTTACCGTGTCTATGGCCAACTACTTCCCGCACACGCCTGTCTGATAATGAATTGCAATGTAATGATATAAAAAGGTTACCCTTATTTTCATTAGCTATCTCTGATCGCCTTTCCCACGAAACATCTTCTTCTGTTGTGCGTGTTAATACCGCTTTAACATTGTTTAACTCTTTTTCTATCGCTTTTTGCAATTTTAAGCCTATTGCAAGCGTTACACCTCTTTCGGTAGAAAAAGAACCTGATGCACCATGAGAGAAATGACCAGTACCGGTAGGTTTGCCGCCATGACCCGGATCAATAATAATTGTTTTAAGTTTAAAACCACTATTTACAACGGTATCTTTTCGTACTATAGGGGCTAACTTAAATGAAAATAGAGAAAAGCACACCAGTAATGCCGATAATCCACAAATCAATCTTTTCAATGCCTTATTTTTCATTATTTTTGAACGCTGTTAAAACTTATATCTGCAAAAATACTATTCATAATCAATTTTGAAATTCATAAACTTATTTTTTCTATTTGCACTTATCTTAATAGTAAACCTGGTGGCTTTTGCGCACAAAAGCAGGGTTATTATTAAGAGGCCTGTTGTAGATACAATAATAAAGCTCGATTCTACAAATAAGTACCCAAAACTCTCTAAAGGTAAAAAATCTAAAGCAACTTCCACAGCAAAAAAGGTTGTTGGTGCAGACACTACCAAAAAAAATCAAACTCTTGATTCGGAAATAAAAGAAATTGCTGCCGACTCTGCAACTAATGATGTAGAAACCGGAATTAGCCAGCGGTTTGGCAAAGCGCGGGTAACTTATGGTGATTTTGAACTGGATGCTGATTATATAAGGATAGACAGAAAACAACACATCATATTTGCCAGCGGGCGCATAGATCCGAAAACCAAGCGATATGTAGGCAGGCCTATATCTAAACAAGGTAGCGATAAACCTATTACATCTGATTCTTTACAATTTAATTACGAAACAAAAAAAGGGCTTATTCATAATGTTTTAACAGAGCAGGATGGTAATTATATATCGCACGGCCAGGCCAAAAAAATTAGCGAAACAGAGGTTGCTTACCATAATATTATTTTTAGTGCCTGCGATAAACCCGACCCGGACTATGGTATAGTTATTACCCGTGGTATTGGCGAAAAAAACAGGATTATTTCAGGCCCGGCATATTTGGAGATAGAGGGAGTACCAATACCCATTGGCATCCCTTTTGGTTTTTTTCCAAAACCAGATACACGTTCATCCGGTTTAATATTACCTACACCAGGCGAAGATGCAACCTTAGGTTTTTTCCTGCGTGATTTTGGTTACTATATGGGGTTGAGTGATTATGCCGATCTAACAAATTTAGGTACTTATTACTCAAACGGATCATACGAGGTGAGCAGTACGTTAGATTATATGAGCAGGTATAAGTATAGCGGGAATTTAGCATTAAGCTACGGCTCTCACAATTACGGGCTGGCTGGCGACCCCCCTGCGCGTGATTTTCACATAGCATGGACACATAGCCAAAACCCAAATGCAAGTCCCGGGAGTACATTTAGTGCTTCTGTAAATGCCGGTACATCAAGCTTTTATCAAAACAACCCGGCCTCAATTGGATATAATTTGCAGCAGCTCACACAAAATGCTTTACGTTCAAGTATTTCTTATTCAAAAAGCTGGACAGGTTGGGGCGGAGCGCCTTTAAACTTAACTGTCGGGCTTTCGCATAGCCAGGATCTAACCCTTAAAACTGTTTCGCTGGAATTGCCAAGTTTAAACTTTAGTATGGGTACTATTAATCCGTTTGATAAAAGAGACAGGGTTGGCGAACAAAAATGGTATCAAAAAATCACCATAGGATATACCATGACTGCAACTAACAGGGTTACTGCCGTACCCGAAAGCCAGTTGTTTACAAGTGAAACACTCACAAAGAGATTGCAAAACGGTATTCAGCATTCAATTCCGTTGGGTTTCAATTTAACTGTGCTTAAGTATTTTCAATTTGGTATAAATGTTAACTATACCGAGCGGTGGTATCTGCAAACAATAAGAGAGCGGTATGCACGTGCCGACTCATTGGTTACCGATACTATACCAGGTTTTCAAAGAGCCGGGAATTACTCAATGGGGGTAAGTTTATCAACAAAAGTTTATGGTACAATAAACTTTAAAAACAGCAAAATAAGAGCCATACGCCATACAATGACGCCAAGCATCGGGTTTGGTTATAGTCCGGACTATTCGGGTTTTAATCATACTTATAACCGGTCTATTGTAAGTAATGCCAGTATACCTTATCCGGTTGTTTATACAAACTATTCAATTTTTGATCACTCTGTATACGGCGGACCGTCGGGCCGCAGGCAGGCCGGAATAAATATAAGTCTTGATAATAGCCTGGAAGCAAAAGTGAGGCCCAAAAGTACGGATACATCACAAACCGACAGGAAAATACAGCTATTGCAAAGCTTATCTTTTTCAACAACTTATAATATAGCGGCTGACTCATTCAAGCTGTCGCCAATTAGTTTTTCCGGCCATACCAGTGTGTTGCATGACCGGGTAAATCTTAGCTTTGGCGGAACCCTGAATCCATACGAAACGCGTGTAATGGATTCGGTATCTTCAGGCCAGATCCAGCATTATAAAAGAGATGTAAACAGGTATACACTGCAAGACGGTAAACTGCCAACGATTCTTGGCTTTAATTTTTCGGCAAGCGCCAGTTTAAATCCGGCCACATTTCATCCCAGCCCAACCGCGCCGGCAGGCAGTACCTATCAAACCGCCACACCAGATCAGCTGCAAAAAATGGCTCTATATAATCCGGATCCGGGCGCCTATATTGATTTTAATATACCTTGGAACCTTTCGCTTAATTATAGTTTTAGCTATAGTAATGCTTATATCAGTACCAGTAATACCAATACCTTAATGATAAGTGGTGATTTAAGCCTTACCAAAAAATGGAAAATACAATATAATACCAACTATGATTTAAAAGCACTCAAGTTAAGCAGTGCCACATCATTTGCAATTTACCGGGATCTGCATTGCTGGGACCTGTCAATACAATGGCTGCCGTTTGGTTATTATAAATCATATAGTGTTACTTTGCGCGTAAAATCAACAATTTTACAGGCCTTAAAGCTTAGTAAAAAGAGCGATTATACCAGTAACTCATACTTTCAACAATAGCATGCATGCAGAAATAATTACCATAGGCGACGAAATATTAATAGGCCAGATTGTTGATACCAATTCGGCATGGATGGCACAGCAATTAAATAATGCAGGTATCCGTGTAAAGCAAATATCATCAGTATCTGATGATAAACAACATATATTAACGGCTTTAGCCGAAGCCGCTAACCGGGCAGATATTATTTTTATAACCGGTGGCCTGGGCCCAACAAAAGACGATATCACCAAAAACACACTTGCCGAATATTTTGGCGCAGAAATGGTAGAGAACAAGGAAGCATTAAATAATGTAACACGTCTTTTTGAAAAATATAAACGCCCATTGCTTGAAGTTAACAGGTTACAGGCACAAGTACCCCAAAACTGCGAGGTTATATTGAATAAAAATGGTACGGCACCCGGCATGTGGTTTAACAGTAATGGCAAAATATATGTGTCTATGCCCGGTGTACCATTCGAGATGATGTATATGATGGAGGAGGAGGTGATACCGAAAATTAAATCTTTGTTTAAACTCCCGGTAATTATTCATAAAACTATTTTAACGGTAGGCGAAGGCGAGTCTTTTTTGTCTGAAAGAATTGCTGATATTGAAGATTCGCTTCCTGCGCATATTAAACTTGCCTATTTACCCAAACTGGGCCAGGTGCGTTTGCGTTTAAGCGGTTATGGCGAGGACGAAGTTATTGTAAGTAAAGAAGTAAATAAATATGCATCAAAAATAATTGAGCGTGTAAGTGAATTTGTAGCTGCTGAAGAGGACGTACCGCTTGAAAAAGCCATATTGAACTATATGACCGAAAGGAGGCTCACCCTATCAGTTGCCGAAAGTTGTACAGGGGGCTATATATCTCATTTATTTACACAGCATGCCGGCTCATCAAAAGTATTTTTTGGCGGCGCCATATCCTATTCGTACGAATTGAAGGAAAGTATATTGGGCGTTAAAAATGAAACCCTGTGGCAATTTGGCGCAGTGAGCGAAGAAACCGTGACCGAAATGGTTGAAGGCGCACTGTTAAATTTTAAATCAGATTATGCCATAGCCGTAACCGGTATTGCCGGGCCAGATGGCGGCCTTCCGGGTAAACCCGTAGGAACCGTATGGATCGCGGTGGCATCTGCCCGAAAAACTGTTGCAAAGAAATTCACATTTGGTAGCAAAAGGCAGCAAAACATCGAAAGGAGTGCCACAGGGGCATTATCAATGTTGAATACTTTACTTAAGGATGTTGAGAAGTAAGGAACGGTTTTTCTAATTTTGACCAAAGAACTATATTTTATTGTATGGCTAAATACCAACTGTTATTGCCGAAGATGGGTGAGAGTGTTGCTGAAGCAACAATAATTAAATGGCTTAAAAACCCAGGTGATTATATTGAGGCGGATGAGGCAGTAATGGAAATTGCTACTGATAAAGTTGACTCCGAAGTTCCATCACCGGTTTCCGGAAGATTAGTTGAACAACGCTGCAAAGAAGACGACGTTGTGCAGGTAGGCTCTGTTATTGCCATTATTGAAACAGATACAGCAGAACAGGCAGCACCCGCGCCACAACCGGCAGCATCGCCGCAACCTGTACCTGCGCCACAGCAAAGCTATCAGCCCCCGGTTGCAGCAGCGCCCCAGCCACAAAATATTCCCGGGACCGAACAGCTTGAACAAAGGAGTCAGGCCCCTGCTGCACAACCAAATGCAGGAGATTTTAAAAGCGAATCAAGGTTTTATTCTCCTTTGGTTAAACATATAGCATTACAGGAAAATATAAGTATTAATGAGTTGGACCGCATACCGGGCAGCGGTGCCGAAGGGCGTTTAACTAAGGATGATTTATTAAACTATATTAGAAATAAAACGGCCGGAGGGCCACCACCTTCGCAAGCTCAAGCACCGCAACCTGTTCAGACACAAGTTCAGCAGCCAGCGGCCCAGCAGCCGGCTACTGGGCAACCTCAAAAACCAGCGCAGCCGGAACCGGCAACAGAGCCTGTTAAGCAAGCTCCGGCAACATCAACATCAGGAGTTGATGAGATAATTGAGATGGACAGGATGCGCCGTTTAATAGCCGATCACATGGTTATGAGCAAGCATACTTCGCCACACGTTACCTCGTTTATTGAAGCTGATGTGACAGGTTTAGTACTATGGCGCGAAAAAATAAAAAAAAGCTTTGAAAAACGTGAAGGCGAAAAAATAACCTTTACCCCGATATTTATTGAAGCAGTTGTTAAAGCCATAAAAGATTATCCTATGGTCAACGTATCTGTTAACGGTACACAGATCATTAAAAAAGCGGCTATAAACATTAGTATGGCCACCGCTTTGCCAAACGGTAACCTCATTGTACCGGTAATTAAAAAGGCAGACGAGTTAAACCTGCTTGGCCTTACCAAAGCGGTTAACAGCCTGGCTAATAAGGCCCGTACCGGTAAACTGCAACCTGATGATGTTAAAGACGGAACCTTTACAATAACAAATGTAGGTACATTTGGTAATGTTATGGGTACGCCTATAATTAACCAGCCACAGGTAGCTATTTTAGCTGTTGGCGCTATAAAAAAGAAACCAGCCGTTATTGAAACAGCCGAGGGCGACGTTATAGCCATCAGGCACATGATGTTCCTGTCGTTATCTTATGACCATCGTGTGGTAGATGGCGCACTGGGAGGGTCATTTTTACGCCGGATAGGTGATTACCTGGAAAACTGGGATACCGATAAGGAAGTATAATTCCTCAAGAATCTTCGTAATATTCAAACAACCATGCCTGTTTTTAGTTTAAACAAGTAGAGGCGGTATTATACTGCTCATTACTTAAACTACAACTACCATGGAAAACTATGAAACTTTAGTGGATGCCACTAATGATTTGATGAAAAGAGGATATACTGCTAATTTAAGCATGGAGGGAGATACTGTTGATGATAAATCCCGGAATATACATATGACTGCCGACGATTTTTCTATAGATGAGTTTTATAGGTTTGAAGGGGCAAGTAATCCCGCGGATATGTCTATAGTCTACGCTGTTAGCTCCCCTAAATATAATTTAAAGGGCATTATCGTAAATGCTTACGGCACTTATGCCAATGACAGCTCATCGGCCATACAAGCTAAACTGCACCATTATATGGTGAGTGGTAACCTGCACGGCAGCGACAGGCCAACGCCTTAGATCATCTCTAAAAGACTTACGAAGTTTTTAAAACTTCGTAAGTCTTTCTACTCCAATTCCTTCAAAAGCTTCTTCCCTTTACTTTGTATAGCAGCAGTTCCATTACGCATTAAATAATGCAGTTGGTTAACCAACTCTTCTGTTATCCAATCGTAACGATGCCGTAAATTAAAGAGCGCCTCGGCCGTAAATGCTTTTACGGCAATTTTTATTTTGGGATCTATCATCCAATCGAAAAGTTGCTCCACCACGTGTTCAAGGTCCAGGGTTTGCACCTTTTCTTTTATGATCTGTGGGGCACCTGCATCTGTAATATGCATAACTATTTTGGCATAGTGCCTTTTACTGCCGGGTGCTTTAACCACAGCCATTTTTGATAAAAGGTACTCGAGGTCAGGCAGGTATATTTCGGGATCTTGCAGAAAGACATTTTCTAATAACCATGTCGCACGGAAAGCAATATCATTATCAGGGTATAAGGTAACGGCTATAAGGTCGCGCAGGTTAAACTTATTATCAGTTAATAGTTTACCAAGTTCAAGCACTTTTATTTTGCCTATGGTAGCATTAATTTGCTTAATAAGTTCAGCTTGATCCATAACCGGTTAATATTTTGCGATAAACGAAAATAAAAAATATAACACTATCCTTACTCATACAAATTATCTAAATCATACATTTGTCCACCACTTTTATAATGACTAACTATACATGGTTAAATTCAACCGATTTATATTAAACAATGGCCTCCGTGTTATTGTGCACGAAGATAGTACTACCCCGATGGCAGTAGTTAACATTTTATATGATGTTGGCTCGCGAGATGAAAACCCTGAACAAACAGGTTTTGCCCATTTATTTGAGCACTTGATGTTTGGTGGTTCGGTAAATATTCCAAATTATGATGGACCTTTGCAACAGGTAGGAGGCGAAAATAATGCTTTTACCAGTAATGATATTACTAATTATTATATCACGCTGCCATCTGCCAATTTAGAAACCGCTTTTTGGTTAGAGAGTGACCGTATGTTAAACTTAGCTTTTAACGAGAAAAGCCTCGAAGTGCAACGCAACGTGGTAGTTGAAGAGTTTAAACAACGCTACCTTAATCAGCCTTATGGCGATGTATGGTTGCGTTTAAGGCCATTAGTTTACAAAAAGCACCCATATCTTTGGGATACCATAGGAAAAAACATTGAGCATATTGAAAATGCTAAAATTGAAGACGTAAAAGCCTTTTTTAAAAAGCACTACAATCCGCAAAACGCAATAATGGTTGTTGGCGGCGATGTGAAATTTGAGCAGGTTAAAGAACTGGCCGAAAAATGGTTCGGGCCCATTCCGCCAGGAGAAAAATATTACCGGGATTTACCCCAAGAACCAGAGCAGCATGAAGTGCGCCGCGAAACAGTTACTGCAAAGGTCCCGTTGAATGATGTATATATCGCATTGCAGATGCCGGGCAGGAGGGAAAAAGAATTTTATGCGGTTGAGTTGATGGCTGATATCCTTTCGCGGGGAAATTCCTCACGTATGTACCGTAACCTGGTAAAAGAAAAACAATTATTTAGCGAGGTACATGCCTATGTTTTAGGTAGCCTGGATAAAGGCATGTTTGTACTGGAAGGTAAACCAATTGCGGGTATATCTGTTGAAGATGCTGAAGCCGCGTTATGGAACGAGGTAGAGCAATTAAAAAATCATGAAGTGCCGGCTGATGAGCTAACCAAGGTTCAACACAAAACAGAATCGACCATGATATTTTCTGAAATGTCACTGTTAGATAAAGGGATGAACCTGGCTTATTACGAATTGATAGGCGATGCGGAATTGCTTAACCATGAAACCGAAAAGTTTTTAGCAGTAACACCTGCACAAATAAAAGAAGAAGCCAATAAGCTATTCAGAAAAGATAACTCCTCTACACTAATTTACCTGGCTGAGCAATAATGATAAATAGAAAGACGGCCCCTGATTTCAGGCCAATAGAGAACATACATTTAATTAGGCCCGAACATAAAAAGCTAACTAATGGCTGCGATGTTTTTTGCTTTAACTCGGGCGACCAGGGATTGGTTCGTATTGAATGGATATTTCATAATTTACGTTTCGATCCTGCAAAACCGTTATTGAATATGGCGGTTAATACCATGCTTACAGATGGCACACATACTTTATCCGCTTCAGAAATTGCGGATAAGATAGATTTTTACGGTGCTTTTTTATCTGTGGATTATGGCTTTGAGCAGTCGCTGGTAACATTATACTCGTTAACAAAACACCTGGATAAAACATTACCTGTTGTAAAGGATATTTTAACCGATTCTATTTTTCCTCAAAAAGAACTGGAAACCTTTATTCGCAATCAACAGCAAAAGTTACAGGTGAGCTTGCAAAAAAATGATGTGGTTGCACGCCGTACTTTTAATAAAGCGCTATATGGTAATACCATATATGGGTTAACTCCTGATGCTGATGATTATAAAACCTTGCAGCGCGAAGATATGCTGGTTCATTTTAAACACATGTATCAGCCCTCAAATTGCACGTTAATTATTGCAGGCAAAGTTGAACAAGACACGCTTGACCTGCTGACCGGTACTTTTGATAATGCCTGGGCAAGTACAACCATTGCTGCAGACATCACACAGCCAAACATTGCGCATTCACCAGAGCATTTTTATTTTGTAGAAAAACCCGAAGTTTTGCAATCTGCTATACGCATGGGTTTGCCGTTTATTAACCGTGAGCATCCTGATTTTCCGGCTGTGCAGGTATTAAATACTGTTTTGGGCGGCTATTTTGGCTCAAGGCTGATGAATAATATCCGCGAGGACAAAGGTTACACCTACGGAATAGGATCAGGCATAAGCTCATTTAAACAAGGTGGGGCCTTGTTTATAGTTACCGAAGTTGGGGCCGATTTTTGCAAAGCTGCCATCATCGAAATTGAAAAGGAAGTAGAGTTATTAAAGACCGCGATAATCCCTGATGAAGAGTTATCGCTGGTGCGTAATTATATGCTGGGGTCGTTACTGGGTAGTTTGGAAAATGTATTCTCGCATGCTGATAAATTTAAGAACCTGTATTTTTCAGAAATGGGTTATGATTATTATGACCGCTATACCGAGGTTGTAAAAACGGTAACAGCCGGGGAGTTGCTTATATTGGCTAATCAGTATTTGGATTTTGCTCAGTTTTATAAAGTGATTGTAGGGAAATATTGATGGTCTGAACGATGAATCATAAGATTAAAGGATTGCCATTATTTTGCAATAATTTGGTCAAGTTAATCTTATAATCTTACGATTCATGGTTCAGACAATAACAATTCCGAAATCCAACTTTCGAAATCCGAAATATTTCATTAGCTTTGCCCGGCAAATAATACCTCCAAATAATTATTTGCTATGCAGTCAGACCCATCAAAATTTGTTGCCGAAGGTTTAACCTACGATGACGTATTACTACTCCCGGCTTATTCAGAAGTTTTACCGCGCGATGTTAACACGGGGTCTTTTTTAACCAAAAAGATCAGGCTAAATATACCCTTAGTTTCGGCCGCGATGGATACCGTAACCGAGGCGCAATTGGCTATTGCCATGGCCCAGGCCGGTGGCTTAGGCATGCTCCATAAAAACATGAGTATTGACCGCCAGGCAGATGAGGTACGTAAAGTAAAACGTTCTGAAAGCGGAATGATACAGGACCCCATTACTTTGCATGAAGCATCAACTGTTGGGGACGCGGTTAAAATAATGCGCGAATTTAGAATTGGTGGTATCCCTGTTGTTTCTAAGGACAATAAACTAAAAGGTATCATTACTAACCGCGATTTGCGTTTCCAAAAGGAAATGAGCAAACCGGTGCAGGAGGTAATGACTAAAGTTGACCTCATCACAGCTGCAAAGGGCACTACTTTATCACAAGCTGAGGGGATACTTCAACAACATAAAATTGAAAAGCTACCCGTTGTTGATGCTAATGGCGTATTGATCGGACTGATCACATTTAAAGATATTCAGAAATTTAAAAACTTCCCCAACGCCTGTAAAGACGAGCATGGCCGTTTACGTGTAGGCGCAGCTGTAGGTGTTACTGCCGATACAATGGATAGGGTAGATGCCCTGGTAAAAGCCGGAGTTGATGTTATAGCTATTGATACCGCTCACGGTCATTCAAAAGGTGTTATAGATAAATTAAAAGAAGTAAAAGCTAAATATCCCGATCTGCAGGTAATTGCCGGCAATGTTGCCACAGGTGATGCTGCTATTGCGCTTGCAAATGCCGGTGCCGATGGTGTAAAAGTGGGTATAGGTCCGGGTTCTATTTGTACTACCCGTATTATCGCGGGGGTGGGTGTTCCGCAGCTATATGCGGTTTATGAGTGCGCTAAGGCATTGAGGGGCACCGGTGTTCCGGTTATTGCCGATGGCGGCATTAAACACACCGGAGATATTGCTAAAGCTATTGCAGCAGGTGCAGGCACTATCATGGCAGGTTCACTATTTGCAGGTGTTGAAGAATCACCGGGTGAAAGCATCATTTATGAAGGTCGTCGTTTTAAATCATACCGTGGCATGGGTTCGATAGAAGCCATGGAGCAGGGTTCAAAAGATCGCTATTTTCAGGATGTGGAAGATGATATCAAGAAATTAGTACCCGAAGGCATTGTGGGCCGTGTACCTTATAAAGGAACGTTAGCTGAAGTAATATACCAGTTTGTGGGCGGTTTACGCGCCAGTATGGGTTATTGTGGTGCTAAGGATATAGAAGCATTGCAACAGGCAAAGTTTGTACGTATAACAGCATCAGGCATACGCGAATCACATCCGCATGATATAACTATTACTAAAGAAGCGCCGAACTATACAAGATAGTGATTAGTGATTGGAGATTAGTGATTAGGCCTGTCAAGTTTGCAAAACCAATCTTAATTACCAATCTTCAACCTCTAATCACCAATTAACTAATCACTATGCGAAGCATTTGTGTTTTCTGCGGGGCCAACTTCAATGGGGACCCTGTTTTAAAAGAAGCTGTCGGGCTATTGGCCGAAGTAATGGTAAATAAAAATATCACCTTAATTTTTGGAGGGGGTAAAGTAGGCGTAATGGGTATTATAGCTG
The DNA here is from genome assembly GCF_028288205.1 of Mucilaginibacter sp. Lineage (GTDB taxonomy): Bacteria > Bacteroidota > Bacteroidia > Sphingobacteriales > Sphingobacteriaceae > Mucilaginibacter. The sequence continues at coordinate 81,035 of NZ_JAQBOD010000062.1, forward strand.
ATGCTGTTTTACAACGTGGCGGCAAGGCGATAGGTGTTATTCCGGGTTTTTTAATGGATAAGGAAGTTGGCTATACCGGCTTAACCGAAATGCATATTGTTGCGAACATGCACCAACGCAAACAGTTAATGAACGATCTTTGCGATGGCGTTATTATGCTGCCCGGCGGCTTTGGTACGCTGGAGGAATTTTTCGAAGTTTTAACCTGGCTGCAACTGGGATTGCACCAACATCCCATAGGTGTATTAAACGTAAATGGTTTCTATGATAACCTGTTAAAGCAAATGGATGTTATGGTTGAGCAGCGCTTTCTAAAGCCGGTTAACCGCAAATTGGTCATTACATCAGCCGATGCTATTGAGTTGGTAAACTTGATGGAAAATGTAAAAATTGAACCCGATGATGTTTGGTTCAAAGATAGAAACCTTACTTAAAAGGTATAATAATCAAATTATCTTACCGGCCTGGCCTGGTATGCAAAACAGGCTGCTAAGGTAACCGGGGGTATCTGCGTAATTAATACTAAACTGTATATGCGTGCAAGTACATTAAAACGCCTGCACAAATAGGCTATTGTTAAAATTATCATTATTAAGAGTTTAATCAAATAGTTATACGAATTAAAGAATTATTAGTTGCGTTTGCAAATCTTTTTGTAATGAAAAAGTTACAGTATGATTTTTACAGATCAGACAGATAAAAAATGCTGTTCATGCCGTTTTTTATCTAAATTGTATTTTTCTGTAACAATCTGCCATGAATATTGAATTCAATAAAAACGAAGATATTAACAAACAGCTAATGTTTGAAGTAAACACAAAGCTGAAAAAAATATACCTGGGTGGTGGCGAAAAAGCCGCGGCCAAACAAAAAGAAAAAGGTAAAATGCTTGCCCGCGAGCGCGTAGCCTATTTATTAGATAAAGATTCTTCTTGGTTGGAGGTTGGCGCTTTTGTGGGCGATGGTATGTATGCCGAGCATGGCGGCTGCCCGTCGGGCGGTGTTATAACCGGTATTGGTTATATATCTGGCAGGCAATGTGTAATTGTGGCTAATGATGCAACGGTAAAGGCCGGGGCATGGTTCCCCATTACCGCTAAGAAAAACCTGCGCGCGCAGGAAATTGCCATGGAAAACCGCTTGCCTATTATTTATTTGGTTGACTCGGCAGGGGTTTATTTGCCCTTACAGGACGAGATTTTTCCGGATAAAGAACATTTCGGCCGTATTTTCAGGAACAACGCTATCATGAGCAGTATGGGTGTTATCCAGATATCTGCCATAATGGGTTCGTGCGTAGCAGGCGGCGCTTACTTGCCTATTATGAGCGATGAGGCCATGATAGTAGAGGGAACAGGTTCTGTTTTTCTTGCCGGATCATTTTTAGTAAAATCTGCTATAGGCGAGGATATTGATAATGAAACGTTAGGCGGTGCTACTACCCATTGCGAAATATCGGGCGTTACAGATTATAAACAGCCTGATGATAAAACTTGTTTAGATTCTATCCGCAACATCATGAGTATGGTAGGCGATTTTAACAAAGCCGGATTCGATCGTATAAAGCCCGTTACGCCTAAACTGGATATGAAAGATATATACGGTATACTGCCTGATAACCGTGAGAAAGCCTATGATATGCGCGAAATAATTTTGCGTTTATTGGATAATTCTGAATTTGAAGAATACAAAGAAGGTTACGGACAATCAATTATCTGTGGTTTAGGGCGTGTGGATGGTTGGGCGGTAGGCATTGTTGCTAACCAGCGCAAAGTCATCAAATCAAAAAAAGGCGAGATGCAATTTGGCGGCGTTATTTATTCAGACTCGGCCGATAAAGCCACCCGCTTTATCATGAACTGTAATCAAAAGAAAATACCGTTGGTATTTCTGCAGGATGTTACCGGCTTTATGGTAGGTAGCCGGTCCGAGCAAGGTGGCATTATTAAAGATGGTGCCAAGATGGTTAACGCGGTTGCCAATTCGGTTGTACCAAAATTTACGTTTATTATAGGTAACTCTTACGGCGCGGGCAATTATGCCATGTGCGGCAAAGCTTACGACCCGCGGTTGATTTACGCGTGGCCATCTGCAAAAATAGCGGTTATGGGCGCCTCGCAGGCGGCAAAAACTTTAGTGCAAATGCAGGCGGCAGGTATGAAGGCAAGGGGAGAAGATGTTAATCAACCAAAAGAAGATGAATTATTAAAACAAACAACAGACCGCTATAACGCGCAAACAACACCTTATTACGCCGCTGCCCGGCTTTGGATTGATGGCATAATAGACCCGTTAGAAACACGTACCATTATATCTATGGGTATTGAAGCGGCAAATCATTCGCCTATAGAAAAGCAATTTAATGTGGGAATAATTCAAACATAATTGATTAACAGGAGTTTTATATTTTTACGGCATAAACCCAAAACCATGAAAAAACTCATATTTACACTAACCATTTGTATCGCAACAGTATACATGGCTTCTGCACAAATTATTCCAAGCTTTCAGTTTGGATTAAAGGGTGGAATAAATTTAACCAGTATTTCAAAAACAGGCACATTTAACAGCAGTAACCAGGCAGGCTATTTAGGCGGTGTATGGATGCGATTTGGAGCGTTAGGTTTCAACGTTCAGCCGGAGGCTTATGTAACCAGCAAAAACGTAACTGTAGACGGTTTTAAGGCCAAATTTACCAGTGTTGATGTTCCCGTATTATTTGGCGGCAAGGTTGGCGCATTTGGTTTCGGCGCCAGGTTTTATACCGGACCTGTAGTATCATTTGCTATTAATAAAGATCAGAATTATGGTAGTGCAGCAGGCAATATCGCTCACTTAAATTATAAAGATCAAAACTACGCCTGGCAGTTTGGTACAGGCATAGACATCCGCAGTTTATCTGTTGATCTGCGGTACGAGGCCGGTTTAACCAAGCAGGATTATGGTGCAAACTCTACCAAAATTAACCTGTTCAATTTATCGCTGGCTTATAAATTATTCTAAAATTTGTGCCCCCAACATTACGGCATCATATGGTTGCTGCCGTAATTAGAAGGGCTATGAGAAGACAACAAGTAAATACTATAAAATACATAAAAGTAGCACCTAATAGTTTGCTTATTGTTCTCCATCTGCTGCGATTGTAAAATACCCTTAATGAACGGTATAAATACCAAATAATTCCAACGGTGGCCGCGAAGTTTAACCAATCATACAGGCTCCAGCTTTTGGGTATAATTAGTTCAATCAGCATAATAATTGCCAGGAAAAGAAACAGGAAACAATGCAGGTGGAAAGTGAATATCAGGTGTTCAACATAATATTTTTTGTTTCTCCAAAAAGTGATCTTGAATATAAGCGCACATAATGGCAGCATCAGGAACATCATTTTTGGCATATTATGTTTATACTCTTCAAAAAATACATCCCTGGCTCGCGATCCGTATTTTTCTTTGTAGTAGAATGCTTTTTTGTTATATATTCTTTTGAAAAATCCATCACGCTTTTTGGGTAATAGTTTTTGCTGCGATGCTACATATTGCGTGTAAGTAGTATCATGCGTTGCTCCTGGAAACAGATAAGATTTGTTAATTAATGATTTTTCATTATCAGTATCAATGGTATCCTCATGTTTAGCAGCTGTATCAATGTTCTTTTTTGCGTTTATAATGGCAGCTTTTGCAAAAGCAGGCATCCGTGGATTTTTAACAACACTATCTAATACTTTATTTGTAGAAGCAAGCTCTTTTTTAGTAACGGCCTTGCTTTTGGTATGGGTTACTTTTATTGGCTCGTTACCGGTTTTAAATAACAACAGAAAGTAAACCAAACTTATAAATATGTACATTTTTACAGGATGCAGGTATTGCACCCGCCTGCCGGCCATATATTCATTGGTAAGTTTACCCGGTTGAAATAATAAAGGTTTAAGAGTATGAAAAAACTGGTGGTCGAAGTGAAAGTAATCACTTATGGCATGGTTCATCATGTGGCCAAAGTTTTCCCTTATCTGCAGGTTTTCCTGGCCGCATACATGGCAAAACTTCCCCTGTAATTCTGCTCCGCAGTTTAAGCAATCAGTTTCCTTACGGTAATGTTTTTTCATTAGTGATAATCAGGCTGTAGGTTGATTATAAATATTAAAACTTCTATGCGTGTTGTATGGCACGCGCTAATGCCACATTGTGCCTATATCTAAATATAAACGGGAAGATAATAGCAATTGCCAATGCATATCCTGCAAAGCTAAGCCATATGCCATGCCAGTTCTTGCTTTGGTCGGCATTTGTAAAAAAGCTTTGAATAACAAGTCCGCTTATCAAACTTCCAAAAAATGCGCCGAAACCATTTACCATCATCATAAATAGTCCCTGCGCACTACCCCTTATCTCGGGCGTTGTTTGAGTTTCAATAAATAAAGATCCCGAAATATTAAAAAAGTCGAACGCCATACCATATACAATACATGACATCACGATCATCCATAAGCCATCGGCAGGATCACTAAATGCGAAAAGGCCAAAGCGTAACACCCAGGCTAACATACTAAACAGCATTACATATTTAATTCCAAACTTGCGCAGAAAAAAAGGTATGGCTAAAATGAACAGTGTTTCGGATACCTGGGATATGGACATAATGATGGCAGGATATTTTACCGCTATCAGGTCCTTATATGCCGGTACATTTTTAAAATCATGAATAAAGGTATCCCCATAAGCATTAGTGAGCTGTAACGCGGCTCCTAAAAGCATGGAGAATGCAAAGAAAATAGCGAATTTAGGAGTTTTAAACAGTGCGAATGCATTTAACCCAAGCAGGTTTACTATGGACTTATTATCAACCGTTGTTAAAAGCGGGGGGCATTTTGGGAGAGTGAAAGAGTAAATGCCCAATATTAAAGCCACTGCAGACGCGATATAGAACTGGTTGGCAGATGTTTCGTTATGTGTTAAGCTTACTACCCATAGCGCTGCTATAAAACCTATAGTTCCCCAAATTCGGATAGGCGGGTAATCTTTTACAACGTCTTTACCATCAGTTTTTAAGGCGGAGTAAGCCACTGTTATGGATAAAGATAACGTTGGCATATAGAATATCATGTTTAGTAATATCACCCAAAAAAACGTGGTAGGATTAGTTACAAGCGGGATACTAAATAACACCAATGCACCCAGAATATGCATAATGCCATAAAGCTTTTCGGCATTAATAAATTTATCTACCATAATGCCGGTAATGGTAGGCATAAATATGGCCGAGATACCCATGGTAGAGAAAATGGCCCCGAACTGTGCACCCGACCATCCTTTATTTTGAAACCAATATGCCCCGATAGTTATCAGCCAGGATCCCCATATAAAAAATTGCATAAAATTCATCAGTATCAAGCGAAACTTAATATTCATACAGTCCTGGTTTAGATAAAATTATATCAGTTAAATTAAAAACGGAAAGTAATGAATTTAATGCAAAATTGGAAGATGAAAATAATAAAGCGAGGGGGATATTATAATATCATTACTCCCGGCTTATTAACCACCGGTAATTTGATAAAATTAGAATCAACAATACTTTCGGGTAGGAAAATAAACTTTTTATCATATATCTGTGTGCCGATATAGTAGCTTACCCAGTATTCATTATTTAAGCCAAATGTTTGCTCATCAATAAGCTCAATCTGTTTATAACTAACCTTAGGTACAATTGGAAACATATGTCGCAGCGTAGATGTCTTAACAGGTTCGCCATTCTTTTCGCCATAACCTTTCGAGGTTATCAGCACATTCTCAATGGCCTCTTTTTTTAAGTTAATAAGGTATACATGCCATGTCTTACTCTCCGCGTTCTCACTTTCCAAAGCTACAGCTACGGCAATATCTTTTACGTTATTTTCGGGAAGATCTTTAATCATTTTTTAGTTGATTTGTTGTATTGAGTTGATTAAGTGAATGGTTTATATTCAACAAACAACTCACTTAATCAACCTAATTAACTGCTCACTTCTTCTTTGCAAACTTTTTACTGCCTTTTTTAGGGGCCTTACTATCCGCGTCTGCTAATGCTTTACATTGTTCAAACGTTAAGGTTAGCGGGTCTGTTATATCCTTCGGTATTTTAACGTTTTGCTTACCAAATTCTATATAAGGTCCCCAACGGCCATTCAATACTTTAACGGTTGGGTCCTCATCAAAAGCTTTAATTAGCTTTTCAGCATCTTTTTTACGCTTTTCAGTTATCAGTTCAATCGCTTGCTCTTCGGTTACATCAAGCGGGTCAATTTCTTTAGGTAAAGAAACAAAAGCGCTGTTATGGCTAATATACGGGCCAAATCTGCCAATGGCAACTTTCATTGGTTTACCTTCATATTCGCCAACAACTTTAGGTAATTTAAACAGTTCAAGCGCTTCTTCTAAAGTGATGGTCTCTATACTTTGCCCGGTGCGCAGGCTGGCATACAAAGGCTTATAATCCTTATTGTCATCACTGGCATTTTCGCCCACCTGTACAAACGGGCCGTAACGGCCAATACGTACAGATACTTTCTCGCCTTTTTCAGGATGAATGCCCAGGTCACGTACTCCGGTTGCCTTATCGGCCGTTTCTATAGTATTTTGTACATCCGCGTGAAAAGGCTTGTAAAAATTGCCTATCATGGTAGTCCATTCTTCTAATCCCTGCGCTATTTCGTCAAATTGTTTTTCAACTTTAGCGGTAAAGTTAAAATCAACAATACCTTTAAAATGCTGCACCAGGAAATCATTTACTACCGCGCCTATATCAGTAGGGAATAGTTTACCCCGTTCAGCACCTGTATTTTCGGTTCTCTCTTCTTTAGAAACGCTTTTGTTCTTCAGCGTTAAAACCCTGAATTTTCGTTGCTTGCCTTCACGTTCCTCTTTTACTACATAACCACGGTTTTGTATAGTAGAGATGGTAGGAGCGTAGGTAGACGGACGGCCAATACCCAACTCTTCTAATTTCTTAACCAAACTGGCCTCTGTATATCTTGCCGGAGGGCGTGAAAAACGCTCTGTCGCCAACATTTCTTCCAACTCCAGCCGCTGGCCTTTAGTTAAAGGTGGCAGCATGGCATTATCACCATCCTGTTGGGTGTCATCCTCGTCATCGTCTGATTCCAGGTAAACCTTCAGGAAACCATCAAACTTCATCACCTCGCCATTGGCAACCAATTCCTCTTTACGGGTTGATATACTGATCTTAGCAGTAGTTTTCTCAAACTGTGCTTCACTCATTTGCGATGCGATGGCACGCTTCCATATTAATTCATAAAGGCGCTTTTCGCTGTTATCACCATCAATAGTATGGTTGTTAAAATAAGTTGGGCGGATAGCTTCGTGAGCTTCCTGCGCGCCGGCACTCTTGGTTTTATATTTTCTGTGCTGATGATATTTATCACCATACGCAGATATAATTTGTTGTTCAGCAGCTTGTAAAGCAGTTTCAGATAAATTAACAGAGTCGGTACGCATATAAGTAATATGCCCGGCTTCATAGAGCTTTTGTGCTACCTGCATAGTACGTGAAACCGAGTAGCCTAACTTACGGCTGGCTTCTTGTTGTAGGGTAGAGGTAGTGAACGGCGCGGCCGGCGAACGTTTTGCAGGTTTGGTTTCTAATGATTTAACGTCAAAATCTGCATCTATACAGTCTGTTAAAAACTTCTCTGCATCTTCCTGTTGGCTGTAGCGCTCGGCTAATTCAGCTTTAAAAGACTGTTTGCCTTTACCAAAAATGGCTGCTATTTTAAAAGCCGCTTCTGATTTAAATTTATTGATCTCGCGTTCGCGTTCAACTATTATTCTTACTGCAACTGATTGTACCCTTCCTGCTGATAGTGAGGGTTTTACTTTCTTCCATAAAACAGGCGAAAGCTCAAAACCTACCAATCTATCTAAAACACGGCGGGCTTGTTGCGCGTTAACCAGGTTGTAATCTATTTTACGGGGATTATCTATAGCGGCCATTATAGCCGGCTTGGTTATCTCATGAAAGACAATACGCTTGGTGGTAGCGTCCTTTAAATTTAAAGTATCAAATAAATGCCATGATATAGCCTCTCCCTCGCGGTCCTCGTCCGATGCAAGCCAAACCATGTCAGCTTCTTTAGCCAGCTTCTTTAACTCGGCCACTATCTGCTTCTTATCTGCCGGTACTTCATATTTTTGTTCAAAGTTATTGGCTATATCAATGGCGTCTTCAGATTTAACCAGGTCGCGGATGTGCCCATAACTTGACTTAACTGTAAAGTCTTTACCCAGGTATCCCTCAATGGTTTTAGCTTTCGCCGGAGATTCAACTATTAATAGATTTTTAGCCATTTAGTACACTTATTTTTTGCAAATAAAGGATAAAGTATGCGAAACGCAAATTTAATTTGGGTTGATTGGGTTGAATAGTTGATTAAGTGAGTGGTTGTGTGGATGACAAGTAAATTAAAACCATGAAACTTAATCAACTCAATAAACCACTCACTCCCGTAGGGGACTACATTAAAAATCCACCGCCCAGCAGGTCATTTCCCTCATAAAATACAGCAGACTGCCCGGGAGCAATGCCTGATACCATATGGGTGAAATCAACCTTCATATGGTCGCCCATTTGTACAATGGTGCTTTCCGCACCGGCATCTTTATATCTTATCTTGGTGATAGCGTTTAAAGGTTCAGTAATATTTTCGTATTTAACCAGGTTAAGGTTTTTAACCCACGCTTGTTTGCGTTGCAGTTCATCCTCGGTACCTAACACTACGGTATTGGTAACCGGGTCAATGCTGGTTACAAACATAGGATGACCTAAAGCAATACCCAACCCCCTGCGTTGGCCTATGGTGTAAAACGGATAGCCCTGGTGTTTGCCTACTATAGTGCCGTCTGTTAACGCGAAGTTGCCACCGGCAACACGTTGCTCCAGATCCCCAACTTTGTGTCTTAAAAAGGCTCTGTAGTCGTTATCCGGCACAAAGCATATTTCATAGCTTTCGCTTTTTCCGGCTAATTCTATCTGGCCCATATCCATAGCCATCTGCCTGATCTCGGGTTTGGAGAAACTGCCTAACGGAAATTTTGTGCGGGCAAGGTTTTGTTGCGATACGCCCCAAAGCACATACGATTGATCTTTATTTTCGTCTTTACCCTTTGATATAACGTATCTGCCATTATCCTGTAAACGAATATTGGCATAATGCCCGGTAGCAATGTGCTCACAATCTAATTTATTGGCACGTTTTAATAAGGCGTCCCATTTAATGTGGGTATTACATAATACACATGGGTTAGGGGTGCGGCCGGCAAGATATTCATCAACAAAATTATCGATCACAAAATCGCCAAACTCATTTCTGATATCCAATATATAATGCGGGAACCCGTAACCAACGGCCAGGGCGCGGGCATCATTAATACTATCTAAACTGCAACAGCCTGTTTCTTTTGAGCTGCCACCTGCAGAAGCATAGTCCCAGGTTTTCATAGTAAGCCCGATAACTTCATAGCCCTGCTCATGCAGCATCACTGCCGCTACCGAGCTATCAACCCCGCCGCTCATTGCCACTAAAATTCTTCCGTGCTTACTCATATTGGCTGCAAAGATACATTATTGTGATTTAGGATGATAGGGGATGAAGTCAGCTAATGGTAAAATGGTGAGTTGTTATTTTGTGTTCAATATCGCTGCGTTCATTTTTATGTAACTGAAGTATATGATTATATAATCTTTATAAATAATTGATTATCAATATATATTTCTTATTAGTTAACTCCATATTTGGTAGTTATATAAACTATTTGCCTCTCATAATTCACTACTCATTAATCCAAACCGTTTTTATATTTACAAATTCATGTATCCCAAACATGCCCAGTTCACGGCCATAGCCTGATTCTTTAATGCCACCAAATGGCAAACGCGGATCTGATTTAACCATGGCATTAACAAAACATGAACCTGCTTCTATTTGAGTTGAGGCTATTAATTCGCCTTTGATTTTATCATTTGTAAACACCGCGGCGCCTAATCCAAATACGCTGTCATTAGCAATTCGTATGGCATCTGTTTCGTCCCTGGCAGAAATAATAGCAGCTACCGGGCCAAATAATTCCTCATCATAAGCCGGCATTCCTTTTTTTACTTTGGTTAATATGGTGGGTGGGTAATAAGCATTATTTCCTTTAGGCAGTTCACCGCCTAAAATACATTTAGCCCCTTTTTTAATGGACCGTTTTACCTGGTTATGCAATTCATCACGCAGATCAACCCGTGCCTGCGGACCGATATCGGTGGCTTCATTTAATGGATCGCCCATTATTTTAGCTTTCATTTTTTTGTAGAAAAGCTTTATAAATTCCTTTTCGACAGATTTAACTACGATAAACCTTTTAGCTGCTATGCAGCTTTGCCCGCTGTTTATAATGCGGCTATTAACGCATGTTTCCGCTGCTTTATCCAGGTCGGCATCTTCCAAAATTACATAAGCATCACTGCCGCCTAATTCTAATACCGTCTTTTTTATTAATAAGCCGGCTTTAGCGGCAACTTTTTTTCCGGCATTTGTGCTCCCGGTAATTGTCACTGCTTTTATTAACGGGTTTTCAATTATCTTATCAATTTTATCACTGCTTACCAGGATTGTTTGAAATACGTTTTCTGGAAACCCGGATTGTTCAACAATCCCCTGGATAGCTATAGCGCAGCCCGGCACATTTGATGCATGTTTTAATATGCCGCAATTACCGGCAGCTAAAGCAGGGGCCAGAAAGCGAAATACCTGCCAGAATGGAAAGTTCCACGGCATAATAGCTAACACAACCCCTATTGGCTGAAAAGTTATAAAACTTTTTGAAGCCTCGGTTTTAACCAATTGATCCTTTAAAAAGCCGACGGCATTTTTAGCATAATAATCGCAAACTGAGGCACATTTCTCAACTTCGGCAATACCTTGTTTTATTGGTTTACCCATTTCTAAAGCCATTAACCGCGCCAGTTCATTTTTTTGATTTAACAACACTTTAGCCATGTTAACCAAATAATAACTACGTGCTGTAAATGATGATTCTTTCCATTTGAGCCAGGCCGCATGTGTTTGTTCAATATTTAGTTTAACCTGTTTATTGGTATGCGATCTGTAATGATCAATAGTTTTACCATTTGCCGGATTTACTGAGAATATGTCCATAGAATTTTTTATTTAATTACTTGTAATCAACTAAGTAATAGTCCATGAAAAGACGGTATACAAATTTACATCAATAGTATTGTACCGGTGGGGTCGCAAACTAAAAAAAAGTGTTTCACATCAGGTGTTTCACCCCGAATTTGCAAAAATCAGGAAAACAGCATAAAATACTAATTATAAGGTATTTATACCAATTTACTTAAAGTATTTGTACTGTTTCAAAGTGTTTCACTCATTTTATCAAGTTACTAAATATCAATAAGTTAACCTAAAAGAGTGTTTCATGTGTTTCATTATTTTGTGAAACACTTTGCCCCCCATTTTTTAATGCAATAACGTAATAATTATTACTGTCCTGGCAGGATGCGCTACGAGAAACTGCTGCGAAGAGGTTAGTTTTTAACTTTATGGACGTGTTTGTCCGTTTCCTTTAACTAACCATTTATAGCTGGTTAGTTCCTGCAGGCCCATTGGGCCGCGCGCGTGGAGCTTTTGAGTACTAATGCCTATTTCTGCACCCAAACCAAACTGGGCCCCGTCAGTAAACGCCGTGGACGTATTAACGTATACTGCTGCTGCATCAACCCGGTTTAAAAAGGTTTCCATATTTTCAGGATCTTCTGTAATAATAGCTTCGCTGTGTTTTGAGCTATGTACTGCAATATGGTCAAGCGCTTGCTGAAAAGTATCAACTGTTTTAACAGCCATTTTCATTGATAAAAACTCGGTACCAAAGTGTTCAGGTCCGGCTTTATGTAAAAGTTGCACAGGATAACTTTCTTTTAATACAATATATGATAATTCATCAGCAAAAATTTCTACCCCGGCTTCGCCTAATGGTTTAGCCAATGCAGGCAGATCCTTTAATCGTTCCGAATGGATAATGGCGCAATCCAGCGCGTTACACACGCTTACTCTGCGGGTTTTTGAATTAAAAATAATATCAGTTCCTTTTTTCAAATCGGCAGATTCATCAAAATAAGTATGAACAATACCGGCTCCTGTTTCAATTACAGGCACTTTACTGGTTTGCCTTACATGGTTAATTAAACCCTGGCTACCGCGTGGAATAATCACGTCAACGTACCCCACCGCGTTTAACAGCGCATCGGCTGCTTCCCGCTCTACAGGCAGGAGAGTGGTTACATTAACATCAATATTATTTTTTGATAGTACTTTATGGATAACAGAAATAATAGCCTGGTTAGAGTAAGCCGCATCACTTCCTCCTTTTAAAATACTGATATTGCCTGTTTTAAAGCATAATGTAAACACATCAAAGGTAACATTGGGCCTTGCTTCATATATTACACCTATAGTACCTAAAGGCACGCTTATCTTTGAAATGTGTAAGCCATTCGGCATTGTTTTTTCTGAAAGTATATGCCCTAACGGGTTTTCTAAGCCAGCTACATTTATAATATCCTTAGCAATATCCTGTATGCGCCCAGCAGTAAGCTTTAATCTGTCATAGTTTGGATTAGTACTATCCATACGGTCAAGATCTTTTTGATTCTCTTCCAGCAAATAATTTGTTTGCGCGATGGCTTCTGCCGCCAGATCTATCAATACGCGGTTAATCGTTTCCGATGTTATATTCAGCTTCCTTGCAGCTATCTGTGCATTTTCAAAATATTGGTTATAGCTCATTTTATTAACCTAATAAATAAAGATAATCATAATGTACCAGTGGCTTTTGGTTTTTTTTGCCCATGCTTTCTATTGCCTTATCGGCGCCATATTCGGCAATACCCAAGCCTATTAGTTCATTTTGTTCATCAATCAGTTTAATTATTTCGCCTTTTTTAAAGTCGGTTAAAATGTTCACAATTCCAACTGGTAATAAACTGGTAGCCTTGCTTGATATAAGAGCGATTTTAGCTCCGGCATTAACCTGTACAATACCTGTAGCCGATTTCTCTGAATGGGCTATCCATTTCTTCTTTTCGGATGCTGTTTTATTAGGAATGAAACGCGTATGTGGTACTGTATTGGTAAGAATATCTGTCAAAATATTATCCCTTGTACCATTAGCAATATGTACAGCTATACCCAAACGTGCTGTTTTTTGCGCCATATGCGATTTTGTTATCATGCCACCACGCCCAAATTGCGACCGGCCCGAAGTGACAAATGAGGCAAAATCGATGCCAGTATCAATAACTTCTTCAATTATAGCCGATCCTTCGTCATTAGGGTTGCCATCATAAATGCCATCAACATTGGTTAAAATAATAAGGGCCTGGGCATTTAACATAGAAGCAATAAGCCCGGCCAGCTCATCATTATCAGTAAACATGAGTTCGGTTACCGATACTACATCATTTTCATTTACTATTGGGATAACCTGGTGCTGCAATAATATCTCCAGGCAGTTTTTCATGTTTAAATAATGCTGCCTGCCTTTAAAATCTTCGGTTGTTACCAGTACTTGTGAGCATAATATATTGTGTTTTTCAAATAATTGCGCATAAGTATTAATGAGTTTAACCTGCCCTATAGAAGCCAATAACTGGCGTGCTGCTATAGCATCATATTTATCAGAAACGGTTATCAAACTTCTTCCCGCAGCAACAGCGCCTGATGATACTAATATTACCTCGACACCTTGCTGTTTTATAGTTGAAATTTGCTCTGCCAGTTTGCTTATACGTTGCTGGTCTGGCAAGCCATTGCTTTGGGTTAAAACGTTCGACCCAATTTTTATTACTATCCGTTTATAGCTAAATGCCATTATGTATTTATATAGAAAACGCTATAAATATCGTAATTATTAAGCTTATTGCTCGTATTTTAGATGAATAAGTTTAAAAATGACAATTAAAACTATTTTTTATAGCCAATTACGTGAAAATGAGCTGTTTTTAAATAAATAGATAAGAAAATATTAAAAAAACATATGATTTTTCACAAAAAGCATATGTTTTTAACATTTATTTAGCTTATAAAACCTTTAACATATTCCCTTGTGAGCTCTTCCTTCGGATTCAATAAAACTTCTTCAGTGGGGCCAAACTCAATGATCTTACCCATGTAAACAAAAATAATATAGTCTGATACGCGGCGGGCCTGGCGCAATATATGTGTTACTAAAACTATGGTATATTTTTGTTTTAAATTGATAAAAAGATCTTCAATTATATGGGTTGAAACGGGGTCTAATGCCGATGTTGATTCATCTCCCAAAATTATTTCGGGTTCTACAGCCAAACCACGTGCCAGGCAAAGACGTTGTTGCTGACCGATTGACAAACGGGTGGCCGATGCATTTAAACGATCTTTTACCTCATTCCAAAGACCGGTTGCCTTTAGTTGCAATTCAACCAGTTCGTCCAATTCACTTTTGTTGCGGATACCATGTATGCGCGGCCCGTATGCCACATTATCATAAATAGACATAGGTAAAGGATAGGGCCGTTGAGACAGGAGCCCCATTTTTTTACGGATATGGGTTACCTCTACGTTTGGGTCATATATGTTCTCACCGTCAACCAAAACCTTACCATCAATTTTTACATTGGCAGTATTATCCAGTAACCTGTTAAATGATTTTAGCAAAGTTGTTTTACCGCAGCCGGACGGGCCGATAATAGAAGTAACGCTCTTATTAGGGATGTTGATGTTTATATTTTTTAAAATGTGCTGATTTTCGATGTATACATTAAAATCCTGCACACTAATATGCGGAGTGTTTGTCATTTTAGATTTTGTGTTTAGAAAATTTCTTTATCAATAATTCGGCTAATACCGTGATGATCAACACCACAATAGTTAAAATTAACGCGGAAGCATAGGCGCGCCCCTGTACTTCTTCAACCGGGCTGCCCAGCTGGAAAAATATAGCAAGCGGTAGTGTAGCGGCAGGCTCATGTAATGAAGTGGGTATATTGTCACTAAACCCGGCAGTAAATAATACTGATGCAACATCGCCAATACCCCTGCCAAAAGATAACAGGATGGCGGTGAATATTCCCGGGCGTATTTGGCGCAAAATAACTTTAGCCGCTTCCCAACGTGTAGCGCCTAATGATAAGGCAGCATCACGCAGTTCGCCGGGAACTGTGCGTATTACTTCATCTAATGTACGTACCAGTATGGGTATAACTAATAAGGTTACGGCTATAATGCCGCCAAGTAATGATGCCCTTATGCCAAAATAAACCATTATTAAAAAACCGAACGCGCCATAAACTATTGAAGGTATCCCAAAAAGCACATCAAATGCCAGGCGTATCAGGTTTGATTTGAATTTTTTACCATCAATGTACATGTTGATATAAATGGCCACCGGGATACTTATAATAAGCCCAAGGATAGTAGCCCCACCGGCTATATATAATGAACCAATTATGGCATTTAACACGCCACCTTCTTTACCAATATAAAAACCACCACCTGGGATTTTGGTTATCATATCCAAATTCATGTACGGGACTCCCTTTGAAAATATGGTTCCTACTATCAGGAAGAAACTACCCGTTACTATTATAGTTGCCAATATCATGAGCACTTTAAAAAATAGCTCTTCTATTTTACGCTTTATCATGTTGTTAAATTCCTTTCTAAACGTGCCAGTATTACCCGCGATATAATGTTAAATAACAGGATGATGATAAAAAGTAATAAGGCGGCAAACATTAAAGCCGAATCATACAATGGTATAGACATCATTTCACCATAATTATTGGCTATAAGCGCCGGTAACGGGTATCCGGTATCAAAAACAGAATGTGGCACAACCGCATTATTACCGCAAACCATTAAAACCGCAATAGTTTCGCCAAACGCCCGTGATATGGCTAATACAGTAGCGGCTATTATACCGGGTGTTGCTTTACGGATAATAACCTTTTTTATAGTTTCCCATTTGGTTGCGCCGATAGATAGTGAAGCATCTTTCAGGTCCTGCGGTATGGTTGTGAGCACTTCTGTAATGATGCTTACTATCAGCGGAAATATCATTACCGCCAGTACTATACCGCCAGCTAATACGCTGTAACCGGTGGAGAACTCAATAAAATGCGGCGCTATATGTTCCTGTATAAGTGGTACAATAAACAATACCCCCCATACGCCGTAAATAACAGGCGGTATGCCTGATAACAGGTTAACAAAAGGTATTAATACCCGTTTAATTTTTGCATGAGCGTATTCTACCAAATAGAGTGAGGTAAATATGGAAAGAGGTAAGGCTATGATGATAGCAATTGCAGTTACCCATAAAGTACCCATTATAAATGGGTAGAAACCAAACAGGCCCTTCATGGGTTTCCAGGCGCTTTTGGTTAGCAGGTCAAACCATGAAAGTTTATTTAGAATAGGGATGGACCGATAGTATAAACCTATGCCTATCACAAAAACTAAAGAAACCGATGCCAGTGTAAACACCAGCATCAGTTTTGAAATAAATTTATCTTTTAGAAAGCGTATTCGCTGTAGTATCATTTTTAGTAGTATAAAGAAAGCTAATATAATTAAGTTTCCATAGATAGTTGGAAGCCTTTATTATTGTGCTTTCTTTAATTCTTCCTGCAATTTTTGTTTAGAAAGTGCGATGTATCCGTTCTCGTCAACAAATTTCTGGCCATCAGTTAATACATATTTTACAAACTCTACCAGTTCTTTTTTCTTTGGTTTTCCTTTAAAAAGGAAGCCAAGATTACGGGCAGGAGGAGAGGGGTATTTTCCGGTAGCAATAGCATCGGTCAATTCGTCAACTGTACTATAAAAATTTTCGTTAGCGTCAATTTTACCATTTCCGTTTACGTCGATGGGTAAAGCATGTACACCGGCAACCTGTTTGCGTGTTTTCAGGTCATATAAATAAGCTATGTTATTAAAGCCAATTGCAGTAACATCCTTTTTAACAGCTTGCGCTAAACCCGGATCGCCATATACAGCTACACCAAGCAAATCTTCTTGTTTCTTGTTGAAGTATTTTGCCCATGTTTCGGCAGCCCCGGCAGCGTCAGACCGGGTGTAGATATGAATTGGTACAGATACATTACCTGCCAATTGTTTCCAATCCTTTATGCTGCCGGTAACAAATACATTTAAAAACTGGTCTCTTTTAACGCCCTTCGCCAATAAAGCTGCCGCGTTAGGGTTTCCGGTGTTAAAAGTTGGTACAACCGCGTCTTTGGTTACATAGATGGTATAAGCGCCTTTTTTTACTTCTTCGGGACTAATATCGCGCGAAGCTAAGCCTATATCAACCAGGTTTGATAAGGCGTCGGTAATGCCTTTACCAGCACCGCCGGCCGAAATATTGAACTTAACCTTTGGATGCAGCTTCCTGAATTCCTCTGCCCATTTAACAGTAATAGGGTAAAGGGCGAAAGCACCTGAAATACTTATCGTTCCTTCCAGGTCATCATCAGCAAGAGTTGGTTTATTGATCTTATTAATAAATGATGAGGCTACTACCAATACACTTAGTGCCAGGGTAGTTAATAAGATGGTTTGATTTTTTGAGAATATCTTTTTCATATTATATAGGATTAACCTTGTTTAAAATTGTATCTGAATTTCTGCCGCGAATACATTGTTTTTAACCTGGGCGGTAGGTATCTCTTCGCGTTTGTATGTATAGTTAACATATAATTTTGTCCACGGGTTGAAGAAATAGTTAATGCCGCCTATATACCAGGTGCTGCGATCGGTATATACTACACTGTTCGGATCGTAAGTATCATATTTTGCTGCTAACTGCAGTTTTTTAGGTATGATAAAATAAGCAGCTTGTCCGTACCAGCCATCTCTTTTTATAAGGGCATCTGTACCTTTATCATATTCTGCGGTCAATGATAATGGGCCATATACATAACGGGCATCAAATCCCTGCCTGTTGCGCACCTGTGTCGCGGTAGAAGTACCATATATATCACGGCCATGATAAAAGTCATACGATAAGGCCAAGTTAGCAATAGGATGAACCGTAAATCTACCGGATACATCTTTATCCTGATTATTATCGGCTCTATTAATTCCATTACCATTTAATACCGCGAAGGTATAATCAAACAAGTAGTTGTCATTTAATTTTAAGAAACTACCACTAATTTGTGCACCAATATCGCGACCATTTTGATTGCCTAAAACGTCTTTTGCTCTTGCATTTAATGCTTCTCCCACCTGCGAGCGGTCAATTAACTCTAATTGACTATCGGAAGTTAAACTTTCTGCCGAAAATGGAATTTTAAACTGGCCCGCTGATATTTTTAAATAATCAGCGAACTTATATGTGGTATAACCATCTACCAATGCCGGTGTACCTGCAAATTCAACATATAATTCATAATCCCAATTATTGGATATAGCGCCTTTAAAATCAAGGCGGGCGCGACGTGTGTCGAAACCATCAATGCCTGATGTTCCCTGGAAACCCTGGTAACGTTCCTGGAATAAACCGGTTAAATTCAATGCTTTTCCAAGTGATAGCGGGAAAGTTTTTTGATTGTCTTTTTTCTGCTGTTCTTTCAACGCATTTTCAGAGCGGATAGAATCAGCTTCTGATTGGCTGATTACTTTTTTTTGGATAAGAAGATTTAACAAATCTTCACTTTGTTGTGCTTTTGCTGCAATAGCAGAGAATAGTATGGTAAATACAAATAATGATTTTAGTAGATATGCGTGTTTCATATATATAGTGATATTGTAATTGTAAAAAAGGTTAATGAAAATGGACTGTGTGTGTTATTGAATCAGCAACAGCAACAGCAACAACAGTAACGGAAAGAGGGGCTAATTGAATAACCCATTCGCATGGGTTTTAAGGTGTGGAAGTGTTTAAATATTTTCATTTAGTCTATTAATTCTATAATATCTACCTGTTTAGTAGTGTAAAAGTAAGATTAATATAATAGCATCCAAAAAATATTTTTAAATAATTTAAATATTAAGTGTATGTAATTGATTTTCAATATATTGAAATCCTTAAAAAATCGCAATACGGTATATTAAAAACAAAAAAGCGGGTAAGAAAACTTACCCGCTTAAATTATTATGATATGATTATATCTAATCAGCCACAGAACGCAGCATTAACGCACCGACTGTTACATTGGTACGGCTATCAATAATAATAGCGCCGCCATTGGCTTTGTTATCCTGATATTTATCAAAAGCTAATGGGTCGGCAGTTTTTATAATAATGCGGCCAATGTCATTTAACTTAAAATCTTCATTGTATTCTTTTTCAAGCGTATTGATATTAACCTTATAAAGTGTCTCCTGTATTTTGCACCGGGTCACCTTGCTGTTATGCTGTATAAAATAGGTGTGAGTGGTATCCAAAGCTCGGGTATCCATCCAACAAAGATCAGCCTCTATTAATTGTGATACTTCTGGTTGGTAGCTGCTGTTTACTAACAGATCGCCACGGCTTATATCAATTTCATCCTTTAAATGCACGGTTACAGACATACCTGCTACTGCTTCTTCAGGTTCTTTATCCAGCAACTCAATTTTTGTGATGGTAGAAGTAAAGCCTGATGGCAATACCGTAACCTTATCATTAACCTTAAATGATCCGCTTGATACACGACCGGCATAACCACGGTAATCATGCAGTTCATCGGTTTGCGGGCGTATAACCCACTGTACAGGGAAACGGGCATGTTCGGTGCTGTTATCAACAGATACATCAACTGTTTCCAGGAAGTGCAAAAGGCTTTCGCCTTTGTACCAGCTCATGTTTAACGAATTGTTAACAATGTTATCGCCCTTAAGTGCGCTTACAGGTATAGGATGAACGTTTTCAAGTCCAACTTTGCCGGCTAAGGTGTTATAATCTTTTAATATGTTATTATAAACTTCTTCGCTATAATCAACCATATCCATTTTGTTAATGCAAACAACAACCTGTTGTATACCTAATAACGCTACCAGGAAAGAGTGACGTATAGTTTGTTCAATAACACCTTTACGGGCATCGATCAAAATAATAGCCAGGTTAGCGTTTGATGCACCAGTTACCATATTACGGGTATATTGAATATGCCCCGGAGTATCGGCAATTATAAACTTACGTTTATCAGTTTGAAAATATTTGTAAGCTACGTCAATAGTAATGCCTTGTTCACGCTCGGCTTTTAGGCCATCGGTTAAAATTGCAAGGTCAATACTGCCATCATCATTTTTGCGGTTTGATGAATGCAAAGCTTCCAGCTGATCGGCTAATATTGAATCACTATCATATAGTAAACGGCCAATCAGGGTACTTTTACCATCATCAACACTACCTGCTGTTATAAATTTTAATATATCCATAATTATGATTTCGTATTTCGGATGTTCAATTTCGGATTTATTTAATCCGGGGTTAAATATTCGAAATTTAGAAATATCCTCCTTTCTTGCGGTCTTCCATTGCAGCTTCGGATACTTTATCATCCATACGTGCACCGCGTTCGCTTATTTTAGAAGCGCTTATTTCGTCTATAATGTCGTCAATTAAAAATGCGTCCGATGCAACTGCAGCAGTACAAGTCATATCGCCAACGGTACGGAAACGTACTGTTCTGCGTTCAATTATATCTTCCTCATCCATATTTAAAACAGGAGAGGCCGCCATTAATTGGCCATTGCGTACAATTGTATCGCGCTCATGTGCAAAATATATAGTTGGCAGATCTATTTTTTCTCTGCGGATATAGTTCCAAACGTCTAATTCTGTCCAGTTACTTATAGGGAACACGCGTACGTTCTCGCCTTTATGTATTTTTCCATTATAGATGTTCCATAGTTCGGGGCGCTGGCGTTTTGGGTCCCATTGGCCAAATTCATCGCGAACGGAGAAGATACGCTCCTTAGCGCGTGCTTTTTCTTCATCACGACGCGCGCCACCAATACAGGCATCAAATTTATGATGAGCAATAGTATCCAGCAGGGTAACAGTTTGTAAAGCATTACGACTGGCGTTTTTTCCTTTTTGTTCAACTACTTTGCCCTGATCTATAGAATCCTGCACACTGCCAACTATCAGTTTTTCGCCAAGGCGTTTAACCATGGCATCACGGTATTCAATAGTTTCAATAAAGTTATGGCCAGTATCAATATGTACCAGTGGGAAAGGAAACTTACCCGGACGGAAAGCCTTTTCGGCCAAACGCACCAGTGTTATAGAATCTTTTCCTCCCGAAAATAAAAGCGCAGGGCGCTCAAACTGGCCGGCCACCTCACGCAAAATATGTATGGCTTCTGCTTCAAGCTCGTCTAAATAATCCAGTTGATTGTGTTTGCTCATTTGTTATCAATTATTAACTCATGCAGGCCGCATTCTTTTTTTGACTGGTCTTCCCACCACCAGCGGCCGGCTCTAAAATCTTCACCCTCTTTTATTGCTCTTGTACATGGCTGGCAACCAATACTTGGGAAACCCCTGTCATGCAAAGTATTATAAGGTATGTTATATTTTTTAACGTATTCTTTTACTTCATCCAGCGTCCAGCTAAAAATAGGATGGAACTTAACCAGGTTATGTTGCTCATCCCATTCTACATTATGCATATCCGCCCTGTTTACAGATTGTTCTGCACGTATACCGGTTATCCAGCATTTATTTCCGTTTAGCGCACGGCTTAATGGCTCCACTTTACGTATCCCGCAGCACTCCTTGCGGTTCTCCACCGATTCATAAAAGCTGTTTGGCCCCTTTGCATTCACCATTTGCTCCACCGCTGCGTGCTGTGGATAATAGGCATAAATAGGCTGCCCGTATATTTCCATTGTGCGGTTCCAAACATAGTAAGTTTCCGGAAATATGCGGCCAGTCTCCAGCGTAAATACTTTAATAGGCAGGTTATTAGCAAAGATCATGTGCGTAATAACCTGGTCTTCCCAGCCAAAACTGGTTGAAAACACTATCTCGCCAGGAAAAAGTTCAGCTAATTTTGCCAAAGCTTCAACCGGTTCTAAACCTGTTGTTAGTTGCTTTATATTTTCTGCTGATTTACTCATTATATTATTTTAGTTATAAAGACAATGATGCTTCGCAGGCTTATCAATATTACTATTACCGCTACTGACATCATTATTGCCTTGGTAGATATTTTATTTGATATTTTAGCTGCTATGGGTGCTGCTAATGCGCTGCCAAAAACCAACCCTGCAACTGCTTCCCAATGCGCGCCGTTCAGCATAGTAATAAAGGTTAATGAACTCATTAACGCTATAAAAAACCTGGATAATTTTACCGTACCTAATGAAAACCGGGGATGGCGCCCGCCGGCAATTAACGTAGACAGTACAATGGAACCCCAACCGCCACCGCCCACTGCATCAATGAAACCACCGCCAAAGCCCAGTAATGGAATTCTTTTTATTTTTCCGCCGGTTCTTTTGCGCTTTAAATTCAGCGCTTTAGAAAATATTACTATCCCTAAAATAAGCGTGTATAAAGAAACAACAGGTTTTGAATATTGGCTATAATGTTCTAAAGATGATAAAATATAGGCACCTAATACAGCACCAATGATCCCTGGAATTAAAAGCATCTTAAATAAGCGCCAATTAATATTATGCATTCGATAATGCATCCATCCGGCTATGCCATTACTTAATATTTCTGAAAGGTGTACACCCATACTCGCTGAAGCAGGAGGGATGCCCATTGTTAAAGAGAATGTTGTAGATGTAACACCATATGACATGCCAATGGCTCCATCAATTAAGGCGAATACAAAACCCGCTCCTAAAAAGTAATAGAATATAGGATTAATTTCCTGTACATAGCTTTTAAATGCCGGCTCGTTAGACCATAATCCTGCTATGCCAACAGCCAACGAAAAGATTATTGACAGCCAAATTAGCCATTGAAAATTTTTACGAACTATTTTTGGTTCTAATAATACCGAGGTTACTTCGTTTAATTTTTTAACCTTATAGGTAAAATCGCCGGTTAATGAATTTCTCAGATCACTCATTTGCTGTAATGTAGTATCCAGTTCGGCTGGTAAGCTTTCATTTAAAACTTCTTTAAGCCGTTTGGCGATAGTGGGAGATTTTCCGTTGGTTGATATACCGATTTTAAGATCACCTTTTTGTACGATGGAGCCCAGGTAAAAATCACATAGTTCGGGCTTATCGGCTACATTGATCAGTAGTTTACGCTGGTGTGCTGATTCTCTGATGTAATTGTTTAATTGGGAATCATTTGTGGCGGCAACAACTATATCAGCATTATCCAGATCATCATCGGTAAAAGATTTTTGGATAATCTTTATACCGGGGTAGGATAGATTATACACCTCAGGAATAATGTTTTCGGCAATAACAGTAACTTTTGCATTTGGGCTATTGTGCAAAATGGCTGTTAATTTTTCTAAACCAACGTTACCTGCACCAATAAGCACTGTATGCAATTCGTTCAGTTTTAAAAAAACCGGGAACAGCTGATTGCCTCCGGCTTTTTCATCCTGAACAGTAGTTAGTGCATTATTTCCGGGTAACAGCGTCATATAGTTTTCTGCGTGATTGGAATAAAGGATGCAATGCCACTACTTCGCCAAATACAATAATAGCCGGCGAAGTGATCTCATCCTTTTTAGCAATTTCAACAATCGTATCTACAACACCAATAGCCAGTTTCTCTTGCGCGGTCGAACCGTTTTGAATTATAGCTACAGGTAGTTTGTGTTTATCTTCTTTTTTAAATATTTCAACAATTTCTGCCAGTTTATGAATGCCCATTAACACTACAATTGTAGCCCTGCTACGGGCAGCTTCATAAACATCATTTGATATATTGCCGCTGGAGGTGGTACCTGTTACCACCCAAAAGCTTTCGCTTAAACCACGATGGGTAACAGGAATATGCTGCAAACCAGGAACTGAAATAGAACTGGACACACCAGGAATAACCTGCGCAGGTATGTTGTGCGCGGCTGCATAATCTAATTCCTCATAACCCCTGCCAAACACAAACGGATCGCCGCCTTTAAGTCTTACAACATGCCCGTAATTAATGGCATAATCAACCAGTAATTTATTTACAGCATCTTGTGAATAGGAGTGGTCGCCAGAGCGTTTGCCTACATATATCTTTTCTGCATGTGCAGGAGCAAATTCTAATAACTCTTCATTAGCTAAAGCATCATACAAAACCACATCAGCTGTTTTTAACGCTTTTATCCCTTTCAGGGTTATCAGGTCAGCATCACCCGGACCTGCGCCAACTAAAGTGATCCTTGGTTCGTTGTTCATGATTGTAATACTGATTCCCTTTTCGCTTTCACTGTTTCTAAAAATGCTGTCGCAGCAGCTTTGTAAGCTGTAGCAAACTCTTCAGATGGTTCGTTTTGATTGATTTGTAATACCAGGTCATTAAAGCTGGTGTTCAATTCAATTTCATTTGTAGCAACATACTGTGCATCAAATTCGCGTATTACACCAACTTGTGTACTGCTACTAACACCTTTATCTAACAATAAAGCTTTTGCCGAGCCGATAAACACATTGTAAGAATGATATATAGCATCAGACCATGCACCATTTGCAAATGATTCATTCGCCCAACCCAATTTCTCGTCAGACTCATATAATAAGGTAGCTACCAAATCAATTATCACACTGGCACATTCACCAACTCCAATAGCTGATACATAAGTTTCCTGGTGACCCCAGTCAACAAAATCCTCATCAGTTAAAGTAGTAAGATCTGCAAGTGGTTTTAATAGTTGGTAAAAGTAATCTTTACCTTGCCTGTCGTAATAGTTATGGAATACCTCGTCGGCAATTGAATTGGCCTTATAATCATCCAATACATCGCGTAATACCTGTGCAGCACGTTTTGCAGGAACTTTAATAACTCTTTCGGCAGCACGGCCAACACCATTGCCAACAGTACCGCCGCCCAGCATAACCTGCATAGATGGCAACACTTTTGCACCGGCTTTAAGCGAGCTGCCATGAAAGCCTATATGCGCCAACCCATGCTGACCGCATGAATTCATACAGCCACTTATTTTTATTTTAATATCACGGTTGTAAATCAGCTCTTCATATTCATTGTAGATCAGATCTTCCAACACACGTGCAAAGGTCATACTGTTTGATATACCCAAATTACAGGTATCAGTACCGGGGCAGGTGGTAACATCAGCTACCGTATCAAAGCCCGGGGCCGAAAAATCTAATTCTGTTAACCCGTTATATAATGCAGGTAAAGCTTCTTTACGAACATATTTTAACATTAAACCCTGGTTTTGGGTAATACGTATTTCGTCAGCCACAAGTGGTTCCAAAACAGCCACCAGCTTACGTGCAACAGCAGAAGGGATATCACCAACAGCTACTTTAATATATACACCGTAAAAACCTTCCTGCTTTTGTTGGAACACGTTGGTAGCCAACCATTGCTCATAACGTAAAGGGTTACTTATTTCAACCTGCGGATAGGTTGTTTGTTGTGGCAAGGCAGGCATAGCAATTGTATCCCTGTCTATCTTATAACTCTTTACCTTATTTGCAGTTCTTTCTATTTTAGTTAAGCGTAATACTTCATCCAATCCCAGCTTTTGTATGAGATATTTCATACGGGCCTTGTTGCGGTTATTACGTTCGCCATAACGGTCAAATACGCGTATAACAGATTCTATGTAAGGTATTAGTTGATCCTCGGGTAAAAATTCTTCGACAATACTTGCCAGTATAGGTTGCGCACCTAAGCCTCCACCAAGCATTATCTTAAAACCACGCTCATTATTGTTATTTATCTTTGGTATAACACCTATGTCATGAATGTAGGAAAAGGCGGTATCATCATCACTTGACGAAAATGATATTTTAAACTTACGACCCATATCCTGGCAAATAGGGTTACGCAGAAAATATTCAAAAGTAGCTTGTGCATACGGCGATACATCAAACGGTTCTTTTGGGTCGATCCCGGCGGTAGGCGAGGCGGTAACATTTCTTACTGTATTTCCGCATGCTTCGCGTAAGGTTATATCGTCTTTTTCCAGGTCGGCCCATAACTGTGGGGTACGATCAAGACTTACATAATGTATTTGTATATCCTGGCGGGTAGTTAAATGCAGGTTACTGCTTGCATACTCGTCAGATATATCGGCTATGCGTAAAAGCTGTTTAAATGTTACTTTGCCAAAAGGTAATTTAATACGCACCATTTGCACACCCGGCTGGCGTTGGCCGTAAACTCCCCTCGCCAAACGCAGGCTTCTAAATTTCTCGTCATGTATTTTTCCTTCACGAAAAGCCCTGATCTTTTTTTCAAGATCTATTATGTCTTTCTCAACAATCGGGTTCTCCAGTTCTGTTCTGAAGCTTTGCATAGTATTTTATATTTGTACGTTAAAAAATGCCTTAGGGGCTTGCTTATGCAAATATATAAATTGCATCCTTTTTGCTATTTTAAGTATCAGTATTGATACGGTCAAAAAAAAGCAACAACAAATCTGCATTTTTTCAACAAATATATATATAGTATATGGAATTGGTAGAATATTTGTTAAAAAATATGTTTTTTAACAATCAGATGAAAAACAAACATTAAACGTTGATAAGTGTGTTTTCCCGACTAATAATATCAGCAATACTTGTTTCTGATAATATTTTTAACGTAGCATCGCGTACATCAATAAATACATCGCGTATGCCACAAGTGGTTTCATGGTGGCACTCATCACATTTATGATAAAAATTTAAACTTGCGCAAGGCACCATGGCAATAGGTCCATCGGTGATGCGCATTATGCTAACCAGGTAAATATCTTTTGGATCTTTATTAAGCGCATAACCACCACCGGCACCCTTTTTACTATATAAAAAACCGGCATTGCGCATGTCTAATAATATTTGTTCCAGGAATTTTTTGGGTATGCGTTCTTGTTCTGCAATCTTTGAAATTTGCATGGGAGGTTTGTCCGTGTTCTTCCCAAGAATTACTAATGCTTTAATAGCATATTTAGTTTTTTTCGATAGCATTTTTTAAAATTATAACTAACAAATATAAATAAAGAATTGTAATCCGCTTAAAAATACCGATTAACTATACTTTTTTTCAATGCTATCAGAATGTCCCAAATTTTTGCCGGGGTTTATTTTATCTCTTACCAATTGTTTTAACTCTTTAATTTCCGGAAAGCGACCCTGATCTTTTCTGTCAAACAAAATATCATCATTTAAATATATAGTATAACGCCCGGCTGTTTCGCTTGGCCGTAAAGTTATTCCGTATAGATCGTCTTCAAAAGTGGTTAATAATTCCTGGGCCATATAAGCAGCGCGTAAAAGCCAGTTGCATTTTGGGCAATATTCAATAGTGATGGATGGTTTCATTTTACCTTAAGCTATAATAAATCTCTCTTCATAATGTACTGTAGATACCAATAATTCGTCGCCAACTGCAATGTTACCCGGGCCCGAATGAATTAAATTTTGCCCAAAGTATATTTTATTATTTTTTGTACGATAAGAGGCAAGGGTTTTGGCAGGCTCCTTACTGTTTGAAGCATCGCTTTGGTCAATAGATATTATATTACATCTGGCACAAAGCTTTACTCCATTAAAGTTAACATTATTAATGGTAATGCTATTCATAACATCTTCCTGGTAAGGTTCACCGCCGGTGAATATTATATTTGGTCTAAACCTATTCATAGACACGGCATTACTTAATCTTTTATTCAGATCATTTAATGATGATTGCCCTATTATCATAAATGGATAAGCATCAGAAAAAGAGGTTATGCTATCTTCATTTGTATATTGAGGATCGGTAAGGCGTTTGGTGTTGTCTGGCATATATACCAGCCTGCAGTTGATTCCTAAAATATTTGTAAACCAATTATCTATTTCATCGCTAACCAATTGGGCTATACAAGTATCATCCCATATTGTTACCGCTATAAGCTGCTGTTTTACAGTAATTAATGGTATGTTAATTGAAGTATGGTTTAACATATGTTCTACTGTTAAAAAGCTTGTAGAAATGCTCACATTTAGCTGAGCCAGCATAGCAACTTCGCGTTGCGAAATGAAGCGGTTATTGGCATCTATCAACATCCATCTACGGTCATATTCAAGGCCCCTGTCAGTTATTAAAGCCTGGTCAACTTTAATACCTGCCAATGATTTGATAGGATAAATATATAGCTCGCTAATTCGAAGCATCTAATAATATTATTTTATTGCAAAGTTATTATATGTTAGCATTTAGATCTTAATAAAATGTGGGAAATCATTCTTAACAGTCAATAAATTTCTACACGTAAAATGAGCCTGCATATAAAGCAGAATTTACTGCAAAGAATATAATAGTTAGTTTATTTGATAATGATTTAACATGTTGATTTCAATGTATTGAAATTTTGAGTGTACCAAGGTGTATCAACGTGTACATGGTACAGTACAGTAATAACATTTAACGGGTATAGGTTTATTGCTGCATTTGTCAAATTAATTAGAAGGGTCTTCAGAATTATTTGAAGGTCTTTTTTTTATGTATCTTTTTTATTACTTTCTTAAATTAAACATTAGCTGCTTAATTTAGCAATTATTAATAACCGCATTTTTATAAGTTAATTAAATGAAATTATCCCCATTTTTAATTTTTTGCTGTTTACTGGTGACTATATGCTGCAGCGCTACTGTTCCGCCAAAAAAGGCAAGTAAATTATATATATATAATTATGAAAATATATTAGGCACATCCTTTGAATTAAAAGTAACTGCCTTATCAACCGCACAAGCAGAATTAGCAGAAAACGCGGCAATGAATGAGATTGACCGGATGAATAAAATATTAAGCGGCTATAACTCATCAAGCGAGTTTAGCCGTTGGTTGCATGGAGAAAAAAAGGCTGTAAAAATATCGCCCGAGCTTTTTGAAGTTTTAAGTCTTTTTGATAAATGGAAAGCCAAAAGTGGTGGTGCATTAGATGCATCGGCACAGATTATTGTAAAACTATGGGCAGATGCGGGTAGAAATAATACCCGGCCCACTAATGCACAACTTGCAGCAGCAGTAGCAGAGGTAAAACAACCTCACTGGAAATTAAACGCGACCGATCAAACTGCTTTACGTTTAGACGATGCGCCATTAATGCTAAACTCATTTGTAAAAAGCTATATAATAAATAAAGCTTGTGATGCAGCTCTTGCTAAAAGTGGGATTACAGGCATAGTAATGAATATTGGTGGTGACATAGTTGTTCAGGGAGCGCATACAGAACAAATACAGGTAAGCGACCCAAAAGCGGACGCCGAAAATGATGAGCCCATAGCAAAGCTTAATATTAGCAATAAAGCAGTAGTTACCAGCGGAAACTATCGCCGTGGAGAATTAATTAATGGTCAATGGCATTCGCATATTGTTGACCCGCGCACCGGGTTACCGGCTGATAAAGTTATCAGCGCGACTGTAGTAGCCGATAACCCAACAGATGCCGGCGCTCTGGCTACAGCAATGAATGTGCTTACACCCGAAGAAAGTAAAGCATTAGCAGCTACAATACCCCACGCTGAATTTATGCTAATAACCAGCGATGGTAAACGCTATGAAAGTAACGGATGGAAGACTTTTGAAATTCCATTAAACAAACAGAACTCAAAGGCAAATATTATACCTGCCGACAATACATGGGATCCAAATTATGAATTACTAATAAAACTGGAATTAAGTGAGATTAACGATTTTCGCGTACATAGCCCGTATGTTGCAGTATGGGTAGTTGATAAGGACAAAAAGCCCGTACGGAACATTGCGCTTTGGTACAGAAAACCCAAATACCTGGATGAAATAAGTAGCTGGTATGATGCATATTACTCCAGGTATGCTAATGGAGATCGTAGTGTAAGTTCAACCACAAGCGCTACCCGGCCAGCCGGAAAATATACCCTAAAATGGGACGGTAAAAATGATAAAGGCGAATTTGTAAAGCTTGGTGCATACACCGTTATGATAGAAGTTGCCCGTGAGCATGGAACACATCAGTTAATGAAACAAGAAATTGACTTTACTAAACCTGTAAAACCTATTAGCCTGCGTGGAAATGTGGAGGTCGCGGCAGCCTCACTTGATTATATTAAGAAAAACTAATGGCTGATAATACAGGGCCCAAAGCCCGTTTATATAAAAGAAAAGCCGGAGGCACACCAAAGTCGGTTTGGGAAAAGCGTACAGCATCTGTTTCCCGGTGGTTGCATATTTACCTTTCAATGATAAGTTTTGTTATTGTATTGTTTTTTGCAATTACAGGCTTTACCCTTAACCATGCAGAATGGTTCGACGGCAAGCAAAGTATACAAAAATATACCGGCAAAGTAAAGCTAAAATGGGTTAAGGTAAAAGATACAGCTGCAATTGCTAAACTGGAGATAGTTGAACTATTAAAACATAACCATCATATTAAAGGTGATGTAAGCGATTTTATTATCGATGATAATCAATGTACCATTTCGTTTAAAGGCCCGGGGTATAGTGCCGATGCCTTTATCGACAGGGATAACGGCGATTATAAAGTAACAGAAACCAGTCTTGGTTTAATAGCCCTCATCAATGATCTGCATAAAGGGCGTGATACCGGTAAAAAGTGGTCGTATTTAATTGACATAGCAGCTATTTTTATGATCCTGCTTTCACTTACAGGTATTATCATGATATGCTTTATGAAAAAGAAACGTTTAAACGGTTTTATACTACTTGCAATTGGTACATTAGTTTGTTACCTGGTTTATTATTTTATGGTACCTTAATTATTTATGAAGAATTTAAAGAAACGACTTAAAAATGGCGAAACACTTAATGGCTGTTGGTTAAATCTGGGTAGCACAATTACTGCCGAAATTGTTGGCCTGTCTGGCTATGATTGGGTGTTATTAGATCTTGAACATGGCGGCGGTTCAGAAAGAGATATATTAAACCAATTACAGGCCCTTGAACACACTCCTGCAGCAGCATTGGTAAGAGTTGAAAGCACACAACGGCAACGCATACAAAAAGTACTGGATATGGGCGCTGAAGGTATAATGTGCCCGCATATTGATAATGCTGCCGAGGCCAGCGAAGTAGCCGTGGGCTTGCACTATCCGCCGCATGGGGTTAGGGGGGTGGCTAAGATGGTTAGAGCTACCGGCTATGGTCAAAACTTTGCAGATTATTATAAGAATGCCCAGGATGACATTTTAGGCATCGTACAAATAGAAACTGCCGAAGCTTTAAACAACCTGGATGCAATAGCAGCAATAGATAATATTGACGTGCTGTTTATTGGCCCTAATGATCTTACTATGGATATGGGCATTCATGGCCAGTATGACCACCCGTTATTTAAAGACGCCTTAAAAAGAACCGTTGAGGCCGCCGAGAAGGTGGGTAAGGCAGCAGGTATACTTATTTTTGACGTTAATGATTATCAAACCTATATGGATGCAGGAATAAGGTTAATTGGATGTGGAGCAGATGCAACATTTGTAGCTAACGGCGCGCTTGCTATGGCCAACCAAATAAATACGGTCAGAGAAAATTCTAAAAAATAGGATAAAGCATTCTCAAAAATGACAGGTTGTAGTGTTTCACAAAATAATGAAACACATGAAACACTCTTTTAGGTTAACATACTGGTATATAGCTATTTGTAAAAATAAGTGAAACACTTTGAAACAGTACAAATACTTTAGGTGAAACAGCCTAAATACTTTATAGTAAGTAATTTATGCTTTTTTACCGATTTTTGCAAATATGGGGTGAAACACCTGATGTGAAACACTTTTTTCCCAAAAAATCTATGAAATACCAGAGAAATCGCTTTTAAAATAGACTGTATCAAACAGGTCCTTTACCCATAACGGCGATTTTTTGGCTAAAGCCGATGCTAATTCTTTTACGGGGCCCGTCACATAAATGTGACGGCAATGATAACAAAATAGTTTTTTCATTGCCGTTTGGCTTCAGCCAACGGGCTAAGATTATAATTATAGACGGGCTTTAGCCAAAATCGGTACTTATATTTAGGAGCTATTCCTGCCTGCAATTTTAAAGCGTTTGCCAGCTATGAGATACCCTGCCGGATAGTATATTGATTTAAATTTGTATACTGTCTTTTCATTGCCTGTTACTCTGGTGAGAACACCTTATAAAAAACAAAATTTGAACAGATATTACCAGCCCGGTGTGAAACCTAAACCAAATACAGGTTTGTTAACGTCATTACGGTTAAATGGCACCGCCAGATAGGGCTCTAAAACAAAGTAACCAAAAATATTTACACGTAGTGAGACACCAGTACTTAATGCCGGAACGCGTTGATTGGTGTTATAAACATTATTGCCATTTTTATCAACTCCTATTTTGTCGGGCGCTGTCTGAAACTTTACCTGGTTACCAGAGCTCCAGGCTAAACCTGCATCAAAAAAGAAATTAAGCTCAGAAAAAAAGAACTTAGATTTAATTTGCGATAGTCTTTCGGGCCCGGTAAAAGGTAAACGAACCTCAAAGTTTGCTATAGCTGTGCGTGTTCCTGATAATTGATCAATAGTAAATCCGTTACTTGGTTTACCATTTCCGTTATAAAAGGTTTGTGCTTCGTATCCCCTAATTAAGAATGGGTAACCAATATATAAAGGATATAAACCATTAGAATTACCAAAACGACCATACCCATACAGCCTTACAGCAAAAGTAACCGGGTCTACCCGTACATACTTACGCAAATCAATAGTTGGTGCCAAAAACTTGTAAGTACCAAAATCATATTCGGCCTCTATGCGGTAACGGAAACCATTAAGCGGAGATGCTACACCAAAAAATGAATTATCGCCAACCAATGATGTATTTACCTGGAAAACCGTAAACGGATTTAATACTGCCCCACCATTTAACGGATCGGAATTATAGGCGGAGTTTGTTATATGATTTTTTTGATAATTAAGTACATTCCCTAAAGTGTCATAATAGGTGCTGTAGCGGTCAACCCGATAATAGAATTGTGATGCACCACCGCCAAATTCTACCCGGCTGGTTTTCGAAATAGGATAGGAGGTAAATAAAGAGATCTGATCCTGGAAAATACGAATTATATCGTAGCGTTCTTCTGTAGCAGGTATAGTTTTACTACCGGTATTATAAGTAGTATTCACTAAATTATAATTGGCAAATTGATAGGGGATATGTGATATACCGCCACCAAAGTTCCACCGGCCTTCTTGTTTTATATATACCACTTGCGCGCCAAAATCATAAACCTCGCCATTTATAGCAGCACCTGCATATATTTGATTACGCCCTAAAATGTCGCTAAACACACCCTGGACACCACTTGATAAACCCGTACCAAATGAACTTACCGATGCCCCAATACCACTGCTGGCTAAATAATCTAATTTAAATTTTGGTTTATAAGCCTGGTCTTTAATAGAATCAGTAGATAATTTTTGATAAGCCAGATAATTATTAAGGTTTGAATTGATCAGATCTACTCCAACTGCACGAGCCGGGGGCAACATTGCCGCGTCAAAATTAACCTCGGTGCCGCTAACAGTCACAGGGTTAAAATCAGACACTTTTGCATTGTAAAGCGAATATTTTTGAGATCTGTAATAGGAGTAAACAATATCATTATTAGCCGATATACTTAAGGCAGGTGAGAATTCTGTAATACCACAAATACCTGTAAATAAGTTGGTCATTTGCTCTAACTTACCTGTGCTGATTGTATAGCGGTATAGGTTACGGAAACCATCACGATTTGATAAGAAATAAATCTGCGTACCGTCTGATGAATATTGAGGATTTAAATTGTTGGCCCCGTTAAATAATATTATATCCCTGGTTTGGCCGGTAGCCAGATCATATTCAGCTAAGTTGAATGTTATATCTTGTGATAATGAGCGGTCATAAGTTGTCCTGTCGCTTGTGAAAACTATTTTCTTACCATCCCGCGAAAAACTTGGCTGATTATCAGAATACTTATCATTAGTTAACCGGGTAATTTTTTTAGTATTGAAATTATACAAATACAGATCGCTTTGCCCTTCGGCTAATCCCTGGAAAACAATTTGATTGCCATCCGGCGACCATGATAAGTTACTAAACTGCTCGGCCTTATCCATCGAAACATCATCTATTATCCGGCCACTGGGTACTTCAACAACCAGCATACGGTTACGCCCCTTATTAAAAACGCTAAAGGCAAACTTTTTGCCATCCGGCGACCAGGTTCCGGCAGATTCAATAAAGTTAAATTCGTCTATGTGGGTATTAGATACCTTACTGGTGAGTTTCTTTATTACCACCCCCGTCTTGGCATCAGCCAGGAAGAGATCTATGGTAAATAAATTCTTTTCTGATAAAAACGCAACATACTTGCCATCAGGGCTTATGGCCGGCGCCACATTCATTTTACCTGAATTTTTATCACTTATAATTAACTGACCTACAGGCTTTTGAACCGTATCTTTTAAATAAGGTTTATACGTGTTTTCTATTGAATTTTTCCAAAGACGAGACAGCGTTTTATCATCATAGCCAAAGGTGCGCCTTATGCCATAAGCTAAACCGAAACGGGCAGTATTTTTAAAGAAAGGGGTAATAATGGTATCCCCATAGGTTGATCCTATAAAACCCCAAAATGCCTGGCCGTAACGATAAGGGAAATATTTACTGCTTTCGGTTAAATCTTTTACCGTTGGAATATCATGGTTTAAGTAAGCATCACGCATCCACATGGCTGTATATGAGTCGCGTTTACCTAACGAAAGGTATTCGGCCATACCTTCTATCATCCACAAGGGCAAATTATTTATATTATCATAATTCGCATCATCCTTACCCAACAGCAAGTGATATTGGAAAGCATGCACCAACTCATGCCCGATAACGTGCCTGGTCATTTGGTTGTTTTCCATAACAGGCATTACAACGCGGTTCTTTAAACCTTCGGTAACACCGCCTGTACCTACATCTATCTCGCCATCAATAGCTGTGGTTTGCTGAAAATCAGGGTGATTGGCATATAAGATAATAGGGTTGGCATTTTTAAATGTATCTCTAAAAACCTGTTGATGC
Source organism: Mucilaginibacter sp. (assembly GCF_028288205.1). Lineage (GTDB taxonomy): Bacteria > Bacteroidota > Bacteroidia > Sphingobacteriales > Sphingobacteriaceae > Mucilaginibacter. The sequence continues at coordinate 116,254 of NZ_JAQBOD010000062.1, forward strand.
AGGGTGTACCAAAGCTCGCTTTCCTGCGCAAAGCCTTTAACCATACTATCATTTTTCAGATAGTAATAGATCTCGAAGTGCGGGGTTTTATAAACCTTAAAATTTAATTTTTTGTAGCGAACCTTATTTTGCCCGAAGTATTGCGCATTTGCACCCGGGCCCAAAAGCAGCAGACTAATAAAACAAATTAAAATGAATGAATATTTCTTTGGTTTGTTTACAGGGGAGAAGTTTTTATTCATAAATTTTAAATATCGGTGCTAATTTACCAAATGCTTATAACATTACGTTAAGATTAATTGCCGGGTTGTTTTAGCTCGGGTAATACTGCTCCACGCGTTGTATCTACCGGCATATCAAGGCTATCTGTAGCTGTTGTATCAACTGCTAATCTTGGCGAAGGGCAATCATAACTTTTGGTGATCTTTGTCCATGGTTTAGGAAATGCACCATAGGTATAGCCCGATTGCGGATCAGCATAAACCCGTTGCATAAAGCTGCCGAAAATAGGAAGAGCGGTATGTGAGCCTTCGCCTGTCTCAGAGTTTGTAAAGTGTACGCTGCGGTCATCAGCACCTACCCATATACCGGTAACCAGGTCTTTGGTAATACCCATATACCATCCGTCAACATAATCAGATGATGTGCCTGTTTTACCGCCTATCTGATTGTTTTTTTTCCATAATCCCTGGTATTCCCATAATGCCTGCGATGTGCCTCCCGGTTCTTCCATACCACCTCTAAACATATACAGCATCAACCAGGCAACTTCTTCGCTAATCGCTCTTTCGGTTTTTAATACAAACTCTTGTAATATATTGCCATCCTGGTCGGTTATTTTAGTTACCAGTAACGGGTCTATTTTTTCACCTTTGTTTAAGAAGGTACTGTAGGCCCGTACCATTTCATATACCGATACATCGTTCGATCCCAATGAAACCGAAGGAACCGCCTTTAAGGGGCTTTCGATACCGCATTTATGAGCATATGCAACAATTTTATCCCAACCCACCTTTTCGGTTACCTGTGCAGTAATTGAATTTACTGATTTCCCCATTGCCCATCGTAAGGACATTTCCTGGTAGGTAAATTTAAAATCAGCATTGTTAGGTGCCCAAACCTGGTCTTTACCTTCGTCGGTATATTTAATAGATACGGGTTGATCTGTAAACTTATCGCATGGCGAAAAACCATTATCTAAAGCTGTTAAATAAGCGAAAGGTTTAAATGTTGAACCGGCTTGTCTTTTTGATTGATTTACGTGATCGTAATTAAAGTACTTGTGATTAATTCCGCCTACCCAAACTTTTATTTTACCGGATGATGGCTCAATGGTCATCATCCCGGTATTTAAAATGCGGGTATAATATTTTATAGAATCCGTACTTGAAAACGTAGTGTCCTTTTCACCATTCCAGGTAAACACTTTCATTCGTTTTGGTTTTTCAAAATATTGGTTTATCTGGTTAATATCACCATTATACTTGGCTACCAATAATTTGTATATAGGCAAATGCTGTTCGGCCTTTAATAAAAAGTCGGTTATTTCATTGCCCTTCGAATCGCGCCATGGGTTTTTTGTTCCCCAAAAGTTGTCAAAACGTCTTTGCAGCATCTTCATTTTTTCAGCCACCGCATCTTCTGCATGTTGTTGTAATCGCGAGTCGATGGTGGTATATATTTTTAAGCCATCTTCATAAAGGTTATAATCATTGTCTTTACACCATTTTTTTAACCAGCGCTCAACCGCCTCCCGTATATAGGAATCGCCGTGCGAATCATCCTCTACATAGCTTAAATTAAGCCCTATTGGCATTTTGGTATAGGTAGTATAATCAGCTTTGCTTAAAAAGTCATACTTCTCCATTTGCCCTAATACGGTATTTCTGCGTTCAACAGCTTTATCCGGATTGTTTATCGGATTATAGGTTGATGTAGCCTTAAGCATGCCTATCAGCGTGGCAGCCTCGGCAGGGGTAACGGCGTCAGGGGTTTTATTAAAGAACTTAAGTGACGCAGTTTTTATACCAAACGAATTGCTGCCAAACGGTACCGTATTTAAATACAGGGTAAGTATTTCCTGCTTATTATAAACATGCTCAATTTTATAGGCGGTTAGCCATTCCTTACATTTTGAAACCAGTGTGCGGATAACGGGGATATGCCTTAATAGTCCCTGCGATTTTCTTTTACGGGTAGAATATAGGTTTTTTGCCAATTGTTGTGTAATGGTGCTGCCCCCGCGTTTATCTCCTTTAGCGGTTGAAAGTATACTGGTAAAGAAAGAATAAAAATCAACGCCGCCATGTTTGTAAAACCGTACATCTTCTGTTGCTACCAATGCGTTTATCAGGCTGGGAGATATGGCTTTATAATCAACCGGCGAACGGTTTTCACGATAATATTCTCCTATTAATTTACCATCGGCTGTATATACTTGTGAACCAACAGATAAACTTGGGCTCCTAATATCTTGCATATCAGGCGAATAGCCAAACAACCACAGGAAATTTAATTCAATGCAGCAAAAAAAGATAATTAATGAATATATAAAGATGAGGAAGTATCTCAGGTATTGGTTTTTTATACGTCTGAACATGCGGTAAAGATGTAAAATTATGGCTCAAAATCATAGCCCGTTAATAATTATGTAACAACGTAATTTTAACTGTTAAATTTTAGGAGAAGTAAGTTTATAAGCAATGCAAAATACGTTGTATTTGGTTTACTTTTTGGTTGCTTTCGCAAATTTATTAAATGCCAGGGCCTTGTTTATCCAACTATCAAATTCCTTTTTTGTTTTCATAGCATCTTCACTTACAAAAATAAAATCTTTTAGCGCTTTGCCATTACGTATCATGCCGCGAACGCCGTGTTTTTCAAGGGCATCCTTATATTCGGGACCTATGCGGCAAAGCATTTCATCACCGCTGGCGCAAACGCACATTTTGCCATTCACCATAAAGCAAATGCCCCGGAACATTTTCTTTTCTTCAATATCCGGCAGATCATGGTTTGCTAATGCTTCTCTTATTTTATCAGCAAGTTTTTCGTTGTAGGCCATTGTTTATAAAATAAATGGATAATGTTTTACTAAAAATGTGCTTTGGTAACAAAACTTGATTTGCCATTTTTAACAGCTATAGCCTTAACTATAGTTCTTGCTGAAATGGATATCGGTTTACTATAAACAGCCGAAGCCGTTGTAGGAGCAGAGCCATCTATTGTATAATAAATAGTATTAGCCTCTGTATCATTACTTCTTATCTCTACCTGTGTGGGCGGGGCAAACGTTTTTAATAAAACTATGGTTGGGTTGGGAACTATTAAGTTGTCTGCGATATTAGATTCTGGTTTCTCTAAATCCTGCATAAACATTTTATTAGCCAGGCGGCCGGTATAAACTTCAAATTCACCACCGTTGGCTATATCTGTATAATCCAGGTAGAGTTTGTTGTATGACTTTTTATTAAGGCTCATGCCCTGTAAATAAATGTTATTCCTGCTTACTAATGAACCTGAATTTAAGATGGTGAATTTCTTGCCATTCTCCAGGTTAATAACCGCCTTTTCAAACTGTGGCAAACCTACCTGGAACTGCTGCTGACCGGGAGCAATATTGTATATCCCCAACGAACTCATTACATACCAGGCCGACATCTGCCCGCAATCATCATTACCCGCTAAGCCATCCGGTTTATTACTATATTCTTCGCTTAATATGCGGTTAATGTAAAACTGCGTTTTGTCCGGCTCATCGGTAAAATTAAACAGGTAAGCCATATGATGGCTTGGCTCATTACCATGTGCATACTGGCCTATTAAACCAGTAATGTCAACCCGCTGTATGCCTGTCATTTTTGATGACGTGGTAAATAATTCATCCAGTTTATTTTCAAAGTTTATTTTACCGCCCATACGGTTTATTAAGCCATTTACATCCTGTGGTACCAGGAAGGTATAATGCCAGGCATTGCCTTCTACATAGTTTTTATTTACCTCTGTAGGGTCAAATGGTTTATACCAATCGCCATTAATGCGGGCCTGCATAAAGCCATTGTCTTTATTCTGAACGTTTTTCCAGTACTGCGCGCGTTGTATGTATTCGGCATATTCCTGCGGCTTATTCAGCATTTTAGCCATTTGGGCGATGCACCAATCGTCATAAGCATATTCCAGCGTTTTTGATACCGATTTAGGTTCATCATCAGCCAATACCAAGCCATTTTTACGGTAGGAATCTAACCCATACTGATTGCGGTTTACTGCAGATTTCATAGCAGTAAAAGCTTTTTCCGCATCAAAATCTCTTATACCTTTTGCATAAGCATCAACAATAACCGGGATAGAATGGTTGCCTATCATACAATAGGTTTCGTTTGACGCAAGCGGCCAAATTGGCAATAAACCTTTTTGGTCGTACATCGCCAGGAAGCTTTTAATAAAATCAAGCGTGCGTTTGCGGTCTATTAATTCCAATAGGGGATGCTCGGCCCTAAAAGTATCCCATAAAGAAAATACGGTATAGTAATTAAAGCCTTCGGCAACATGTATCTTTTCATCCATACCACGATACTGCCCATCAACATCACTGTAAATGTTTGGCGATAGCATGCTATGATACAGAGCAGTATAAAATATGGTTCTTTTAACTTTTCCATAATCAACAGATAGTACTTTTTTAGCCGGAACACGACGGCTGGCGCCATAACCCATATTATTAGCTGATGGCTGTTGTTCTTGCTCTGCCTGTGGGCTGCCGCCTTCAACTTCAATTTTTGCCAGTTCATTTATCCAGGCTGTTTTGGCGGCTCTCTGTACCCTTTTAAAATCGAAATCAGGTATTTCGGCATCAAGGTTCTTTAACGCCCCTTCTGCACTTACTGCTGATATGCCCACCTTTGATATTACTTCGCCGGGATTGGCAAATTGGATATAGAGTTTAATGTTTTTGCCTTCTGCCTTTTTTAATCCATTTTGCAAAACATCATTAACTGCTATGCCATAAGTTTTAAATGGCTTTGAAAACTTGGCATAAAAATATACATACTGATCTTTTGCCCAGCTTTTTGATTCGCGCATACCCCGTATCTCATGGTCATTTACTATCTCGATCCATGAATTAATTACGGTATCACGGTGTTGCAGATCAATAATAATATTTGCCTGTTGGGTTGATGGATAAGAATATCGATGCATACCCGCCCGGGTGGTGGCAGTTAGCTCCACATCAATGCCATATTTATTGAGCCTGGTTTTATAATAACCGGGAGATGCTGTTTCGTTCTTTTTAGTAAACGGCGAGCTATAATCGGTGTTTTTAAATTGAGGGATGCCTGTTGTTGGCATAAACAGGATATCGCAATAGTCGGGGATGCCTGTACCACTTAAATGTGTATGCGAAAAACCATAAACAACAGAATCTGTATAATGATATCCGGAGCAGCCATCCCAACCATCTAAACGCGTATCGGGGCTTAATTGTACCATACCAAAGGGCAATACAGCACCAGGGTAAGTATGTCCGTGCCCGCCGGTACCAATAAATGGGTCAACAAACTGGGTATAATCTTTTTTCTTTTGTGCCGATGCGGATACAACGAAACCAAAAGTAACTAAAAGTAAAACACGGAATAGCTTTATCACTTTACAGATTTATTTTCAAAGCGCAAATTAACAAAGTTTATCAGGTTTGTAAGCGGGATAGTTCTGTAATGTGTTAAATACAATTAAACAATATTAAAATCGTCGGCATCCTTTAAAAATGGGAGGATGCGCCGTGTTTTTATAACTTCATCTGCAATTATAGTAAAGGTGTAAAGGTCCTCTTCATCACGTTTATAGTAAACCACATTGCCATTTGGATCTATACAGGTTGAATCGCCGGAGTGATATACCTCATTGCCATCATGCCCAACACGGTTAACACCTATTACGTAAGCTTGATTTTCGACAGCACGCGCGGGTATTAAAGTGCGCCAGTGTAAAGCTCGGCGCTCCGGCCAGTTGGCAACTATAATCGACAGATCGTAAGTTTCATTTACGTTCCGCATCCATACCGGGAAACGCAGGTCATAACAAATCATTGGGCAAATTTTCCAGCCCTTTAGTTCTACAATCAACTTTTTAGTGCCTGCTGTATAGATATGGTCTTCTTTGGCTAAACCAAACAGGTGCCTTTTATCATAATGGCTGTGCGTTCCGTCGGGCGACATCCATATAAGCCTATTATAATATTTCCCATTTTCAGCTATAATAAGGCTGCCTGTTATTACGCAGGCATATTGCTGTGCAATTTTATGCATCCATTGCATAGTTTTACCACCCATGGGTTCGGCAAGTTCCTCAGCATTCATGGTAAAGCCGGTATTGAACATTTCGGGCAGTATAATAAGGTCGGTTTTTTCCCGTATACCGGATAACCGCAAAGCGATGTTTTGCAGATTTTTATCTATTTTTTCCCAAAACAGGTATCCTTGAAACAAAGTGATTTTTAAATTATCCATAATATTTAGCTTCGGCAGGTAACTAATACGTGATATTTCTTATCAAAGTTTAAACTCTATTAATCTATTAACGGCATCATCCAATGTTTCTTGCTTTTTTGCAAAACAAAACCTCAAAACACGATAATCTGTCCCTTGCGTATAAAAAACAGAGGTAGGTATACAAGCTACACCGGCCTCTTTTATTAACCTCAATGCAAAATCCGTATCGCTTTCTAACGTTAAATGGCCATATTTAACTGATTGAAAATAAGATCCATAAGAAGGCAATAATTCTAATCCGGTTTGTGCTAATCCTTTTCTAAAATGATCTCTTTTTTGCTGAAAAAAACCGGGAAGGCTTAAATAGATGTCTTCATTTTTTAAATATTCAGCAATACCGTACTGCATGGCCGAGTTAACACTAAAAACCAAAAACTGATGCACTTTTCTAAATTCCTGCATTAAATAAGCAGGAGCAAGGCAATAACCAATCTTCCAGCCGGTAGCATGAAGCAGTTTACCAAATGATGCAACAATAAAACTGCGTTGCTGTAATTCGGGATAACGGGCCATGCTGTGATGAGTTTCGCCATCATATATCAAATGCTCATATACTTCATCGCTTAATATCAATATATTCTGATTTTTCACAATAGCGCTTAATTCTTCTATATCTTCTTTACGCAAAATAGTAGCCGTAGGGTTATGCGGTGAATTAAGGATAATCAATTTTGTGCGACTATTGACCAGCTTTTTAACCATATCCCAGGCAATGCGGTAATCCGGCGGTTCCAGCTCCAATGATTTTACAATGCCGCCCATTAACTTAATAGCGGGGGCGTAACAATCAAACGCGGGTTCAAATATAATTACCTCGTCGTTTGGATGGATCACGGCGCTTATAGCGGTAAATATAGCCTGTGTGCCGCCAGCAGTAACGGTTATTTCTGTATCCGGGTTATATACTGCGCCATGCAGCTTTTCTGTTTTATAAGCTATTTGTTCACGTAATGCTTTTACACCAGCCATTGGCGCGTATTGGTTATGCCCATCCTTCATGGCCTTGTTTACCAGCTCTATTAATTCGGGAGAACAGTCATAATCAGGAAAGCCTTGTGAAAGATTTATAGCGTCAACCTCAGCCGCCAAAGCCGACATGGTGGTGAAAATAGTTGTTCCTACTTGGGGGAGTTTAGATACAATAGATGTCATGTTTGGCCAAAATAGGTAAAAACCGTATACATATTGTAATTTGATTTCACTTTACCTTTCTGCTTTTGCCTTTCATGCCTATTACCTAACTTAGTAAAATGAAGTTAAAGAGATATCTACCGATTATATTTATTGCTGTCCTCCTGGCATCGTGTCAATCCACTAAAAATAAGACCGTACCTGTTGTTGGTTTTGTTGATGCTTTTGAAGACGCTACCATAGCACAGGCAAGAACCGGTTTTACCGATGCCTTAAACAAAAAAGGCTTTAGCGAAGAGAAAAAAACAGTTCAAATAGAATATCGCAATGCACAGGGTAATATTCCAACGCTAACGCAGATAGTAAATTATTTTGTGTCAGAAAATGTTGATCTTTTGGCCACCTGTACCACGCTATCAACCATTACAGCAGTACAAAATACTAAAACAATTCCCATTTTTGAAATAGTATCACCAACACCAGAGCGAATGAAGGTAGTAGGTGCCGATGGAAAATCCCCGGCTAATTTATTTGGCGTGATGGAGGACCTCCAATATATAGATACTTCGTTTTCTATTATCCCTAAGCTGTTAAAGCCAAAAGGGGCAAAACTTGTTATTGGGATGATTTACAACCAGGTTGAACCGCAATCTGCCGATGCGATGGAACGGATAAAAGGATTGGCTGATAAATTAAATATTACTTTGGTTGCATTGCCGCTAAATTCATCAGCAGACGCACAACTGGTTACCCAATCTTTGTTAGGTAAAAACATTGACGCCTTTTTTGCTAACCCAGATAATACTGTGTTTGCCTCGTTTGAAACAATATTAAAAAATTGCAATCAGGCTAATGTGCCCATATTTACCAGCGAAGCCGGTTTGGTACAACGCGGTGCAGTAGCGGCATTTGGAGCTGATATTTATCAATGGGGTTACCAGGCTGGTGAGCAGGCTGCCCAATATTTAAAAACACATAAAACAAACGGCCTTAAACCAGAAATGGTTAAGATAAGAAAGCGCGTTTATAATGCAGCGGTAGCAAAAAAGTATAATATTACTATCCCGTCAAATTTTGAAGCTGTAAAGTAATGGATTTTTACCTTACCGCATTATTACAAGGACTTTGCTTTTCGGGAATAGCGTTGGGGATATACATATCCATGAAAATTTTCAATATCCCCGACATTACAACTGATGGAAGCTACACATTAGGTGGGGTTGTTACGGCCATTTTACTTACCCGGCATTTACCAGATTACTTAATTTTACCTATTGTTTTACTTTCCGGCGGCATTGCCGGTGCTATAACCGGTATTATACATACCAAGCTTAAAATTAACCCGTTACTTGCCGGCATATTAGTAATGACAGCATTGTATTCTGTTAATTTAACATTAATGGGGCGGTCTAACCTGCCGTTAATTGGTACTTCATCCATATTCACATTGTTACAAATTTTGAGTGATCCTAACCAAAATACCTTTATAATATTATCGTTATTTGTGCTTGTAATTACTTTGCTGATTGGCTACCTGTTAAAAACCGATTTTGGTTTAGCTATGCGTGCAACGGGCAATAGCGAATCGATGATAAGAGCGTTAGGAGTAAATACAGATAGAATGAAAATTATTGGCCTGGCATTAGCTAACGCTTTAACTGCTGTAAGCGGTTATTTAATAAGCCAGTTTCAGGGGTTTGCCGATATAAATATGGGTATTGGCATTGTAATAGTAGGGTTGGGGTCTGTTATTATAGCCGAAACTATAATAAACTGGCTAAACATAACATCAGTTTGGATGAGCTTGGTTTTAGTTTTAACTGGTGCTGTATTATTTCAGCTGGTTTTGGCCTTAACCTTAAATATTGGTGTAGATGCAAATTTATTGAAGCTGGTAACGGCAATATTTGTATTATTGATAGTAAGCCTGCCCCGATTTAAATTAAAAAGTAAATAACTTAGTATTATAAAATAACAATTATGAAAAAGTTCTATAAAAATTGCCCGGTTGTATTCATTGCCTTATTTGTATTTACAACCTGTCTATTCTCCGGATTATATGCGAAAGCAGCTTCACAATATTATTACCAGATAAAAATTTATCATTTTAAAAACGCGACGCAAGAAAGTCGCTTAGATGCTTACCTGCAAAATGCCTATATACCCGCGTTACATAAAGCCGGTGTAAAAAACGTTGGTGTTTTTAAGCTGATTAAACAAGATAGTTTGGATAGAAAAATTTATGTTTTTGTACCTTACCGTACCTGGGATGCCCTGGAAAATACTGATCAAAAAATATTAAAAGATCAAACATACCTGGACGCGGGTAAGGATTATTTGGAGGCTGCTTATAATAACTCACCTTATACCCGTATAGAAACAATTATAACTCGCGCGTTTGTCAATGCTCCAGTGCCAAACATGCCAGACCTAACCGGAAAAAAAGCAGACAGGGTATATGAGTTACGCAGCTACGAAGGTGCTACCGAAAAATTACATGCCAGTAAAGTTAAAATGTTTAATATAGGCGATGAAATGGCCATATTTAAGAAGTATGGCATGAATGGCGTATTCTATTCTGAAGTGATTGCCGGTAGCCATATGCCTAATTTGATGTACATGACCACCTATAACACCAAACAGGATAATATCGACAAATGGAAACAGTTTGGTAAAGATCCGCAATTTGTTGCCTTAGGTAAAATGCCCGAGTACCAGCATAATGTATCAAAAGGCGAAAGCTTCTTTCTTTATCCGACTGATTATTCTGACTATTAAATTTTGGAAAAACGCGATTTTGATGCAATAGTAGTAGGCTCAGGGCCAAATGGTTTGGCCGCCGCTATTTTATTGCAACAAAATGGGTTGTCGGTTTTATTAATAGAAGGAAAAGACGAGATAGGCGGAGGGTTACGTTCGGCTGAACTTACATTACCGGGCTTTACACATGATGTTTGTTCGGCCATACACCCGCTTGCTGTAGTTTCACCATATTTTAAAACGCTGCCTTTAGCGGCACACGGACTTGAGTATATCTATCCGGATATTGACGCGGCCCATCCTTTTGATAATGGCACTGCTGCCATTATCAAAAGGTCGCTTAACGAAACCGCACAATTATTAGGTGAGGATAAAGAAGCCTATCTTGATCTGTTACAACCATTAGTAAACAATTGGCCAACTGTTTTACCCGATATTTTAGCGCCATTACATTTTCCTGAACATCCGCTGGCATTAGCAAAGTTTGGGTTAAAAGCGCTAACATCTGCAACACATTTAGCAAAACGATTTAATACAGTTGAAGCAAAAGGATTATTTGCCGGGATGGCTGCTCATTCCATGCAGCAATTATCAAATTTAACAACCTCGGCTATTGCATTGGTTTTGATGGCTTCGGGTCATCAACAGGGGTGGCCAATACCTAAAGGTGGCTCTAAGAACATAGCCAATGCGCTGGCATCTTATTTTACTTCAATAGGCGGAAAGATAGAAACCGGGTTGTATATAAAGTCATTAGCGCAGTTACCATCAGCACACGCTGTTTTGTTTGATGTTACCCCGCGGCAGCTTCTGCAAATAGCCGGGCATAAATTTTCATCAATTTATAAATGGCAACTGGAGCGTTATCGTTACGGAATGGGTGTATTTAAGATTGATTGGGCATTAGATGCACCAATACCATTTACAGCTGATGCATGCCGCCATGCCGGCACAGTTCATATAGGCAACACAATAGAAGAGATTACTGATAGTGAAAGGCAAATAGCTTTAGGCAAGCACCCCGAAAAACCATTTGTGCTATTGGCGCAGCAAAGTGTATTTGATGCTTCCCGTGCACCGCAAGGTAAACATACCGCCTGGGCATATTGCCATGTGCCTAATGGTTCTGTTGTTGATATGACCCGGGCTATTGAAAAACAGGTTGAACGTTTTGCGCCGGGTTTTAGAGCAGTTATATTAGCAAAACACACTATAAATACCGCACAGCTTGAAGAATATAATCCTAATTATATTGGTGGCGATATTAACGGCGGCGCATTTGGTATAAATCAATTGTTTATACGGCCTGCATTAAGAGTTTCGCCCTATAAAACATCAGCAAAGGGCATTTACATCTGCTCTTCATCTACGCCGCCAGGCGGCGGTGTGCACGGTATGGCCGGCTACCATGCTGCGAAAAAAGCATTGAAGCACACTTTCAGAATGCAATAGATTTATCGCGTTTAAATTTTTAACGCCTTAGGTTTATTATTACCTATTACTATATTTATTGCTTTGTAAGTTGTTTATGAGATCAGTAAATGTAAATATGGGTAAAGGGAGATTAGAGGCCTTTAGTGATGGTGTTATAGCTATAATCATCACCATTATGGTTTTAGAACTGAAGGTGCCTGCTAAACCTGATCTTGAAGCGTTATCTAAGGTATGGCCGGTTTTTATAAACTATGTTATGAGCTTTATTTATGTTGGCATTTACTGGAACAATCATCATCATATGTTCCATATAGTGCGATCAATAAATGGTGCAGTACTATGGGCCAACCTGCATTTACTTTTCTGGCTATCTATGGTGCCGTTTGTAAGTAGCTGGATGGGCGAAAATCCATTTAGTGTTGTATGGCCAATGGCTTTATATGGATTTGTGCTTTTAATGAATGCTGTTGCTTACAGCATATTAGTAGCTGTATTAATTAAGCATGAAGGAGAAAACTCTGCATTGGCAATTGCATTAGGCAAAGACTGGAAAGGAAAACTATCACTAATATGTTATATAGTGGCAATTGCGTTTGCCTGGGTAAATACGTATATAAGTTTTGGATTATATGTTGCTGTTGCATGTATTTGGTTCATTCCAGACAGACGCATAGAAAAGAAGATAGCAGACGATCAGGTTTAGTTAATCTGTTTTTAAATTATGCCACTGTATGGCTAAATAATAACACTGCTCATTGCTGATGTTTTTTGGCCCATGCAATATACCCGAAGAGAGATAGATACAATCGCCGGCATGAGCATCAAATTTATCCTGTGCAATTGTTTCCTGCACACTGCCGTTTAGCATCAATATTAATTCTTCTACCCGGTGTGTATGCGGATCATGGCTGGCATAACCGGGGTTTAAAGCTGTAGCGTGCACATCAAATCTTCCAAACATAGATGTTGCCCGGTCAAATATAGCTCTTGTTTCACCTTTTGCTGATTTGTTTACTTTTAACAAACTCCAGTCCTTAATAACCGATGGCCCTGCATCATGCCCGCGCTTAATATCTGCCGGATTTGTTGATTTATATTTAATCACATAAAAGGTTGCAGGTTCGCTTGCATTGTTTTTAAAACTGATCTTATCACCAGCCAATATTAATGCAATGCTATAGGCACCTACTGTTTTAGCAGTATCGTTTAGTGTTAGTGTAACATTGCCGCTTTTTACTACTATTAACTGTTCAAATTGGCTATCAGTAATGGGTTGGGTGTAAACTTTATCTGCAGGAAGGGTAAAGGTAGCTATTTCAAATTTTAGCAGGTCTAAGGTCTTTCCGGTTATAATCGGTCTTTTTTCAACACCGCCTATATGAATCGTTTTGTTATTATCCAAGCTATAAACTCCGGCTTTTAAGGTATCGCTTTGCGCATTGGCACATAGTGAAATAACCATGAAAAAAATGGCAAAAATTATTTTCATGAATGGTAATGTTTGGTTTATAGTTTATATAAATATCCTAAATTATTGTTTAAAAGAAACGAAAAAACTGGTGCCTTTTTCCAGCTCGCTTTCTACCCATATTTTTCCGCCATTCCGTTCTACAAATTCCTTACAGAGCATCAGGCCAATGCTATTTCCTTTTTCGCTATCGGTACCTTGCATGCTTTCATTACCGGGTTCAAATATTCTATCCTGTAAAGATTTTGCTATGCCTATTCCATTATCTTTAATTGCAATTGTAGTAAAGCCTTTCGGATGGTCTATAGTAGCCTCAATTTCTACAATACCGTTAGCATGTGTATATTTTGCTGCATTAGCCAGTAAATTTCTGATAACAAAATCAAAATGCGTTTGGTCTGCAAAAATAAAGATATCATCAGGTGTCTTATCAATTAGTTGTATGTGCTTTTGTTCGGCGGTCTCTTTATGAAAAAGCAGCGATTGTGTAATTACATATTTGGCATTAAAATAACTTTTGTTATAAGTTATGCCCTTTAACTGGGCTTGGCCCCATATCAACAATTTATCCATCACATCTAATGTAGATATACTGTGTTCCTTCAATCGGGGTATAAATGAACGCATCTCTGTTATATCACTCTCATCCTCTAATACTTCCAATAAATTAACTATAGTAGCCACCGGCGATCGCAGGTCATGGCTAATTATAGAAAACAATTTATCTTTAAAATTATTAAGGTTCTTTAATTCATCCTGTTGTATAAGTAATTGCTTATTAAGGTTTTTTGTTTTTTTATAAAACAAAACAACTATTAATAAAACAATTAATGAACAAACAGCCACAGCTAATGTAATCCATGTTTGATACTTATTTTGCTGATTAATGAGCTGCAATTTTTGCACTTTAATTTTTGAATTAGCCAAATCATTGTTGGCTATTAAACCTGCTATATCTTTAGAGTTTTTAAGTGTAAAAAGACTGTCTTTTAAAGCATCCTTAAATTCTAAGGTTTTTGCTGCTTCTTTAAAATTACCCTGCTGTTTGTATACATCTATCATGCCCTGGTAAACATCCAGCCGCAGATGATTTTGGTGCAGCATCCGGGTAATTGCTAATGATTGTTTTAATAAGATTAAACTGGTATCTGGCTTAGTTTTTGTTTTTAAGGATGCCAGGTTAATAAGCGTGGTGGCTTCGGCTTCGGGTAAATTTAATTTTCTTGCTATGGTTAATGATTCTAATTGATAATCAAAAGCTTTTTTGATGTTTCCTAATTGCTGATATACATCACCGGTATTCCCCAATATCATAGCAGTTAGCTCTGGTTCGTGATTATCAGCCTTTTTTAGTGCATCTAAAAAATATTGCAACGCCAGCTTCATCTGGTTTTTTTTACCATATATGATGCCTACATCGTTTAAAAGGGTTGCTTCAGCATTTGATGGAGGGAGTTGTTTATTTAATTTAAGCGCAGTTTGATAATATTCTAAAGCCTTATCTAAATTATTGATCTGCTCATTCAATACCCCAAGTTTAAGATATGATTGAACCAACCCATGTATGTCATTACTGGCCTGGTTTATTTTTAAAGAAGCTATAAAGTGTTGTGTAGCTTCTTTATATGAACCCATTTTAGCCAGGCAAATCCCTAAAGAATTATTTGCAGCAACTAAACCGGGATTGTTTTTTAATTTTTCAAAAACAGACAAGGCAATTGTTAAATGATTTTTAGCCGAATCCATTTTACCAATAGCAATGTCAACAGCGCCAATTTGCCCGTGCATTAATCCAATACCTAAAGGATAATTTAATTGGTTTGCTAATGCCAGCCCTTGTTGTGCATAAAATATGGCCGAATCTGGTTTTTCATTACGGTAATTTGTTACCAGAGCTTTATAAATATGGATGCGGCTTGTATCAACTCGCGAATGTTTTAAACGTGCTAATAATAAAGTAGTTGATGGCAGTTGGGCATAGGTTACCGAATAGGTTATAAGTAACCCAATTATGCATAAGGCATATATGATAAGGTTGTTTTTCTTTGGCATGGAAAATCCACGGAATATAGAAAATTATTTGCTAATAAATTAATTTATTAGCAAATAATAAGTACAGAGAATAGTCTGATTGTAAAGCTGAAATTTTCTATTCAGATTTTCCCTTTTTTTCATTAAGCAAGTTATCCAGCGATAAGGGTCCGGACCCAATTATTACAAATAATAGTAATAACGCCAGGACAATTATGGATAACCAAAGCTCAGAACTAACCAAAGGATTTAAAATGTTAACATAAAATACAGCTCCTAATATAATTGGAAGCTGCATAAGTGATGCTATTCGGGTAAATAAACCTAAAAATATAAGTATACCCCCAACCATGTGCATATAGGTTACATAATGTAAAATGATAGTAATTTCCAGTCCAGATAAATGCACGGATTGGTTTTGTAAAAGCAGATCAAGAAGAAAAGGGGTGTTGTGCATAAATTCTACACCTTTCATCACTAAAAAAATGCCTAATATTATACGTATAAAGTCTAATATTTTAGGGTGGTGTTTATTACCCCAGTTTTCAATTTTGCTCACAAAGTTCATAGTATCAAATTAATTGTTGACTCGATTGGCAGAGTTGTACGAATTTAGATAATTTCAAAAGATCAATGCAACACTTTAGGTAATGCTTACATTTTAAAGATATTTAAAAATTTAAAGAGTATCGGGTTGATATCTTAAAATAAGGATAGTTTCTGCCTACATCGGCATATTTTTGATAGCTACCATGCAAATTAAAATAACCTGATTCTGCACTTAACGAAAATTCTTTTGAAGCTTTAATATTGATTTCGCTCGAAAGTGTATGTAAAAAATAATGAGACGGATGCCCGTTAATTGTTACCATCCAACCACCCCGGTAATTGATACTGTAAAAAAACCTATTGGCAATAGTTATTTGCCCGCTGCCATTAACAGAGAACCCCGGGCCGTAATCATAATTTCTGCCATGGGAGAGATAAAGGTAAGGATCGGGTATGGCAGCTAAAAGAATAGGGCCGGCACCAAATATGGTATTGACCTTTATTTTTTCTGTTATATCGTATTCTGAGAGCAAATTTATTTTAACACTCTGGCCGCCGTAAAAAAAAGCTGCATTATGTATAAAGTCATAATTTGCCGAAAGGATTGCCAGATGCTGTAGTTTCTCTGTCGATTCAATTTCCCAACCGGCTAATGAACCATATACGCTAACAATATTAACTTTTGAGCTATCATCCTTGCCAACCTCAACATTTATAGCAATATTACTAAAGGGTGTATCATAATCCTTATAAGGTGTGCCATATAATATTTTAATATGTCCAAACCAGCCAAAGTCTCCGTTTTTAATAAAATTAGTATTGTTAGCATTAAACCGTCTAAAACCTATATCAAAATCGACACTTATTTTAGAAGAATCTTTATTTTGCTGATGAGTTACTTTTCCCCATTTTCCATCCAATATACGGTTCAAACCATTTACCGGGTTAATTAAAAATCCCAGTACTTCTGACGCTTGTCTTCTTAAACCGCTTCTATTGCTGTTGATCAATTTATTTGACAGGCGATGGGTCATTTCGCCAAGTACTATGCCACCAAAGCTGGTATTAATAAAATCATTTATAGCAGGTGGTTGATTTTCGGCCGTACTCTCCCAAACATAGCTGCCAACAAAAACTGCCGGGGCCGATTGCCAAAGGCTATAACCGTTAGATCTGAATGAATTATAAAATTGACTGCCATGAAAAGGGTGACCAAACTGATTGGTTTGAAAATTATCATCATCCCAGGTCCAGCTGGCGGGCTTTAAGTTATTGCCAACGGTTTTAAATGATATGTTAGTGTAGTCTGCTTTTTTAAGAAATTTATCAAATGTCCATGGCAATATTTCTACAAACGCCAATTCGCCGGCAGCGCGGCCAAAATGCTTCTTTTGTGGCGATAAGCCACTATGTAAATATGATTTAGGTAAACTGTCTTTTATCCTATGTTGCTCATAACCGGGCAAGGTTTGTGCAGCAGCGGACATTGATGTGCATAGCAAAACAAAAATTGCTATTAAACTTTTATCGTTTGATACTTTTTTGCAGAAATAAGTAAAGTAAGTAAAGGTTGATATCATAATACAGACATCAGAAATAACTACTGCCTGTAAACAAAAGTGTACAAGCAAAAGAATTGTTTTAGAGATATATAATTAAAACACAAAGTTTATATATTTGTGCCTTTGAATATCCGAATATGAAAAAGACTTTAGGACTTGTTATAACAGCAATTGGAATATTAATAATTACCGGTGCTTTTACCCTTACACCGGTACACGCACTAAACCCTGCCGATTCAGGAAGTGGATTAAGCGCATCTGCGGGATTAGCATATGGCGGCTTTATTGTTTTTGGTATTGGCATAGTGCTTTACATATCAAGCCTTCCATACGCCGGCGAAAAAACCAAATAGTTTTTCTCTGTTACTATCTCACTTTTAACTTACCGCCTAACCATGTGCATGGCAGTGAAGTTATTGCTAATGCAATAGGGTACCAATGCTGATAAATTCCAACCCACAATAACACCTATCACAGCATTTATAATGCCCTATTTATATTTTAGGTGTATTTGGCTTAAAAGGTTTATCAAATGAGTTGGCACCTTTTACACCAACCTTGCGGCGATATACTTTGTCTTTTACTGATACATATAGTATATCAAAATTAGGCCCGCCAAAGCATAGATTTGATGGGCTGCCGTTAGGCGTAGGCATAATGCTGATTACCCTGCCAATTTCGTCCAATATTTGTATACCTAAACGGGTGGCTACATAAATACGGTTATTTATATCGCATTTTGCACCGTCAGACCACGCGTTCTCTGCTGTATCCGGCACATGCAACCAGCCAAAACGTTGTTTGGCAGATAATGTACCATCAGCCTTAACCTGGAACGCATATACCCAATGAGTTGAAGACTCTGTAACGTACAATTCGGTTTGATCCGGGCTAAGCGTTAATCCATTGGCATATTTTATACCCTCATCAACTATAGTTTTTTCGCCGTTTGGCTTTATCAGGTATATTTTGCTGGGTTTATCTGTGCCATCAGGTACGGTTACATACACGTTTCCATTATTTGCAACGGTAAGGTCATTGCCTGCTATATCACTTGCAATTACAGTCTCTTTATTATCTGCATCGTAACTTAATATTTGTTTGGTGCCGCCTGCTACAGTATAACGCTTTCCATCTGGGCCAAAAGCTGTACCGCTTGCTTTTTTTGCATCCAGTTTAAGTGTGGTTAGTTTACCGTTAACATCAACTTTATAAGTTTTTGAATTGGGTATATCCTGATAAAAAACCTCGCCGGCTGCATTTACAGCAGTACCTTCTGCAAAGCCATAGCCTTCGCCAACCAGTTCCCAACCCTGGCCGGGCAATATAACGGTATTTGTAAATGCATTTTTAGATACGCCTACGGCTACCGGTTTAGGATAATCCTTCCATAAAAAACGCATTGCCTGCGGGAAGATCGCGGTAGCCTGAACGCCGTTATGGCCGCCTTCGCCCCAGGCATGATCTACTTCATAACCTGCAAACTGAAAAGCTCTTTCCATCATTTGTGCGGTTATCCACCAATCGCCAACATAGTTATTAAGGTCATTTGTTCCATCCTGCATAAATATGCGTAGTGGCTTAGGTTCATATTTCCTTATTAAAGTAGGGAACCTTTCTGCACCGCGGAAACCCACGTAAGTGCCAATAGAACTAAATATCCTGGTAAATTGGTCGGGCCTTTCCCACGCTGCATTAAATGCAGCTATGGCGCCACTGCTTGAGCCGCCAATAGCACGGTCGTTTGCATTTTTTGATAACAGGATGGGCCTGCCATCTGCTGTTTTTTGTTTTTCAACTTCCGGTAAAAGCTCATTTAATAAAAACTTTATATAGGTGTCGCCAATGCTATCATATTCATAGCTGCGGTTGTTGCGGTTTATCGAGGTCTGCCTGTCGGAGGCGGCAACCTGTCCCGGTGCAATAAATACTGCTATGGTTACCGGAATTTCTTTATTATTTATCAAATTATCAAAAACAGTAGGAGCTTTAAATTGAACACCATCCTGATTTACATACAGGCAAGCGGGTTTTTTACCATCATATTGGGCAGGTACATAAATAGTAACATTACGTGTGGTGCCCGGGTATATTTTCGAGTCGTTAAATTTTAATTGGACCAATTCGCCTTTAGGCACACCGGCATGAATTACCGAAGCAGAATCAACCGGGTATTTTTCAACAGGGGCCTGGGCAAATGCACTTAATTGCGGTGCAAAAAGTACTGCAAAGAGCAGGGCTTTAATCTTGTTCATAACTAACTGGTAATTAAAAAGGTTTATATAAATAATAGGTTCTCAAATATATAAAATAGATCAGAAAATCATAATTATTACAACCGCGATAATGTACACGACAGGGCATCATATACATGTATTGTAACAAACCTGAAAGTTAGAACGGCAGCTAACGTTTTTTAATAGCTTTGTGTGTTGTTTATAAAACACGCCAATCAAACCAAAAGCTAATTTTTAACAAAAAACAACTTTCATGAATAAAATAGTTCTTCGGGTAACTTGCCTGTTATGTGCAATTACGGCTTTAGCCAGTTTTTCAGTCTTCAATAATGCTAATAAAAACACTGCACCTTTTCCGGCAAATCTTAAACTTCCGGCAGGGTTTTCTGCAACAATAATAGCCGACTCGCTTGGGTCATTAAGGCATTTGGTTGTCACCGATCACGGAGATATTTATGTAAAATTAAATTCGATTAAAAAAGGAAATGGAATTTACTTTCTGAGCGATACCAATCATGATGGCAGACTTGATAAAAAAAAGAGTTTTGCAAAGTATCCCGGCACAGGTATAAAAATAAAAGGGCAATATCTTTACTCAGCCTCTAATACCGGTGTATACCGATATAAATTGAATGATAAGCAGGAAGTAATTGATCCTGATAATCCCGAGCTAATTGTACAGGGATTAGTAGATAAAAGACGCGATAATTCAAAATCTATTGCCTTAGATGATAAGGATAATTTATATGTAACCGTTGGTTCTTATTCTGATGCATGCAGGCAGACCGGTTCAGGGCAAGGAATACCCGGTTGCCCGCTTTTAGACTCGGTAGGAGGGATATGGAAATTTAAAGCCAACAAGCTTAATCAAAGTTATGGCGACGGGGTTCATTACGCGAAAGGGATTAAAAATGCAGTTGGAATAGACTGGAATACCAGTACAAAAACTTTATTTTCAACAGAGCATGGCCGTGGTAGCTTTGATGATAAGTTCCCCCAATATTATACCGCCAAACAAAGCGCCGATTTACCGGCCGAAACGCTGTACGAGTTGCACCAGGGGGTAGATGCAGGCTGGCCATTTATTTATTATGATCAGATCCAGAAGAAGAAAATGCTTGCGCCGGAATATGGCGGAGACGGTAAGATAACAGTTGAAGATAAATATATTGACCCTATTGCTGCTTTCCCCGCGCATCTTGCGCCGAACGATCTGCTGTTTTATACCGGCAATATGTTTCCCGAAAGATATAAGAACGGTGCTTTCCTGGCTTTTCATAGCCAGTCCTCGCAAAAAATAGGTTATTTAGTGGCCTTTGTTCCTTTTAAAAATGGTAAACCATCAGGAGATTGGGAGATTTTTGCAGATAATTTTACAGGTCAGAACCTGGCAAAACCTACCGGGCCATTTCAATACCGCCCCATCGGATTAGCTCAGGGACCCGACGGCGCTTTATATGTGGCCGATGATTTGAAAGGCGCTATTTTTAAAATCACTTATTCGGTTAAAGGAAAATAACATAATTCCGGCAAACCCAATTTTTTGATGTTAGCCGGGTAAATCAAGACTATTGTCAGCGCTTGTTCTTTTGAACAAGCGCTATTTTTTTTGGCGGGATTATTGTTTAAACTTGTTGATGTTTGTTTAAACATCAATTGTAAAACATAATAGTATGGAAATAGGAATAGATAGTTTTGCCGCGGCTACATTTAATGATGCCAAAGATACGGCCACCCGAAATGTAAATGTAATAGCCCAATTATTAGAAAGAATTGAACATGCAGATCAGGCAGGATTGGATGTGTTTGGCATTGGCGAACATCACCGGAAGGAATTTTTAGATTCGGCACCAACCATTATCCTTGCAGCTGCGGCAGCACGCACCAAACGAATCCGGTTAACCAGTGCGGTAACTGTTATCAGCGCGGCCGACCCGGTAAGGGTATTTCAAAACTTTGCTACATTAGATCTCATTTCCAATGGCCGTGCAGAAATTGTAGCAGGGCGCGGCTCATTTATTGAGGCATACCCGCTTTTTGGTTATAAGCTACAAGATTATGATCCGCTTTTTGCCGAAAAGCTTGATTTGTTATTAAAAATAAGGGATAATGAAGTAGTTACATGGTCAGGCAAGTTCCGTGCGGCGCTAACTGGCCAGGCAATTTACCCACGGCCCGTACAACCCTCGTTGCCTATCTGGTTAGGCGTTGGCGGTACTCCACAGTCTTTTATACGTGCCGGTGCATTAGGGCTTCCATTAATGGTTGCTGTTATCGGTGGCGAAACACATCGCTTCAGGCCATTGATAGATCTTTACCGCGAAGCCGGGGAAAAAGCCGGGCATTCGCCTGATAAGTTAAAAGTTGGCTTACATTCAATCGGTTATGTAGGAAATACATCACAGGAAGCCAGAAATGATTTTTACCCCGGATATGCCGAGGTATTTACCAAAATAGGAAGAGAACGTGGATGGGCGCCTGTAACCCGTGCGCAATATGATGCACAAACCGGCCCAACCGGTGCCTTGTTGATTGGAAGTCCACAGGAAGTGGCCGAAAAAATACTTCGCCACAGCGAAGCTTTAGGCGGTATTTCCCGTGTGACATTTCAAATGGATCAGGCAGCGCTTCCGCAAGAGAAACTATTGAAATCTATTGAGCTAATTGGTGAACATTTAGTTCCGCTCATTCGTTAGCATAGGAGGTATCATAAAAGGGACTATCGTCCCTTTTAACAAATGTTAGTTTTTGGTCGCAGATACCGGCTTAATTCCATCTTTCGGAGGATCTGCCGGTTTGGCATCCTTTGGAGCTATACCGGCATCAGCTGGTTTTGGTTTTAGGGAATTAACCTCTAACGTTAATGCTTCATTTTTACTTGCCCATTCCTTTTGCTGCGCCTGTAATCCATTAAGATCCGCATTTAATTGTGTTATTTTAGCTAGCTGGTTTTCAACGGTCATATTACTAACAATCAATTCTTCTTTTAAACTGTCAGCCTTATTTTCAAATCGTTGGATTTGTTCATTATGGGCATCTTTTGTACCCTCCAGCCTGGCTAATTTTATTTTTAACTGAACTATGCTATCATTCCTGAGAGACAGTGTTTTTTCAAGACTATCCGTTCTTTGAGTTAACATCTCAATTTTTTCTTTTTTGCTTTGCGCACCTGCGCTTATTATTCCCGATACTACCATGCCAATCATTAAGATGACTACCTTTCCCTTTTTCATGTTAATTAAATTTAATTGCCAAACATTAAGTTATATAATCTATTTAGATAAATTAGCGTATCAAAATGGTTTAAATGAGGGGAAAGTATCGGATACTAATTGAAAGCAGATTACGGGGAAGCTTCTTGTATATTATACATTTAAGAAAAATAATTGTTTATGAATTTATAAATTTTATCACTTTGCCAGGGCGGGCTGCAAAAATATCCTGCGTTGAGCTAATGCATTAAAACAGCAAGGCCCGATACTTTCGTATCGGGCCTTGTACCCAGCGCCGGAGTCGAACCGGCACGGTTTCCCACAGGTGTTTGAGACCAGCGCGTCTACCAATTCCGCCAGCTGGGCTTGCTTGCTTTTATCCGAGGGTGGATTTAAGTCCTCAGAAGCGGGACGCAAATGTATTTAAACTCTCCTTAATTCGCAACAGGTATTTTTGGCGATAATAAATATTTGCAATATCATTCAAACGGCTTGCTTTAGCGGTATCATCCAACTGCTCATAATCATTAGTTAAGACCGATAAGCCTTCATCTATATCACTTTCAACAGCAAGCACTTCCGCAGTTATATGTCCCAATTCTACGGCATTATCTACCTCCATTAAGCGTTCGTTAATATCCATCATCTCCATTAAAAAATCTGCGGGAAGCTGTGGTTTTGCCCCCTCGAAAACCAGGTCATACAGTCTGAGTATGTATTCCAACCGCTTATTAGGATTAGAAAGTGTTTGATATGCTTTATTATTTAAGGTAGATAGTTCAAGTATTTCCTGCTGTTTCGTTTCATCCTCATTAGCATAAAAATCAGGATGATATTGTTTGCTTAACTCGTAAAACTTCTTTTTTAGGAAAGCCTGATCAGGGTTGAATGATTCGGGTATGGCGTAAAAATCAAAATAATTAATCATGGTGCAAAGTTAGGCGTAAGAAAATGCAATTAGTGCTTAAACATAAAATTTCTCATCTTTGTTGCATGACATTGTTTGAACAGATACAACAGAAGCCTTTTTTTATATTGGGCCCATGCGTAATGGAAAATCAGGAACTGCTTTATACCGTTGCTGATAAAGTTGCCGAAATAGGGCAGAAGTACTCAATCACCGTAATATTTAAATCATCATTTGATAAGGCTAACCGAACATCAATACACTCGTACCGCGGGCCCGGTATTGAAAAGGGCATGGAAATGCTGCAAAAAATAAAAGAAAAATTTAACCTGCCCGTTACTACCGATATCCACGAGCCATATCAGGCCGCTATTGCTGCCGAAGTTGTTGATATTTTACAAATCCCCGCGTTTTTATGCCGCCAAACTGATCTGTTGGTTGCAGCTGCAAAAACCGGTAAGGTTGTGAATGTTAAAAAAGCCCAATTTTTATCAGGGCATGATATGTTTTACCCGGCTCAAAAAGTTGTTGAAGCAGGTAATACACAGGTAATTTTAACCGAACGCGGTAATATGTACGGCTATAATAACCTTGCTGTAGATTTTAGGAATATTTATGACATGAAAGGTTTTGGTTATCCTGTTTGTATGGATTGTACCCACTCTGTACAGCGTCCCGGCGGTGCGGGGGGTAAAACCGGTGGCGACCGTACCTTTGTGCCTATGATGGCCCTTGCTGCCAAAGCTTTTGGTGCCGATGGTTATTTCATGGAAGCACACCCTGACCCGGATAATGCTTTGAGTGATGGCCCCAATATGGTGAAGCTGCATCAATTGGAAGAGGTAATTAAGCCATTGATAGGATAAACTGTTTCAATTTTGTTTCACGCGAGGGTGAAACTTGGTTCATACTCGCGTGAAGCAAACAACGTTTTTGTCATGAACTTATGGTTTATTCTTCATAACCTGTTTAACAATATCATTGCCAAACACAAATACCATTAATGATATTAATAAAACAAAGCCAACTATCTGGGCGCGTTCCAGGAACTTATCGCTTAATGGCTTACCCTTTATCATCTCTATAATTAAAAATACCGCGTGGCCACCATCAAGCGCGGGGATAGGCAATAGATTAGTAAAGGCAAGTACCATAGATAAGAAACCAACCAGACTCCAGAAATGTATCCAGTCTATATGGCTGCCAAACATGTTTGCAATAGCAACAGGGCCGCCAACTACTTTGTTAAACTTAGCCTCGCCCTTAAACACCTTGCCAATGGCCCTGGCATTAACAGAGAATGTGCCCCAGGCTTTATTGGCACCAACAGGTAATGAACCAAAAAAACCATAGTTAATTGTCTTTTCATCGGGCATATTGGGTTTTATTGATATCCCTATTGTGCCCTCGCTGGTAACATGCGATTTTAACTGTAATGTATCGCCGTTGCGCTTAACAGTCAAATCAACCAGTTTATTGCCATTTGCTTTTATTTGCGCCTGGAATTGGTCATAAAATTGAATTTTAGTTCCATTTACTGCGGTTACACTGTCGCCTTTTATTAGCCCGGCTATTTGCGCGTTACTTTTGGGTACTACAGAATCAACAGCAAAAGTGGTACGCGGGAAACTGCTTATAAACTGCTCAATACCATAGTCAGACAGATCATTTATAATATTTGCCGGCACGGTTAGGTTCATAGTTTTATCACCTCTTTGCAAGGTTAATACCGTATGATCCAGTAATACTTTTGAGCTCATCAGGTCCTCAAAGCGGTCAACAGGTTTGCCGTTTACTGCAATAATTTTATCGCCGGCTTCAAGCCCCATCTTTTTACCGATGGTGCCCGGTACAATGCCATACTTTATACTGGAGTTTGGTATGTAGCTTTCGCCCAAACGCGCGGTAAGCATCCAAAAAATAAATATACCCAGTACAACATTTACAAAAATACCACCCAGCATTACTATTAAACGCTGCCATGCCGGTTTTGAACGAAACTCCCACGGCTGCGGCGGACCGGCCAGCTGTTCGGTATCCATTGATTCATCTATCATGCCGGCAATTTTTACATAGCCACCAAGCGGCAACCATCCTATGCCATATTCAACACCTTTATAGTTAAACTTGAACAGGCTAAAGCCCCATGCATCAAAAAACAGGTAAAATTTATCTACTTTAATACCAAACGCCCTTGCAGCTAAAAAATGGCCCAGCTCATGCAAAATCACTAAAATCGAAAGTCCCAGTACTAACTGGCCAACCATAATTACTATACTCATTCTATATCAAATTGTATGCCTTTGCGGGCATTTGTTTTATTAAATTTTGCGCAAATATGCGTGTTTCTTTGTCAGTATTCAAATAATCGTCAAGGGTAGGATGAGTTTTAAAGCTGATATGTTTCATACAGCCTTCAATAACATCGCTCATTGCCAAAAAACTAATCTTATTATCTAAAAACCCCGCTACAGCAATTTCGTTTGCCGCATTTATTATACAGGGCATATTACCACTCGTGTTTAATGCCTCGAAAGCTAAACCCAAATTACGGAAAGTTTCCAGGTCTGGTTTTTCAAAGGTAAGGTTAGGATAATCTGTAAAATTAAACCGCTTAAAGTTGTTTTTTAAACGATTAGGATGTGCCAATGCGTATTGTATCGGCAGTTTCATATCGGGCAGACCCATTTGTGCTTTTATGGAGCCGTCTTCAAACTGAACCATAGAGTGGATGATAGACTGCGGGTGTACAATTACCTCTATCTGTTTAGCTTCCAGATCAAACAGCCATTTTGCTTCAATTACCTCCAGGCCTTTATTCATTAACGTAGCCGAATCGATAGTTATTTTGGCACCCATTACCCAGTTAGGATGTTTTAGCGCATTTTCGCGGGTTACATCAGCTAAAAAAGATGTTGTTTTTCCTCTGAACGGCCCGCCTGAAGCGGTTAATATGATCTTTTCTATCGGGTTATGCTCTTCGCCCGCAAGGCATTGATAAATTGCCGAATGCTCAGAGTCTACCGGTAAAATTTTAACGTTATGCTGTTTGGCTAAACCGGTTATCAATTCGCCGGCAACAACCAGGGTTTCCTTATTTGCTAACGCGATGTCTTTACCCGCTTTTATAGCCGCGATGGTAGGTTCTAAACCGGCAAAGCCAACCATAGCGGTTATTACGGTATCTATTTCCTGTTGGGTAACAACATTATTTATAGCTTGTATACCAGCCAGAACTTTTACAGCTGTATTAGCCAATGCTTGTTTTACCTCCTGATATTTACTTTCATCGCAAATAACTACATAGGCAGGATTAAACTGCAGCGCCTGTTTTACTAATAGTGCGGCATTGTTTTTGGCTGTTAAAACATAGGCTTTAAATAATGATGGGTTTTCACCTATCACCGCTAAGGCTTGTGTTCCAATGCTGCCGGTTGAGCCAAGAATGGCTATATTTTTTATGGTACTCAATTCTTTTATATAGTTCCCGTTATTGATTTGCAAGTATAGAGATTGCTTCGTTCCTCGCAATGACGGGAGGGTAATTTAATTTGTAATATACAAAGATAACTTTTCTGCTATCTTCCTGTCGTTAGCCAGCCGTGGCACTTTATTTTGTCCGCCAAGTTTTCCTTGCGAACGCATATAATTAATAAACGCATCCTTTTTCAGGCTTTGGATGATCAAAGGTTGCAAAATGTTACCGTCGATAAGGTCAAAATAGTAAATATTTTTTTCTTGCAGTGCTTTATCAACCTTTAAAGCGAAGTTTTTTACATCCTTTGGAGCTGCTCCAAACTCTATAAACCACTCGTGGTAAGGTAATTCGCCCTGCGGAGGATTTACCTGCGGGGCCACGGTAAACTCAATAATCTCTACACCCTCTTCATTTGCCACACTCATTAGGGCCTGCTCCACTTCCTCACCAATAACATGTTCTCCAAACGCAGAAATGTAATGTTTAATACGCCCGGTCACTAATATTTTATAAGGGTTCTTTGATATGAATTTTACTGTATCGCCTAAACTATAACCCCAAAGACCGGCATTTGTATTTAATATCAGTGCATAATTTTTATCCAGCTCAACATCCTGTAAGCAAATACGCGTTGGGTTTTCATTAAAATATTCATCGGTTGGAATGAATTCATAAAATATACCCGAATCAACCAATAACAATAACCCTTTACTTTTTTGCGAGTCCTGAAAAGCTATAAAGCCTTCGGATGCCGGATAAGTTTCTATCGAATCAATAGCAAAGCCAATACTTTCTTGCATACGTGCACGGTAAGGCTCAAAATTTACACCACCATATACAAATAGCTTAAAGTTAGGGAAGATATCTTTTATTTTTTTATCGCCCGAAACAGCCGAGAGCCTGTCGAAATACATCTGACACCAGGGTGGTATGCCGGATATCAGGCGCATATCTTCATTAACCGTCTCCTGTACAATAGCATCAACCTTTTGCTCCCAATCTTCAATACAATTTACGTCATAGCTTGGCAAACGGTTTTTTTGCAGATAGGCGGGCACATGATGCGCCACAATACCTGATAGCCTGCCGGTTGGTATTCCTGCTTTTTCAGATAGCACAGGGCTGCCTTGTAAAAATATCATCTTACCATCTAAAAAACCGGCTTTACCGGTTTCATGAATATAGCTTAATAGCGCGTTTCGGGCAGCCTTAATATGTTCGGGCATGCTTTCCTTGCTTATGGGGATGTATTTAACGCCTGATGTAGTGCCCGATGTTTTAGTGAGATAAGTTGGTTTACCCGGCCAAAGCACATTTTCCTCGCCGTTGGCTACGCGTTTGATGTAGGAACTGAGCTCTTCATAATCGCGTATAGGTACGTGCTTTTTAAAATCTTCGTATGTTTTTATTTGAGCGAACCTATGATCTTTACCAAACGCCGTGTTTTTTGCTTTATCAAGTAATTGCTCAAAAGTTTTTTGCTGCAGTGCTACCGCGTTTTTGCGGATGTGGTTCAAGTCTGTATTAACCCACGCCGCGAATACCTTACTTAACAGAACTTTTAAACCCATGGCTTAATTAGTTTCGGCAATATCATCGTCTATATCCAGGTGGCTATAAACAAGCTTGCGGTAAGTTACCGCTAATATAATATTAACAAAAGGGTAGGTAAATATAATGGCTATTGATATAAATCCAAACCCGTTATATTGTGACAATGCAGCCGGAAGCGCAATAAATAATAAGATTATGCCCAACATTATTAATACTTTAAAAAAATAGCCTTTAGTAAGCTGGAAGCTTTGACGGATAGACTCAATAGCGCCCGACTGATCATCAACTATAAACGTGATAAAGAACATAACACGCAAGGCTATATAAAGAGTAACTATTGCAGCAATATTTTCAAGTAAGGTTTGGATGTTAGGATAGTCATTTAACCGCACCATTAAAAAGTGAAACGTAGTAATCAAAAATGCGATAAAGAACACTACCACAAGATAACTTACTATACCTTTAAATGCCGGTAATACCTGCCTGAATTCAAATTCGTAATATTCACTGTCAATTACAGTAAATATAAGTTTATAAAGGCCAAGTGTGGTGTAGGCTTGTATAAGTATCATTATAAACGACACAGCCATTTTACCCCAAAATGCTTCAGGTGAAATTAGATATTCAGTTATGATCCCTAAAATAGATAGCAGGAAAAACGATATAAATGAGTAAACAATTATAGTTACAAAGTTTTTCTTAAAAATAGTCCATGCAGTTTTAGTGGTCTCTGCAACAGAAAAGGGATGATACATATATTATTTACGATCTTTTTAATATTATCCGCTTCCAAAAATCTTGCATAAAACCAAGTCCATAAGCAGTTAGTTGAATGAAGGAAGCTACCAAGCTCAAAAATGCAATTTTTGCCGACTTATTTTTAATCCACGCGTGAAAAAATATCAACAAAATAATAAGTGCTAAAATAACGTTGCATAATACAGCTATTCGCCAGTTAAAGATATTAGAAATAGCTGTAAATAACAGCGATAAGGTAAAAAAAGCCGGAAAAAAATGTATTAATTTTAGTTGAGTAGGATGAAACTTATAAACATTAATACGCGCCCGGCCAAAAAAGTGTATCTGTTTATAAAATTGCAAGAAGTTGGTGCGGCGTTTATGGTACACTTTGGCATCAGGAATTAAACCTATTTTAAAACCCAATGAGTGGATACGGATGCTATATTCCAGATCTTCGGCCAGGCGGGTAATGATAAAGCCGCCTGCTTTTTCCCACACCTGCCTTGATATACCCATATTAAAGCTACGCGGATGAAACTGGCCAATTCCTTTTTTATTGCCCCGTATACCACCGGTTGTAAAAGGCGAGGTCATGGAATAACTAATGGCTTTTTGAGTAGGGGTGAATGAAGGGTGTGCATCGTCCGGGCCGCCATAGGCATCCAGCCAGTTTTTTGTTAACGAGTTGTTAACGATCTGTAAATAATCCTCAGGAATAAGGCAATCAGAATCGAATATGATAAAATAATCGCCTTTGGCACGTTCGAACGCGAAGTTGCGGGCAAAACCCTGGCCTGCATTTTCTTTTACAAAGTATCTTACATCCAGTTGGCCGACAAAGCTTTTTACTATTTCTTCCGCGTCATTAACAGATCCATCTTCAATAACCAATACCTCGAAGTTTTTATAACTCTGCAACGTAAGCGTTTGCAACAGTTCTTTAATTTCCTGCGGGCGGTTGTATAAAGGTATGATAATGGAAAAAAACATATTTTGGATGTGCAGATATGCTGATGTGCAAATGTGCAGATTTTTTTTAATAGGGATTAATGAAGATTAAATAGTGATTGTCATTTCGAACGATAGTGAGAAATCTTATACACTGTGCAAATTTTGCGATGCATGGTGTATAAGATTTCTCTTCACACCGGAGGCCTACGCTTGCTCATCGAAATGACAATATAATAATTCTAACATACATTAAATAACATCCTCTATCTGGTACTTATTCCGCTCGGGGGCGCTGCGGGCAACCAGTTCGGCAACAAAGCCGGTTAAAAACAGTTGGGAGCCAATTATAATGGCTACCAGCGCTATATAAAATAAAGGCTGCGCTGTTACTTCACGCGTAATTTTTATGTGATGGGCTATATAATAAAGCTTTTCGCTAATTATCCAGATTGCGCAAACTAACCCGGCAAAAAAACTTAAGCTTCCCATTGCTCCAAAAAAATGCATGGGGCGTTTGCCAAATTTGCCTACAAAAAATATCGAAAGCAGGTCTAAAAAGCCATTTACAAAACGGCTCATGCCAAACTTTGTTGTGCCATATTTACGTGCACGGTGTTCGACTACTTGCTCGCCAATTTTAGTGAACCCGGCCCACTTGGCAATAACCGGTATATAACGGTGCATTTCGCCATAAACCTCTATGTTTTTTACTACCGCTTTACGATAAGCCTTTAAACCGCAGTTAAAATCGTGCAGGTTATCTATCCCCGACATTTTTCGCGTGGCTAAATTAAATAGTTTTGTGGGAACGGTTTTAGTTATAGGGTCATACCTTTTAGCTTTCCAGCCGGATATAAGGTCGTATTTTTCTTCGACGATGCGGCGATACAGCTCCGGAATTTCATCAGGGCTGTCCTGTAAGTCTGCATCCATCGTTATTATCACATTACCCTGTGCGGCATCAAAACCAACGTTTAAAGCGGCGGATTTACCATAATTGCGCCTGAATTTAATACCCTTTATAAAAGGATTATTTAAACGCAGTTTAGCAATCATATCCCATGAGCCGTCTATACTGCCATCGTCAATTAATATAATCTCATACAAAAAGCCATTTTCATCCATAACACGGCTTATCCATGAGGTAAGCTCGGGCAATGATTCAACTTCGTTATAAAGTGGTACTACAACTGATATATCCATTGACAAGTGATAGGGTTGGAGCTGATGCCCCTGATTTTTTCAAACCCATGCAAAAATATAAAAAATGCGCATTGGTTTTATGGTAGATTTTTAGGTGGTGGTTAAATTATGTTAAATACAATTTTACTCTGCATTTTCGATGATCAGTGTAAACTCCACAATGAATAAAAATACAAAATTAACAATGATAATTATTAAGAATAAGATGCAATCACTACCGAGTTGATGCTATAATGTTAAGTAATGTTAAAGTTTTAATAGTCAATATGATATGTTTTATTTTAGACTGAAATTAAACTAAACCTATCACTGCATGAGGCTTGCCGGTATATTGATATTGCTATTTTTTACCGGCAGGCTTAGTGCACAACAATTAAATGGAACTGTATTAGATTTAATTACAAAGTTGCCGGTAACAAATGCTACTTTGGTATCTAAAATGGGAGCAGGCTTCACTTCGTCAACCGGGAGTTTTAGATTAAATTATGCTCCTGCGGGCGACACTATAACTATTACTCATATCGGCTATAAAACATATAAATTTGGAGTAGGGAACGGATTAATACCAACTACTATTTATCTTCAATCGGCTAATATCTTATTGAATGAAGTATCTATCAGGGGAATGCGTAATTATAAAAAAGACTCGGTAGATAACCGCCGTGAATTTGCACGGATCTTTAATTACAAGGCCCCCGGTATAAAAAGCATTTTTGTTAAACGGTCGCCGTATGTTAATACCGGCAGGCCCAATAATACGAGCGAACTGGTAAGTTTAAATGTTTTGAAATTAGTTAGCTTGTTTTCAAGAAATAAAAAAAACACACTGCAAAAAGCAATGTTAAGGGATGAGCAGGATGGTTTTGTGTTTAGTATGTTCTCGAAAGAAAGGATACAAGCGTTAACATCTTTAAAAGGAGATTCGTTGCAAAATTTTATGATTAAGTACAGCCCCTCGCCTTATGAGATAAGAAAGATGACGATGTACGATATGATGATCTATATAAAAAAAAGTTATGCTGATTTTAGTAAACCCGCAGAAAAAAAATAACTAATCAAACTGATTTTGCAGGCGAATAAGGCGGTCAATCATCAGGTTAAGTTTTTCCTGTTCGCTTTTAACAAACCGCCCCTTTAAATAAAAAGTACAGAACATTAACCAGGCAATTGTTAAACCATACGCCACCACCTTAAACGTTGCCGATGCGCTTTGTAATACTTCAAAAAAGTATAATAACAAACCGGTGCTTATTAATATAACATATAGGTAGTATAACCAGCCATAAATGGCTGCCCGGTTTTTTTGATATACTTTTAAGTCTTGCAAATAATCTGCAGGATTAATGGTTACATCCTGTTTGCTTATAATGCGGTAATCCCTTATCATCATCATAACATACAATATCATAGTAACCATTATAATAACTATGCCTAAATAAGTTACCCACGAGTTAAAAACAAAAAATAACATCACCACAAGCAGCCCTGCAAAAGATATGCCCATGCTGGTAATATTCCATAGCAATTTCCTGCTAATACTGTTCATTCCCTTCTTCACCTGCTTCAGCACATCGTCCACTGAAAGCTGATCTTTTTTTGGCTGTTCCTGCCAAACCGACATTAAATGATCAAAGTCTTTCATACTGATTATATAATTCTGTCAATTTTTGTTTAATGCGGAAAATTTTAACCCGCAAATTACCTTCAGATATGCCTGATATTTCTGCTATTTCGGGGTAAGGCATTTCATCCAGCACCATAGTTATTATTATTCTTTCTGATTCTTCTAATTTTGATATACACTTATATAGCAATGTAACCTGCTCGTTCTTATCAGATACCTCTTCCATTTTGGTTTCGGCTATCTGGGGTGTAAGCTCTTCCTTTGCTTGTCGTTTCTCTGATCTTAAATACGTAAGGCAAGTATTTACAGCGATACGATATATCCAGGTTGATATCATTGCCTGGTTACGGAATTTATCAAGGTTTTGCCAAACTTTTAAAAATGTTTCTTGTAATAGGTCGTTCGCAGCATCATCATCACCCGTATAACCATAGCACAAATGGTAGATTTTTTTTGAATTAGCTTCAAATATTTGCTTAAAGACCAGTTCTTTATCAGCCACGTGCAGGTTAGTTTGTTTTATTAGATGCTAAGATAGGGGGAATGTTACAACAAGAAAGCATTCTTATTAAACCAGGTGAGTTTTTTTTCGGCATCATCCAGCAATAAATTATAGTCATTACTAAAATCAAATTGCAGGTCTTCGTGCAATTTGCCTGTTAATGTTTTTATCTTTTCCAATTGTCGGGTTAAAATAAGTCGCAGGGGTTTATAGGTTGCACGTTTGTCGGCATATTGCAAATAGTTGGTGCAAAAATTTAAAAGTAAGGTAATCTCGGCTTCCTTTGAAGCCATGAATTTGGTGTACTTACTAAGTAGTCTTAATATTTTTCGAAGATATTTAGCGGCCTCATAACTTCTTACAGGCAATTGGCTAAACATAAATCCAGCCTCGGCTTTTATTTTTTCAATAAAAACCGCTTCGTTATCAGCTTCAAATAATAAATAAGCAAGCAGCTCTTTATTCTCTTTTTTATGACGGGCTAATCGCAAACATAAGTCGGCAATTTTGGGGCCCGATAGGTGCTGCAATTCTTTTTTTATATCCTGTAAGCCATAGGTGGCAGTGTTCATTATATTAGATTGAATATTTTTAACAAAATAGTAAATAGTTTTAGTTTCGCCGTCTTATATTTAGCGATGCAAAAAAATAAACTTACGCTCTATATTTTTATCGCACTTATTTTAGGTGTGATAGTTGGTTACATCTACAACGCAAATGTAATTAATACCTATAATAACAATGTCAGTGCTGCGGAAACCGCCATCAAAATTATTGATAACAAACTGGTTCTATTAAAAGACAGCACATCGGCAAATTTCAAGGAACTAAAATCACAACGTATAACCCAAGCCAAAATACGTAAAGTAAATGATGTCATACGTGAGGATAAAGTAATGTATTTCACTGTTTTAAGTGATATATTTTTGAGGTTAATAAAGATGATCGTAGCGCCATTGGTGTTCACCACGTTAGTAGTTGGTGTGGCTAAAGTTGGCGATATTAAAGCAGTTGGCCGTATTGGCGGCAAGACCCTGCTTTGGTTTTTAAGTGCTACATTGATCTCCCTGTTATTGGGGATGATACTGATTAATTTATTTCAACCGGGCCGCGAAATGCACCTGATGCTACCCGACAGTCATTTAGGTACAGAGATACAAAAAACGTCGCTTTCCTTAAGAGATTTCATCAGTCATGTGTTCCCAAAGAGCTTTTTTGAGTCAATGTCTAACAATGAGATACTGCAAATAGTTGTTTTTGCCTTATTTTTTGGTGTGGCCACCGCTGCAATTGGCGAAAAGGGCCAAGTTGTAGTTAAAGCTTTCGATGCTATTGCTCACGTTATTTTAAAAATAACCGGTTACGTAATGAAGCTGGCCCCGTTAGCGGTATTTGGGGCAATTACAGCTATAGTTGCTAAACAAGGTGTAGGGATATTATCAACTTATGCCATATTTATCGGCGAGTTTTACTTCTCGCTTATTATACTTTGGCTGGTAATTATTCTGGCTGGATTTTTTGTATTAAAAGGCAGGGCATTTACGCTGGTAAATAATATAAAAGATGCCATGCTGGTTGCTTTCGGTACCTCAACCAGCGAAGCGGCTTATCCACGTGTGCTGATAGAGATGGAGCGTTTTGGCTGCAGCAATAAAATTGTAAGCTTTGTGTTGCCGCTGGGTTATTCGTTTAATCTGGACGGTTCTATGATGTATATGACTTTTGCGTCGTTATTCCTGGCACAATCGTATGGCATACACCTATCAATTGCGCAGCAACTTACCATGTTGTTAACTTTAATGTTAACCAGTAAAGGAATTGCGGGGGTACCGCGTGCATCGTTAGTGGTAATTGCCGGTACTATTGCCATGTTTAATATTCCTGAGGCCGGGCTTGCACTTTTAATAGGTATTGACCCGTTATTAGATATGGGCCGTTCTGCTACAAATGTTTTAGGTAATGCTATGGCTACCGCGGTTGTTAGCAAATGGGAGGGAGAACTTACTGACGGTAACCCGATTGATATCGATATTGAAATGATTTAACTTATAATAACTACCCTACATGTCATCCAAAGCAAAAAAAATATTTCTTGCCTTAAGTATCTTCTTGCCTTTTTTATTCTACTGTATCTATTACTATGGTATGGTATTAAAAAATGCTCCGTATAAGTTTGTTGAGTTTGATTCTATCGTTTTTCAATATGGCGACAGGGATAGTATGCTGAACAAATACAATTCAAAAACCGGCGATTATCAATATTTAAATGTAAAAGACTCGTTAGTGAAAATGCATTTACACTTAAATCAAAAAGAACTGCTTTACCTGCACCGTAAGGCTGCCGACCTTGGTTTTTGGGATTTCCCTGCTGATGAAACCGGCGACAGTGTAAAAACCGGCCCTAAGCCGCCGCGTTATGTAATAGAGTTTAACTATAAACGAAAAAGCAAAAAAGTAATATTTGATGCTAATTATTATGGTGATCCAAAGTTGGTAGATGCTAATCAACACCTGATAAAAGAAATAATGCAGGTTTTAGCCAGCGAAGAGACTAATCAGAAAAAATAAAAGGTGTATTGTATATTGAAAATGTAATACCTATATTTGCACCTCGAATTTTAAAACATTAATTAACAAACCATGTACGCAATAGTAAGTATAGCAGGACAGCAATTTAAGGTTGCTAAAGACCAGCAGATCTTTGTACACAGATTACAAGGAGATGAGGGCGCTAATATTGAATTTGACAATGTGTTGTTAGCAGAAAACGAAGGTAAATTCAAATTGGGAACCGATTTGAAAAGCGCTAAAGTATCAGCTAAGATCGTGTCTCATTTAAAAGGTGATAAAGTAATTATCTTCAAAAAGAAAAGAAGAAAAGGTTACAAAAAGAAAAACGGTCACCGTCAGCAATTTACCAAGATCGAGATAACCGGTATAACTTTATAATCAGATTTTTAAAACAAGGCTTTACAGCTTTATAAAAATATAAGAAATGGCACACAAAAAAGGGGCCGGTAGTTCAAGAAACGGCCGCGAGTCACATAGCAAACGTTTAGGTATCAAGATATTTGGTGGTCAGCCGGCAATTGCCGGTAATATCATCGTTCGTCAGCGTGGTACTAAACACAATCCGGGCCTTAACGTAGGTATCGGCAGAGATCATACCTTATTTGCTTTAACAGCAGGCGAAGTAGTTTTCAAAAAGAAAGCAGATAACCGTTCATACGTATCTGTAATTCCTTTTGCAATTGCACCCGTAGCAGAAGATGCTGCACCGGCGCCTAAAGCAAAAGCAGCAGCTAAACCGGTTGTTGAAAAAGCACCTGAAGTTGTTGCGGAAGCAGCAGCAGCGCCTGTAGCTGAAGAAGCTGCAGCTCCAAAGAAAAAAGCAGCTCCTAAAAAGAAAGCTGCAGGTACTGAAGAAGCACCTGCAGCTGAGTAATTAGTAAAGCTTATAATATTAAAAAGCCCGTATCATTGATACGGGCTTTTTTGTTTGCAATAGTAGGGTGTTGCCCTGGGGGCCCTTTAAGCCTTCAATGGCATTTCTCCCATCTCCAAAACTAACGTCCCCCCATTTACCAGATCGCTATGCGAAAACCATAATGTATCCAGTTTCTTCCCGTTCATTTTAGCTGATTGAATATACTTATGAGTTTTTGAACAACCATTTGCTATCAGCGTAAACATTTTGCCATTCGGCAGATCAATAGTTATCTTACTAAACACCGGGCTGGTAATGGTATACATAGGCACACCTGGTTTAACAGGAAAAAATCCCATTGCTGAAAATACTACTACTGCCGACATGGATCCGCCATCTTCGTCACCCGGAACGCCTAATACATTATCCTTGAACCAGGTATCTAACACATACCGTGTCCATTTCTGTGTTTTCCACGGCGAATTGGTATAGTTATATAAATATGGAATATAGAACGCGCATTGATTACCCATAGAGAATTGCCCTGTTAATGCCGTCATATCCTGGAACTTTGCCAGGAACGATGCACGGTTAGATTCTAATCCGTCCCTAAAAAATTGGTCAAGCTCTTGTTCGAATTTTTCTTTCCCACCCATTAAGGCTATTACACCTTCAACATCGTGTTGTATATTCCATTTATAAGTTAAGCCGTTATTCTCGTTATAGTAAGCGCCCCCTTCTGTTTTTGGGTTAATATTTATCCAATCGCCTTTAGCGTCCTTAGGCAAAAAAAGCATTGCTTCTTTGTTCCATAGGTTCTTATAATTATTGGCTCGCGGAGCGTGGCGGTTATACACTGGAGTATTCCCTAACTCCTTTGCCATTTCGCTTAAGGCCCAGGCATCATAGCTACCCGCCAATGTAACTGCAACTGCCGAACGCTGGCCATGCCTTGCAATTGGGTCGGTTTCAGCTTCGCCGGGGTGTAAGGCAGGGTAATAACCCTTTTCATAATAAAAATCCTCTAATGCGCCCTTAGGGCCATTTCTTGATGGGAGCATAGTAGCTTGTTCTGCACTCTTTAACATGCCTTCAAGCGCTTTATTAGCATCGAAATTGCGAATACCCTTTCGGTATGCATCCAAAAACATAATAGACGAATGAAAACTTAGCATCCCTTCACGGTCGCCAAAGGTTTTAGGGTACTCAGGCACCCAACCGCTTTGCTGATACACAATGACATAAGACTGTAGCATATCTCCCTCCGCTTTTGGATCAAGGATGGTACGCAAGGGGTGCATCGCTATAAAATTTCCCCAGCTATAATCATCTGTATAAAATGGCCGTTTATCTTCATGAACCTGACCATCATAGGCACTAAAATATTTTCCATCTTCTGTTATGTTGATCATCCGGGCATAACAGCGGTACAGGGCTGTATAAAATGTGCGTTTTTGCCCAACAGTACCTCCTTCAACTTTTATCTGGCCGATAACCTTTTTCCAGGCTGCTTTGCTTTTATCCGCTAACTGCTGAAATGTGATGGTTAAAAGTTCTTCATTATAATTCTTTTCAGCCTGTTCTTCACTGATAAAAGAAGTAGCATACCTAAATTCTATAACTGATGGTTCATTTTCGCTATAGCTCATCCAAGCTTTTTCGCCCGCCATCGTTTTAGGTTTTGGCTTTGGGCCACCCGCATTATATTTGCCCCAGTCTTTTTCGCCTGCTGATTTTCCGCTTATGGGTTTCCCGGAGAAAATGCCATACATATAGGCTTTACCTTTTTGTTGATGGATAGCATCTATCACAAATTCGGTTCCTGATATTTTATTTCCGTTAGTAATGGTGAATATCCCATTTTCATAACAATGATTCAACAGGATATTTTTCTTAACCCCTTTTGGAAACGTAAACCTATAAATACCGCCGTTTTTACCTACAGTATGCTCCACCCTTATATCCTCATCAATAAGAGTTGTTGCGTAATACCAGGGGCGCGTAATTTCCAGATCATGGTCATAGGTCATTCTTCCGTTCCAGTCTGTATCAGTTATTACACCTTTTGATGGCTTTATAGAAAAAATAACCTGTGGTGTTATAATGTTTAAAGCCAGCAGTGGGAAGCCTGTTATCTGGTCATCGGTATAATCCTGCCGGCGCGGAAACGTCCGCACCATTTGGTTAGGTAAATGCACTACCGGGCGGTTTGTATTGAGCAACGGGGCTATATTACCAATTATTGGATCAATATATTGTAAATAGTCTTCTTCGCTTTTGGCGTGATTTTGTTCGTCAGTAGCATCAACTGATCTGTTAATTTCCTTTGGTATAATAGCTGTAGCAGCTATCATCCCACCGGCTTGTACAAATTTTCGCCTTGATATGCCGTCTTTAGGTTCTTCTTTCATACTTATCCTTTCATAGCCTCACGTATCGCGCGTCCGGCGGCATCTATGTGCTCCAGTTTCATTTCAGAATATTTACGCGATAGGATCACGCCATTGGCACCTGCCTTATAAGCAGCAAGCGTAGCATTGTAAACATCGTCGGGCGTTTGCTGGTGACTTTTTTTACCTACCGGGATGCCAATATCAATACCGGGCAGGATAGGGCACTTGCCTTTTACACCGGCAATTGCACGTTGAGTTTCGCGGAAAACATAATCAGGAGATAATCCCTCAATAGCCAGCTTATCTAAGGCAGCCTCTTTTTCACTATAACCAAGCAGGTGATTATTGAAACGCATCAATTCTTCGGGCGGTACATCTTTAAATATGGTCGACGCTATATTATGGATGAACCTGGCATAACGTTCGCCGCCAACATTGTTGTACATAACCACTTTTAAAAAGTCTACACGCTGAGCCAAATTCTCATAATCCCTGGTAGCTCTAAAAAACGGATTAAATGAATTTACATGCTCAATATGTAAACCAACCAATTGTTTTTTGCCTATGGCTTTTACCGCTTTGTAAACATCATCAACTATTTGGTGCTTGCCAATATCAAACAGTTTATCCCAGGCTACTATCTCCGGGTACTCCAGCATAATACGCTGAAATTCTACATAATAACCGTCACTTGGTCTTAGATCTTTTAATGCTGCTTTAGCAAATTCATCCAGCTTGTGGTAGCCTTCTTTTGCCCGCTCAAAATTAATGTTGTATTTCTTTGCCTCCTGCTGGTGATAATTGCAAAAACAAGTAGACTTTGACGGGTCGATATTAGTAACAATATGGCTCGCTCCAAGCGCGTTTAACAGCGGTCCGTTACGCTCATTAAATACTACAATACCATCAACATCATAGGATGTGCAGGTATCAGTTGCCAGCGCCGTCCAAAACTCGCGTACATTAGGATTGAAAAGGCATAGCGTTACAGCTTTACGGCCCAACAGGTCTATCTCGCGGCATTCATCTATTCCGGGTACATCATTGCGCCATTGGTCTTCAATGGTAGCAAATACTTTCATACCGCGCTTTTTTGATGCTTTTAATACTTCGGCTACAATGTCACGGTCGCCATATTCCGGCGAATGGGTATCCTTTAATACAGTATTTTTGTAGTATTTAGCATGAGGTATGGCATAATTACCGCCATGAAAGTTTTTATCAGGCTCCTGCGGACCGTGATCCGGGAACGGATTACCGGTGATCATCCGGCTGGCAAGACCGGTGCCATAAGTAAATGTATTTAAAAATACGGTATTGATAGATCCGCGTTTTTGCAAAATATCTAATACGTTATCAACGCCTTCTTCTACAAATGAGTTAACACCTACCTGTAACGCGTTAATCATATCTTTGCCCGGTTTATTGGCAGCAAAAATTGCCGACATATTTATAAACGGCCCGGCAGCAGCCAATGCAGCCAGCGTTGCACTGTTTTTAATAAATATACGACGTGAATTTTTTCCATCAGCCAAAGCAGCCGTTGATCGCTTTTGTGGTTTCATATATGGTTTATATTGGGAAATATAAATATGCTAAATCTAATTAGCATACCATACTATGAAGCCGTAAAAAAGCTGATACGATTATTCAGACGTTTATAATTTATAGCTTATCTAAGACTTTATCAGCTTAAAATTAATAGGAATAGAACATAATACACGTACTGGTTTTCCAGCCCGCATACCCGGCTTCCATTTATTTAACCTTTTTATAACCCTTAATATTTCATGGTCTTGTTTCTCAGAAAAGCCGTGTAATACCTTTAGGTTAGATATGCTGCCGTC
This sequence comes from Mucilaginibacter sp., assembly GCF_028288205.1. GTDB lineage: Bacteria > Bacteroidota > Bacteroidia > Sphingobacteriales > Sphingobacteriaceae > Mucilaginibacter. The sequence continues at coordinate 157,813 of NZ_JAQBOD010000062.1, forward strand.
CTTTTCTATAACCATCATTACAATTACTCGGCCCTGGCGTTCGCCTATCCTATCTGTAAATGTGTAGGGGATACGATGCAAACGGGCATAGAACCTATCCATACCATCTTTAAATTCGGGTGCTACATCAATATTGGTGGTAAAAATTGTGTCTTGATCGGGCGAGGTTATGGCTTGGACCTGCGCTTGGGTTTTAAGTGCAAATAGGGTAGTAATTAGAATGAATAGAACCGTTTTCATATCTAATATAAATTGTCAATAACAACCAGGAATTACAATACCTAAAGTTACTAATTTTCCCTCACCATTAACCCATCTGCAAAATCACGCAGGTATTGTTTATTTTCTTCGGGCAGGTTTATTTTTTCAAGAGCTCCAAAGGCTTTATCGGCATAAGCATGCATGGCTGTCTCTGCATATTGTCTTACCTGTACAGCGCTGTATATTGCTGTAACGGCTTCTACTTTTTCCTGCTGATCAAACTGTTTTAAATTTATCCAGTGGTTTAGTTCGGCAGTTTGCTTATCGTTAGCCAGTTCAAGCGTTTTTATAAGCAGGTAAGTTTTTTTGTTTGATATAATATCGCCGCCAACCTGTTTGCCAAATTTTTCGGGCGAGCCGTAAACATCCAGGATATCATCCTGCAATTGAAAGGCTAAACCTAAATTCTCGCCAAAATCAGCTATTAATTCCGCATCTTTCATATCGGCCCCGCCTAATATCGATCCTATTTTTAAAGCGCCGCCTAATACCACAGCGGTTTTAAGGCGTATCATATAAATGTATTCGTCAATTTTTACATCATTACGCATTTCAAAATCCATATCCAACTGCTGCCCCTCACAAACACCCACAGCTGTTTTATTAAAAATATCAAGTATAACGCGCAGCAAATGATCTTCAACTTGCATCATCAGCTTATAACCTTCAATCAACATTACATCGCCTGATAGTATGGCCGCGTTTTGGTTCCAGCGTTCATGTACAGTCGCTTTGCCACGACGTAATGGGGCATTGTCCATTATATCATCATGCATCAAAGTAAAATTGTGAAATACCTCAATAGCAAGGGCAGGGGGAAGGGCCTTCTCAACATCGCCGCCAAACAGATCGCAAGCCATTAAAAGCAGCGCCGGGCGCATACGTTTGCCGCCCATTTTTAAGATATAGCTTATAGGCTCATACAATTCGGCAGGATAGGCAGGATAGGTAAGTTTGGTAACCGCGTTATCAATTAGCAGCTGTAAATCTTTTAGTTCTTTCATTTTTTGTGGAATGGTGAATTATTGATTGAGTTAAGTGGTTGCTTGATTTATTATTAACCAAGCTTATTTAACTTAATCAACCTAATCCAACTTAATTAACTGCAAACTAATCCTGTACTAATGAAAAATCAATTTGCTTTTTAGTGAGATCGACGTTTTTTACACGTATTTGCACCTCATCTCCCAGCTGATAAACCTTCTTTTTACGCTGACCGATAATGGCATAATTTTTCTCGTCTAAAGTATAAAAATCATCAGAAATATCACGCAAACGAATCATGCCCTCGCATTTATTTTCAATTATTTCTACATACATGCCCCATTCTGTAACGCCTGATATCACCCCGCTGTAAATATTACCTACCTGGTCTTTTAAAAACTCGGCCTGTTTGTATTTAACTGATGAGCGTTCGGCATCAGCAGCTTTTTTCTCCATTTGCGATGCATACTGACACATTTTTTCATAATGATCTGCATTAACCGACTGGCCGCCATCTAAATAATGCTGCAATAACCTATGCACCATCACATCCGGATAACGGCGAATGGGAGAGGTGAAGTGTGTATAATGATCAAACGCCAAACCGTAATGGCTACTGGTTTTGGTGGTATAAATAGCTTTCGCCATTGACCGTATAGCCAGGTGAGTTAATACATTTTGTTCTTTTTTGCCTTCTACGTCCTCCATCAAAAAATTAAGAGATTTAGCCGTTTCTTTATCAGATTTAGTATTGATCTTATATCCAAACCTGGCGGCAAACAGCGCAAAATTGGCTAATGATTCGGGTTTAGGCGAATCATGGGCACGGTATACAAAGGTGTATTTATTTTTGCCTTTGCCTTTATTGCTTACAAATTCGGCAACCTTACGATTAGCCAATAGCATAAAATCCTCTATTAGCTTATGTGCATCCTTACGTTCTTTTACATATACGCCGGTTGGTTTGCCTTTTTCATCCAGCATGAATTTCACTTCGGTAGTTTCAAAACTAATGGCGCCGTTTTTAAATTTACGGTCGCGCAGTATATAAGCCAGCTCATTTAATTTTAATATTTCGCTGGTATAATCTCCTTGCTTGGTTTCTATAACTTCCTGCACTTCTTCATAGGTGAAGCGCCTGTTGGAGTGGATAACCGTTTTACCAAACCATTCGTTAACAATATGCGCCTGCTCATCCAGCTCAAATACGGCTGCAAAGCAAAGTTTATCTTCATTAGGGCGCAAAGAGCATAGTCCATTTGATAAGCGCTCAGGGAGCATAGGAATAACTCTGTCGACCAAATAAACCGAGGTTCCGCGGTCAAAGGCTTCTTTATCTAAGGCAGAATCCGGTATAATATAGTGCGACACGTCTGCTATATGTACGCCAACTTCATAGTTGCCATTTTCTAAAATTTTAAATGATAGGGCATCATCAAAATCCTTTGCATCAAAAGGGTCAATAGTAAATGTAATAACCTCCCTGAAATCGCGTCTTTTTGCTGTTTCCTGCGATGTTATATCTGCTGATATCGCTTCGGCACCATGTTCAACCTCGGCAGGAAAAGATAAAGGAAAACCATATTCCGCCAGGATAGCGTTCATTTCGGTATCATTCTCGCCCTGTGTGCCTAAAATGTGTTTAATGCGGCCAACCGGGTTTTTAGCCTGTGCGGGCCAATCGGTAATTTCAGCAACTGCTTTAATACCATTCTTTGCCCCGTTAAGCTCGCTCATCGGGATAAAGATATCATGCATCATTTTGCGGTCATCAGGAATGAAAAAGGCAAAACGTTCTGATAGTTTAACTATACCTGTAAATTCCATTTTAGCGCGCTGCAATATTTCTATTACCTCGCCTTCCTGGCGTTTGCCCTTACTTTTAGCATATACATAAACTTTAACACGGTCGCCGTTTAGGGCGTTACGTAGTTTACGCGGGGCTACAAAAATGTCGGTCTCATCCGGGTCATCGGTAACGATGAAGGCCGAGCCATCATTGGTAAGGTCAACCTTACCTTCAATAAATGTTTTTAATTCTAATAACTGGAATTTTCCGGGAGAAACTTCTTTTAAAACCTGTTTAAAGGTTTCTTCCTTTAAAATATCATATATGGTGTTTTTTGCATCAGGATCGCGCACATTTAGTTTAGCCGAAACCTGTTTGTAGTTTAGTGGGGTATTGGCATTCTGTTCAAATATATCAAGAACCATTTGCGTTAGCACCTGGTCTATTGTAGAGCTTTTTTTCTTTTTGTTAGACATAGATAGTATTAAGTATTATGTAAAGATACGGAAAAGATGAATGCGGAAGTCGGAATGCCGATTGCGGAAGTTTATAATTCCGACTTTCGCATTAAATCTCTGCGATTGAATTAATCAGTCTTTTGGTATACTCTTCTTTTGGATGATAATAAATCTCATCAGGATCGCCAATTTCAACTATTTGGCCTTTATTCATTACCATCATGCGGTCTGAGATATGTTTAATAACTGATAGATCATGCGAGATGAAAATATAGGTCAAATTAAATTCTTGCTGCAATTCACGTATAAGGTTTAATACTTGTGCCTGTACAGAAACATCCAGCGCCGATACAGACTCATCGCAGATAATAAATTTAGGTTGCAGGGCCAGCGCCCTGGCTATTACTATCCGTTGCCGTTGGCCACCCGAAAACTCATGCGGATAACGGTTAAAATGTTCAGGCAGCAGGTTTACACGCTGTAATAGTTCTAATACTTTTTTCTTGCGTTGAGTGTCGTTATCGTAAAAATTATGTACTTGCAGAGGCTCCATAATTGACTCGCCCACAGTTAAGCGCGGGTTGAGTGAGGAATAAGGGTCCTGGAAAATGATTTGAATATCGCGGCGCATCCGGCGCATATCATTTTTGTTTAGGCTGCGCAGATCAGTATCCTCAAAATTTATGTTGCCTGATGTTGGTTCTATCAATCGCAAAACACTTCGGCCCAGGGTGGTTTTTCCGCAGCCTGATTCGCCAACTAAACCCAATGTCTCGCCGGGATAAACATCAAAGCTTACTTTGTTTACTGCCTTTACCATGTTTTTTGACTGACCGAATATCCCCGAACTAACGGGGAACCAGGTACTCAAATCATTTATCTTTAATAGGGGTTGCTGGCTGTATAGTTTCTTTTTACGTTCTGTTATTTCTTTTTTGGGATAGGTGTATTTGTCGCGTATTTGTTCAATAGTTGCACTGCCACTCATAAAATCGGCAATTACAGGCAGCTTTTTAAGGTGGTATTTAACTGATGGCCGGCAAGCTAACAAGCCTTTGGTATAAGGATGCTGCGGGTTTTTAAATAAGGTTTTTACCTGCGCATCCTCAACAACTTTGCCTTTGTACATTACTAAAACACGGTCGGCTATTTCACTAACCACGCCCAGATCATGCGATATAAATATCAGGCTCATGCCACGTTCGGCCTTTAGTTTTTTTAACAGGTCGATGATGGTTTTTTGTACAGTTACATCAAGGGCGGTAGTGGGCTCATCTGCAATTAGTATTTCGGGGTTACAGGATAGTGCCATAGCTATCAGTACCCGTTGCTTTTGTCCGCCTGATAGTTGGTGCGGGTAACTATCAAATATCGCTTCAGGGCGGGGGAGTTGCACCTCTTCAAACAGTTTTATTGTTTGAGCCTTTGCTTTGGCTTTAGTTGAGCCCAAATGCAGTTGTATAGCTTCGGTAACCTGGAAACCACAAGTTAACACCGGGTTAAGCGATGTCATCGGTTCCTGGAATATCATGGCCATTTTGTTGCCGCGGATGGCTCGCATTTCATCTTCAGGGAGTTCAAATAGATTAATGCCGCCTAAAGTTACCTGCCCGTTAACTACTGAATTACTCTTATCCAGTAAACGCATTAACGCAAGTGAGGTAACCGATTTACCCGAACCCGATTCGCCGACTACGCCAATGGTTTCGCCTTTTGCAAGATTGAAATTGATGCCCTTTACCGCATCAAATAAACCATTTGGGGTTTTAAATTGAATAGTAAGGTTAGTTACGCTAAGCATATTACCCTACTATGGTGATGTTGTCATCTGCTATTAATTCTTCGCCGCGATAGCGCCTGAGCAGTTGGGCCGTTGCTACTACATCTTTCTGGCAATAGGTACAAATGCGTTCCAGTTGGTTCTCTTTCCAGTAAACCGAGCCAACCATGCTGCCGTCAATATCATCTTTGGGGGTTGGTATGTTAAATATAGCGGTAAGCAGGTTTAATGAGGTATAACTTTTATAATCGCCAAACTTCCATAGTTCCATAGTGTCGAGGTGATTAATCTCCCAGGGCTTTTTACCGGCTATTTCTAATTGCATGGGTAGTTTAAGGCCGTTTACCAACATGCGGCGGCAGATGTACGGAAAATCAAACTCCTTACCATTGTGCGCAACCAATACCAGGCTTGCGGGCTGACCGGATAACATATTAGAAAACCTTTCCAGCAATTCCTTCTCATCATGCCCTGCGAATGATTTTATGCGCATGCCGGGATGGTTTTTGCCACCCGTAAATACGCCTGCCGAAATGCAGATGATCTTACCAAACTCGGCCCAGATGCCGGCGCGCTCGTAAAATGTTTCGGCGGTTTCTTCTTTGCGTTGATTTTGGGTTTTTAGGTCCCAGAGTTTTTTGAAATGGTCGGGCAGTTCATCGTGCGTGCTGTATTGGGGCACCGTTTCAATGTCTAACACCAGTAAATTACTCAGATCGTACTGTTCAAGCATCCGGATAGATAATTATAGCACAGCCAATATAATGATTGAGCGCGAACAATTAAACTAATATAAATCTACTGACAGCAGTCTGACAGTATGGATATTTAAATCCAACTGCTTAATTCGACACAAAAGTGTTTCACAAAAATATGAAACAGATGAAACACTATTTTATGTTAACCTATTGATATATAGCAATTTGACAAAATGAGTGAAACACTTTGAAACAGTACAAATACTTTAGGTAAAGTAGTATAAGTATCTTATAATTAGAATATTATGCTATTTTATAGATTTTTGCAGATATGGAGTGAAACACCTGATGTGAAACACTTTGTATTTCAAAGTATATAGGTAAAAAAATAAAATTTTGCTTCGTTAGCAAAAACGGCTTAATAGACAAAGCTGTTTCTTCGCAGAAAATCAACCGATAACATAAAAAAAGTAGCGGTATGTCGCTTTTAACATTTCTTAACATTGATCTTTTCCAGATTTGGGCTGTATCAAAATAAAAATTTAACGCAGAGACCGCAAAGGAGACACAAAGAGCATAAAGGCCAATTATTATTTTGTTGCTATTTACTGTTGAAGGCTTTTGATACAGTCTGTAAATATATTAAGGAACAGCAATACTGAATGCTGAAATGTTGGTTATGAAAAAGATATTTTATACTATATTGGGAATGATGATTTTAATAATCGGACTCGTATTGATTCGCTTTAAAGATGATTAGCGCATTTTGCTGTATAATTCAGGGACAAGTGAATTTATATGCTCTTTTTGAGCATTGGTATAATGATTGAAGCAAAAAGAATAGAGATTATTAAATCTACTGACAGATATTGACGGTACTGTTGGTAATACTTATCAAAATTCTGTTCAAACGACTACTTATCTAATTCATCTAATAATTCAGCAATTGGCCTAATTAAGTAGGAATTTTTTTCTAAGTCAGCAAGATGCGCGTCTATGAGTTCTTTATGCCATTGAGGTAATTTCGCCTCTAAATGATCTATGTCTGGGTATTTGCTTTTTATTATTTCCCATTCTTTGATAAGTAGTTGGACTGCAGTAATCTGTCCCTTTTCATCAGAAAGATATTGTACGCTCATACTATCAATTTTAAATAATTATTATTAAACCGCCAAGAGAGGGATATTTTAATTGAAAAATAAAGCTCGATAATTTGATAGTGGAGAAATATCCAATTTTTTTAAGTATACTTCTATATTTCTACTTTGTTATAGATTAAGCAGTTAACGCAGTGTAAAACGATTCTACCCTAATATTCAAATTTTATTTTATTTAATAATGCAAATAAAATGCAATATCCAGCTATTAACAACGTATTAATACATACAAAAAAGTTGTTAAAAGTCAAATTTTAAAAGTCAAACATCGTAATACCCACAAAAAAAAATGTCATAAACTTAACTTAAAGTTATAGATATGTACTACTCTTTATAATATCAGCCTATCTGCTGTAATTTCATAATTTTCTTTTTTATCAAAGCCGGGTTACCGGCGTTTTAAACATGCCTGCTATTTTAGGGTATGCGCCACGTATGAATTAACAATAAATTTTTAACATATATTAATCTTCAAATTAATGGAAACACAAACAATGAAAGCAACAAATTTAAAGCTCAAGGAGTTTTTTGTTAACCAGTTAAGAGATATTTATTGGGCAGAAAAGAAGTTGTTCAGCGCGCTACCTAAGTTACAGGAAGCAGCGACTACGCCGGAATTGAAAGACGCTTTCGGTCAAAACCGAAACCAGGCACAAACCCATGTCGACCGGCTTGAGCAGGTTTTTGGCATGGTCAATGAAAAAGTTAACTCCGGTAAGTGCCCGGCAATCGCCGATATTGTGGAAGAGGGCGTAGATATGATTGGAGAAACTAACAAAGGCTCTGTACAACGGGATACGGGACTCATATTCGCCGGTAAAAAAGCCGAGCATTATAAAATAGCTACTTATGATGCGATGGTTAACCTGGCTAATAACATGGGTTACCGTCAGGCAGCTGATATTTTAGGTGAGACATTGGCGGATGACAAGGCAGCCGATGCCCTGCTGACCCGGATCGCTGAAAAAAATATCAATTACAAATTAAATTAAGGTAAAATAACCTTATTTTATTTCCTGATTAAATCGGGTAAGCCAGTATCCTGTAAGGATACTGGCTTTTCACATTAGTCTTAATGTGCCATCATTTTTAAAAATGCGCCGTAGGTGTCGGGGGAAAGGTTTACGTAGTATACCCCAATATCTTCAACACCTGCTTACTATTCTGCTCCTCGCCAAATACCTCGAAGTTAAATGTCTCATCGCGGTTGCGGCGGATAATAACATGCTTGGGCGATGGCAACAGGCAGTGGTGTATGCCGCCGTATCCGCTTAAAACTTCCTGGTAGGCGCCGGTATTAAAAAAGCCCAGGTATTGCACCTTACGGGTCTTAGGCATAAATACGCTATTCATGTGCGCTTCCTGATTGTAATAGTCCTGCCCGTCGCAGGTTATACCGCCCAGGTTAACACGTTCGTATTCAGAGTCCCAGTTGTTAACAGGTAGCAGGATGTATTTTTGGTTCAGTGCCCAAACATCGGGCAGGTTGGTTATGAACGAGCCATCCAGCATTAGCCATTTTTCGCGGTCATTTTGTTGTTTACGGCCCAATACCTTGTATAATATGCCCGAAGCTTCGGCAACGGTATATTTACCAAATTCGGTAATAATATCAGGTTCTTCAGTATCGTTATCGGCACAGATCTCCTTTATGCGGCTCACAATTTCATTGATCATGTATTCATAATCAAAATCAAAAACCAACGAATCTTTAAATGGCATACCCCCGCCAATATCCAATGTATCTAAAGCCGGGTTTATTTTTTTGAATTTGCAATAAAGCGTAACATACTTCTCTAACTCGTTCCAGTAATACGGTGTATCAGATATACCCGAATTGATAAAGAAATGCAGCAGCTTAACCTGGAAATTGGGGTTCTTCTCTATCTTATTATAATAAAAATCAATAATATCCTCCATACGCACACCTAAACGCGAGGTATAAAATTGCGAATCGGGCTGCTCTTCAGCAGCTATACGGATACCCAGGTTGCATGGGGTAGGCATTTCCACCTCATCATCATACAGGTTAAATTCTTCTTTATTATCCAATACCGGGATGATGTTTTTAAAGCCATCATGCAGCATATCAATAATATATTGCTTGTACTGGAAAGTTTTAAAACCGTTACATATTACAGTAACATCTTTACTTAGCGCGCCTTTTTTCTCTAACGCGTCAATCATCGGCATATCAAATGCTGATGATGTTTCCAGGTGAATTTCGTTTTTAAGCGCTTCTTCAACAATATGCTTAAAGTGCGAGCTTTTGGTGCAATAGCAATATTTATAGCTTCCGCGATAATTATTTTTTATTATAGCCTGTTGAAACAGCAGCTTAGCCTGTTGTATTTTTTTGGTGATTATAGGCAGGTAAGTAAAACGCAAGGGGGTGCCATACGTTTCTATCATCTCCATTAAATTAAGATCATGGAAATATAATTCATCATCAATGATCTCGAATCCTTCCTGTGGGAAGCCTACACTCAAGTCAAGAAATTCCTGGTAACTCTGCATTAATTAAATTTTTGGCAAAAATGTGATTTTAAAACGGAATAAAGCGCTATTTGTTAGTGGAAATTTTATAGTTGAATTGTAATTTGTTTAGTTCCAATTGTTTTTGCCGAAAAAAGATTGTCATTGCGAGGAGGAACGACGAAGCAATCGCTGACTATGTATCGTCTGCTTAGCTTCCTTGCGATTGCCACGCTACGCTCGCAAGGACAAGAAAACGGGGAGGAACGACGAAGCAATTGCTGACTATGTATCGTCTGCTTAGCTTCCTTGCGATCGCCACGCTACGCTCGCAAAGACGAAGCAATCGCTGCTGACTTTGCATCGCTTGCTTAACTTCCTTGCGGTTGTCCGCGTTACGCTCAAAATGGCAAGAATTATTTATTATTGTATATGTATAAAATGCATCTATATTATGTTTACATGGTTACCAATAAAGGAAACACAGTAATTTATATTGGCGTTACTAATGATGTTCGACGTAGAATTTGGGATCATAAACAAGGAGTAAACAATGGCTTTACAAAACGATACGGATGTAATAAATTAATTTACTACGAAGAATTTCAATGGATACAAGATGCTATTGCCCGGGAAAAGCAGCTAAAAGCTGGTTCAAGACAAAAGAAGGTTGATTTAATAAATTTTGAAAATCCTGAATGGTCAGATTTGAGTGAAGGATGGTATGATTAAATAAATACTTGCCGGGATTGAGGGGACGCCTAACACGAATTAACACGTCTGCTTAGCCTCCTTGCGATTGCCACGCTACGCTCGCAAGGACAGGTTAGAGATAGGGGACACCTAACACGAATTAGCATATGGTTGCTTAGCTTCCCTGCGGTTGTCCGTGCTACGCTCATAATAGCAGGTTGGCCACCGGCAAATGCACCTCCGCTATCATGCACCTGGCACTGCCGCCGCCATTATTTTCAATGGTATGTATATCGGCATAAACCAACTTGCCGTATTTGGAAAGGGTTGCTTTTTGCTGATCGGTAAGTGAAGTATAGGCGCTTTGAGACATTACAATTAATGTGTCACTATCCATATTTTTTACTTCCAGCATATTGCCCGCGAAATGGTTCATTTGGTAAAAACTTATAGGGATAAGCTCTTTGCCGGTTCTTTCAATTTGGGATATAACTATTTGTTTTTCAATATCATTATTTATGCTATCTAAACAAATAACCACGAATTTACTGCCTACACACATCAAAACATTGGTATGGTAAATAGCCAGGCCTTTTTCGTCAGCAGCATAAAAACTTACAGCTTTATAACCGGTTTGCTCACAAAATACAGCCAATACCCTTTCATCGGTTCGGGGAGATAAGCAGGCATAGACAATTTTATTCTCCCGGTCGAGCACCATACTGCCGGTGCCTTCTAAAAATTTGTTTTCATGCTCAAAGCGGCTGAGGTCAATTATATGCTTTACTTGAAAAGTATCTTCCAGTTTCCTGATAATATCCTCCCGACGCTCTAAACGTCGGTTCTCGGCTTGCATCGGGTACAAAAACACATCACCATCTGTATGAAAAGATACCCAGTTGTTTGGGAATATAGAATCGGGGGTATGCGGTTCGGCAGTATCATCAATAACGGTTACATTCACGCCATTGTCTCTTAAAACTCTTACTAATCCATCAAATTCGGCCAAAGCATTAGCTTGTACCTGTTGCTGATCGGCATCACGGGTCTGAAAAGCGTTGCTCTCTGCAGTTTGCTCGTTAAAGCCGAAGCTTACCGGGCGAATCATCAGGATGTTGGATGTTGATTGTTGGTTGGTCATTAGCTTCGCTCATTAGTCATTGGTCATTTGCTTCGCGTCATTGGGTCATTTCGTTTTGCTGTCATTAATTATTGAACTATGTAATGACTAATGACACAATGACCAATGACTATATAATATCCCTTTGCAGCGGCATACTCATACAATGGAAACCACCGCGAGCCCTTGAAAGCTCTGCCGAAGGCATTAAAATTAGTGTATCCTTCATGCTTTGCGGGTCAAGCTCGTCGTTTTCAAACTTTCTGAGCAGCTCTTTAACCTTTATCACCTGGAAACCGTTCTTTTTAAATGCCTCAATGGTTTTATCATTACGGTCATAGCCTAAAACAACGCCTTCTTTAATAGCTAACAGGTTACAAGAATCGGTCCATTGTTCACGGGCATCATAGGGAAAAGTATCATTGCCAGAATATATGAAGGTTGTTTTCTCTTTGCTTTGCAGGTCATTCTCACTAATATCTGTAAGCAAATCTTCTAAACAATTAAATGCGCGTGGTTTTTTCTTTCCTTTTTCAAACTGTATAATATCTGTTCTGTCTTTATCCTTTTGTTTTTTGTCGGCGAACCATGCTATGGGCTCACTATCTTCAACCGGGTTTTGTGATATCCCCAGCGAATGCAGCAGCACCCAAACATTGCGTTTCACCTGCGTAAATACAGTATCTATGTGCATATAATCCCGTTTATGCGGAATTTTGACTATCGTTATTTTTTTAACCACATCATTTGCAAATAACAACTTAATGGCCTCATTGGCCCCACTGTTTGAGGTGCGTTCGCTACAGCCAATTATTAAATGCTCGGGGCTTATCATCATTACATCGCCGCCTTCTAAGGTGGTTTTTTCATCCTGGTCTTCGCCGGGGCGTAAAAACTGTTGTACGGTTTCGGGTATTTCTAAAATATTATCGCGGTAAGCAGCAAATAGTGGGTGATTAAAGAAAATATATCTTGCCAATAAAGTTTCGCGCGCCCTTGCTTTCTTTGCAGGTTTATTAAGCAACATGTAGTTATTTATGGCTATACCTATATCGCGCGAAAAAATTAAATTAGGAATAGGAGCGAATATCATCTCATTACTGTTTAACGAGCCCGAGATAAATATTTTAGCCAGCTCGACCGGGGCGGTATCTGTTAATGTTTCCTGCAGGCGATAATTGCAGCTTTCTATAGCGCAAACAGAGGCTACCAGTTTATTGCGGATATCTTCATCTTCTAAAATATCAGCCAGCAGGCTTTGTATCTCAATTACTTTGTCTGATGCATGGAAGCCTTTATTATCGGGCTTATAAAAATCGCGGTTGTTTTCTTTGGCATCAATGTCTTTTAGCTTACCTTTTATTTTATACGGATCAAGAAAGTACAGCAGCAGTTTAACGTAATAGTCGTACTCGTTTTTGCGCATGCTATCCAGGTGCACAATATCCTCAAACAGCCAATCCTGCGCCTTTGAGGGTACTACACGGCCCAATCCGTTATCGGGGCTATGGATCAACAGGGAACGCAGGTTGCCAATTTCAGAACTTACATTTATTTTAAAATTGTTATTATGTAGTATCATGTGTAGCTTTTAACTATACAAAGCTATTCAGAATTATCTGGATATTTTAAACTGCAAAAAATAGTCTTCTTTAAAAAAGACATTTAATTCCTAATTAAAATATTATAGCTTTAGGAGCCATAACCAATAATACCTGTTTAATAAGTTTAATACTTGATAGTGAACTGTAAATGAATTATTTACTTTCTTTTTTAAGTACGCTCATAATTCATGAAACAAAAGTTGATTAAACGCCTGCTGATTTTTATTTCTGTTTTTTTATTTAACAGCCACGCTATGGCTGATGAAATAAAGAGTATTGGTGTTCCTCATATCCAAAATTATTCAAAATCCGCTTATCTATCCGGTAATCAAAATTGGTCTATATCTAAAGATAAAAATGGAATAATGTATTTTGGCAATGCCGAGGGCCTGTTAACTTATGATGGAAAGTATTGGCAACAATATGAAATGCCTAACCGGTCGGCTATATGTTGGCAATTTTATGAATAAATACAAATCGCGTTATATAGATAGCCCGAATGAACCTTTATATCCTTTTGGATATGGCTTAAGTTATACTACGTTTAGTTACTCACCCATTAAACTGAATACCAATGTAATGAATAACGCAGGGAATATTCGGGCATCTATTACAGTGAGCAACACGGGCGATCATGATGGTGAAGAAGTGGTACAAATGTATATACAGGACATCTATGGCTCAATTACCCGGCCCGTAAAAGAATTAAAAGGGTTTCAAAAAATATTTCTAAAAAAGGGGGAGAGTAAAGTTGTAACATTTAATATAAATGTGAACGATCTTAAATTTTATAATGCAGACCTTAAATATACTGCGGAGCCTGGCGATTTTAAAATTTTTATCGGAACGAACTCAAGCGATGTGATTGAATCTAAATTTAAATTAGTTACTCAGACTGGATAGATTGTACCTGTATATTTACTGCACATTAATTTATTCATTATTGCTTAATACGCGTATTTCGGTTCGCCTGTTTATTTGGTGTTCTGCTTCGGTACAGTACTCACCTTTGGCACATTTATTTAGCAAATGGGTATCACCATAACCTTTAGCTACCAATCTGTTGGGCGCAATACCTTGTTTAACCAAATAAGCAACTACTAAGGCTGCCCTGCGGTTAGATAGGGCCATATTATAGGATGAAGGTGAGCGCGAATCTGTGTGTGCGCCTACCTCTATACGCGAAGAGGGGTGTTGTTTTAAAATTAACGCCAATTTATCAAGCTCAACTGCTGCATCCGGGCGAATGTCAGCCTTGTTAACATCATAATAAATGTTATTAACAATAAAATTTTCACCTTTTTTTAATACGCTTGTAGGTGTTAGCACCTGTGGTTTTGTAATTTCAACAGGAGGGACAGTGTTTTTCGACGATGCCGCAGAAATATTAAGCGGGCGTTTATAGCTGCTATTATAACTAAAGCTATAAATATCATCATTACCTGTTCCGCCATCGCGATTTGATGAAAAATATCCACTTAAGCTATCGCGGGTTATATAAGAAAAATCATCACTGGTACTGTTAACAGGATATTTTAAATTTTCAGGCTTGCTCCATTTTGATCTTTCACCTTTTACTTTGTAAATATCATAGCCACCCATACCCGGTAAACCCGTTGATGAATAATATAAAGCGCCATCACCACTTATAATAGGGAAAGCTTCGTCTTCATCAGTATTTATTAGTTTGCCACAATTAACAGGTTTATCCCATGTGCCATTTGCTAATTTTTCGCAATACCATATATCTGTTTTACCTTCTCCTCCCGGCATGTCAGACGTGAAGTATATAATATTTCCATTTTTTGATAAGGTAGCATGACCTATAGAATACTCTTTTATATTATTGTACTGGAAACTTTTAAATTTATTCCATTGGTCATTTGTTTTGGTTGCTATTATTAACTGTAGCCTACGTGTATATAATTGCTGGGTACTGCCTTTAATTTTTTTATCAACAGCTAATTGATCTTTAGGAACCGTTGTAGTTATGGTAATATACGCGGTGTCTCCGGCTGTATTAAAAGCTATTGGCCCAATATGATAATTGGTGGTAAATAATGGATTATCCTTTGTTTGTAATGGGAGAGGAACCACCTGGTCGCCACTTGAGTAATATAAATTAAAGTAACCGTCGCCATTACGGCTGTAAGTATCCTTTTGTTTATCGCTTACTTTACGATCTGATGTAAAAATAAACTCTGTTTTGCCATAATAATTTAGGCCCCAATCAGAATATTTACTATTATATTTTTGTTCGTTTTTTATAGTAAATGCGTTAATGGGCGATTGCATCCATTTTTCAGCCGAATCACACGTTGCCTGTTTAAATTTAAGCTTAGTTGTATTGCCTGTTTTATCATAATACAATTTAAACTGCTCCCTGGCTTCCTTTATATTTTTATTATGTAGCAATGTTTCGGCATAGTAATAAGTATCGATCAAGGATGCGTTAGGGTAGGTTATGGCCTTTTTATACCATATTTCTGCATTTTCGTAATTATTCATCAAACGATAACAATCCGCAACGCGTTCAACTACTTGTAGTTTAGGGTTGTTTCTTCCTGCAAGTACAAGGTATATGTTCAGGCTTTTAAAATATTCGTAACGTTCAAAAAGAATATCAGCAATTTCTCTCTTGTTAAGCGCTTCCTGTGCTATTGCCTGTATTATTAGACCATTTATTAATAGGATAAGGATTATTATCTTTTTCATGATCATTTAAAAAAAACGTGGACTTAATATTCTTTCTCTACTTCTTCCAAAACTTAAACTAAATGATAGCTCATGCGAACCGCTTTGATAACCGGGAAGTGCGGTAGTAACAAAATCATACGAATAGCCAATGCGGCAGCGCGGAGTTACATTTACAGCAACGCTGGCCGTAAGTGCGGCGGTTCTGTTTAAAACAACCGGTAAATCAGGCTTATTCAATAATAGTACGCCCGAGCTATAAGCTGCCCCAACCCATAATACTTTATTAAAAACTAAATAGCTTGCTACATCCATGTTGGTAGGTCCTTTAAGATCCTCCTTAAACATTATTGAGGGTTTTAAGCTAAGTTCTGGGGTTAATGGTAAAATCAATCCGCCCGTCGCATAGTAAGTTCTTACCGGTATAATAAATATCGAATTTGGATCTAACCCAACCTGAGGCAGTAAATTAAGCGCAGATACTCCAACATACATTAATGGTGTATAATAATAAATGCCCGCCCTAAAATCGGGCGAAACTTTATTTTGTATACCTGAAGGAACGGTAGGATCAGTGGTATTTGCAGGATTAAATAGCGAACCATCTATACTATATTGAATTGCACCTGCAGCTATACCAAAACATAAACGTTGTGAGTCTTCTTCATTTAGCCGTAATCGGTACGCATAGTTAATATACACTGATGAATTATTTTCGGGGCCAAGCCTGTCATTATTAACAAGAAAGCCTAAACCAATATTTTTTGTATCGCCATTTGTTACCCCATCTATTGATAGGCTATTGGTTTTTGGGGCCCCATCTACACCTGCCCATTGCAAGCGGCTACCCAAGCTTAATGTCCAATCTTCTTTATAGCCTGCATAAGCAGGATTTACTGCTAAACCATTAAACATATATTGGCTATATTGTAAGGTTTGCTGGGCAAAGCTTTTAGTAAAACCAAAAAGTATAAATAGCAAAGTATATTTTCTCACGCTTCTAATCCTCATCGTTTTAAATATATCCAACCTTTAAAAGTTGTAATGGTACCTGTTTTTTCTTTCCTGTTAAGGATATAAAAATAGGTACCTTCTGCCAGCCCTTTACCATCCCATGTATTCGCGTAATTTTCTGATCGGTAAACTTCATTACCCCACCTGTTATATACCAGGAACTGGCTGCCGGGATAAAGCGTTATCCCCGCTATTTCGTAAACATCATTCTTGCCATCACCATTTGGAGTAAAAATATTTGGAGTTGATACATTAGCTGTAATTGCTTTAACGGCAACAGTATCTGCGCAGCCATTAGTGTTAGTAAAAACAAAATTATATGTACCTATAGTTGTTAGGCCGGTTATTGTAGTAGTGGCGCTTGCCGGTGCATTTATATTTGCTATAGCAGGCGTAATACCCAATTGTGTCCATGTGCCATTTGTATTAGCAGTAAGTGTTGCAGTTGTGTTTACTTCGACTAACTGGTCGGGTCCGGCATTAGGGGCTGCAAGAAGCGGGAGAGTATTTGTTTTAATATTGTTACAGCCATTACCGGATGGTGAAGAATTACATTCTGCCAACGGATCAGAAGGAATAGCGCCATCAGGATTGGTAGCATCAGGGTCAGTAACATCTGCCGGACGTAAAATGGCGGCTGTTACACTCAAATCATTACTGGTTGGCAAAGCAGTTACCGTTCCGGTAATAGAAAAAGTTCTGGTTGCTCCATTTGTCATATTCAGTGTAGCCTTGTATGAATTTGCCGATGTTGTTTCGGCACTTACACTGGCAGTACCTGCGGTTTGCGTGCTTGTTACCACAAGCCCCGATAGTTCATTTGGAAAGGTAAACGAAAAAATAGCACCGTTAACGTCACTCGGTCCATTATTTTTTACCAATATAGTATAGTTTACTTTTTGACCAACGCACCCACCGGTGGAATTAGATGTTAAGTTTACTACTTCCAGATCTGCTTCCTGTACAATAAAATTTACTGTTGCTGTTAAGGGTGGGCTGGTTACATACGACCAGGTATCTATGCTTTTGTTGTTGCCAAAATCGATATCGGCGTTAGGATCAATTGTGGGGCTTCCCCATTTATGACCATTTATTAAACTATTAATACCGGTTAAGTTTTGCAACGGATTTGAAGGCGTACCTGATATAGTTAGCTGGCTATCATCCCAATAAACTGTATTGTCAGGAGAATTAGCACCGCTCGTTCGGGTTAGTTTAATACCGTTAACATTCCTTTCCACATCAAAAAACGGGAAGTGAACCTCGGCGCTGTATAATAATAAAGTTATGTTTGCCGTATAGCTTACTGTACCTGCAGGTACTTTATTGCCTAATCCATCCAATCCATCCCAACTAACCTGGTTAGGTCCTGTATTAGCAATGCCGGTTAGTTTGCGGTCAATAGCATCAGTAAAAGTTCCATTATGATCAATATCAATTGCAATTGTATAACTACCATTGCTTGTAGCTGTAAAACTAATAGTACCACCTAACGGTGATGTACCGGTTTTACCAACAGATCCTTCATTTCCTGTAAAACTAATAGCGCTGATACTTGGTATAAACGGAGGATTTATTAGCCATGTACTACCTCCACCAGGCGTGCTTGCAGTTGCGGGAAGATCAGCAGCCGGTGCATTGAAGAATATTTTGTCGGTAATATCTGTTTGTGTATCCGAGGCCCTCGGATCTTGTACGTTTGGAGTATTGGTGCTATTAATACTTAAATAACTTGCAGTTCCACCGGCATTTCTAAAACCTTTATTATTTACAAAAAACGAAAACCCATTTCCTGCTTGCCCGTTGTTATCCAGATCATATTTATAACCATCTTTTGTGAGAATATGCATTATGGCGTTAAAACCGCCGTTATAAGCACTTATTATGCCGCAAAAAATATTAGTAAATACCCGGCCGGTTAAGAAAGATGAATTACTTGCATCGCGTACTGATATATCAAATGCAGCTATATATTGGCCTGAAGGTTGAACCCAATTGCCATTTGCAGCAATAGCGACAGGATTTGACTCCGGATCATTTCCATTACTGGGCGCTATAAAATCAATTTCCCAAATGCCGGCCTGGGCGGCTGTAACTAAACGTGTATAGGGGGTATATCCGCCGGCATTAGGTTGCGGACCGGCCAACTCCTGGCTCCGGTTAGTAATTAAACCTACAGTTGCTGATGTACCACTGGTATAAGTATTGCCGTCGGGCGCTCTTAAGTTAATAGTTCCGGAGCCTATGCCTTGTGCACTTGATCCTATATATAGAGTTTCACCGGCTTTAACATAAACCTTCATTGTGCCAAAAGTAGGGAAGGGAAACGCTAAGCTACTGGTATTGCTTGAATATAGAAAGGCACGATTGCCGCCATTTTCAGCAAGTTGTTTACTCCCTTCAGCCAAAACAGCCAGGGGCAAGAATAATAATAAAAGTAGATGACTATAAAGAGACCAATTTCTTACCGAAGAGCTTAACCGGGTTATGAAAACATTATAGATATAGGCAGATTGCTGTCGCCGCATTTGTAAAGGCTTAGATAGATTTATAAATTTAAAGATAAATAAATAAATATTACAACATCATTTTTATATTATCGCATAACCAGTTCAGCCTCAATAAATTGATTATGCAAAGAAAGCATTTTCCTAAATGGGCAGCGATTGGATCTGCTTTTATTGGATTCCGTTACTAAAAACAGAAGCGGAATCACATTTAAAAATCACTAAAATAAAGTAATATATGGCTACTATGCATACAAAAGCTGGTGGTTATAATATTAATTTACCATTTGCGCACGTACCCACTTATTATTATTCTGCTTATACGTAATGCAAAGTAATTTAGTTTAACTTATTTAATGTAATAAAAAGGCCGGTCATTAGTGATTTGATCGACCATTGTTAATAATTTTTCCTATGGAGTATTATCTCCAATAACCTCTGTGCCATGCATAACCACTTGAGCCCGGATGCCAACTACCTCTAACCCAAACCCGGCCGTTACGTGGTCTTTCCCAATGACCGCCTATATAAGAGTATCTTCCGTTGTTCCATTCCCATTCGCCGTCAATCCAAACAGCACCATAATAGGGTGATGCGGGCCTAATATAATAAGGTTCTGCCGGGCGTGTTCTAACATAATAATATCCCCCGTAGCACGAGGTTAAAAGGCTGCCGGCTAAAGCTAATAATATTCCGGTTTTTGCTATAGTTTTCATTTGTCATCAATTTTTCTTTTTGACAAGTATGTTTTTAAAAAGTTTAAATATTGGTTTTTCTAAATTTATCGGCTACTATTAATTCCTTACTTCCGACAGTATATTTATAAAATCCACTTCCTGATTTTATACCCAAACAGCCTGCAGAAACTAACTCTGTAAGCAGCGGGCATGGCCTATATTTTTCATTGTTAAAACCAATATATAGTACATTTAATATAGCCAAACATACATCAAGGCCAATAAAATCGGCAAGTTGCAAAGGGCCCATGGGATGAGACATGCCTAATTTCATTACGGTATCTATTTCTTTAACACCGGTAATTCCTTCATGCAAAGTATATATTGCTTCATTTATCATAGGCATTAAAATTCTATTTGCCACAAATCCAGGCGCATCATTTACCTCAACCGGAATTTTATCAAGTTGCTTAGAAAGCTCCATAATGGTAAGGGTAACTTTGTCGGTGGTTTCTTTCCCCCTGATTACTTCAACCAGTTTCATTAATGGTACCGGATTCATAAAATGCATGCCTATTACATTACCCGGGTTTTTTGTAACCGCTGCTATTTCTGTAATAGATATAGAGGAAGTGTTAGATGCCAGTATGGTATGTGCCGCACATAAGTTACTTAACTGCTTAAATAAATTCAATTTAATATCACGGCTCTCTGTTGCCGCTTCAACAACCAGGTCGGCGTTTGCAGTGCCAGATTTTATATCTATATAGGTTTTAATATTACTTAAAGTATTTGTTTTTGTCTGTTCATCAATAGTGCCTTTTTTTACCTGTTTATCTAAATTATTACCTATGGTTTGCAGTGCGCGCTGTAACGCATCGTTATTAATATCAACCAATGCAACATTAAAACCGTACTGCGCAAAAGTATGGGCTATACCATTACCCATTGTTCCTGAGCCTATTACTGTTATATTTCTCATAATTACAAAACACCCTCTGTATTAAAAGTGTTACTTTTTGTGTTTAACTATATAATGTGTTATACTATCATAAATATTATAGTATATATTTGTATACATCAATTATAAACATATGAAATCCAATTTAAAAACTGTTGCCGCATTATTAATTTTTAGTGCCATAGCTACTGTAACCAAAGCGCAACTTACCAGTTCTTATAACCAAGGGTCAGGTTCTGGCACAATTGTAGATGACGCAGGCAATGTTAGAAGAGCTACCGAATATTCAGGTTTGGTGGGTTCGCCATATTTTATTGTTGATTGGAGCAAGGCCGATGTTACTTTTGCCGATGGCTCTGTACAAAAGGACAAAGTTGTAAAATATGATGAGTTAAAAGATAAACTCTTTACACAAATCAAGGATGATAAAATGGGCGAATTTGATACACCGGTTGCCGATTTTACAATTACAGCTGCTGATGGTACGGTAGCGAAATTTGGCAAAATACCGGGTAACGGAAAGTTTGGTGACGATGCATTTTTTGAAATACTAAGCGACGGAAAAGTTAAATTAATTAGAAAAAATGCTAAATCAATATCAGAATACAAGAAAGACCTGGGCACCGCTGTTACAACAAGGGAAGTGGTTGATAATATTGATTACTACCTGGTAGTATCGGGTAAACTTGTACGCATTAAAAAAGATAAAAAATCTGTAGAGGCGGCTTTGGGTGCCAAACAAACTGAATTAGATGCTTATATAAAAAGCAATAATCTTAATTTAAAGAATGATGCCGATCTGGCTAAGCTAATTACTCAATACAATACCTTATAGTTCTATTTTTTGCAGCGCTATATTTTCTTTATTGATCCTATCAATTACTGTAATTGATAGGATTTTTTTTGTTCCGGCGTATTTAACTATTACTTGCTCTGCATACGCATCACTATCGCCATTAAATACCACCGCATTTACAGGAATATTTCTATTGGCTAATGCTTCTAACGATAACAGCGTATGATTAATACTGCCCAGATAATGTTTTACTACCAGGATAACTTCAGCATCTAACTGCTTAATCAGATCTATCATTAAAAAATCATCATTAAGCGGAACCATTAAACCTCCGGCGCCTTCAATAATTAATTGATTATCAGTTTCAGGAAGATGAATACTTTTAGGATCTATTATTATGCCATCAATAGCTGCGGATTTATGCGGCGAAAAAGGCTGAGTTAAACAATAAGCTTCGGGATGAAATTTTGATCTGTTATTAGATACCAGGCTTTTAACCTTTAAAGTATCACTATTATCCAGATCGCCGGATTGTATAGGTTTCCAATAATCGGCTTTTAATTGTTCAGTTAAAATAGCCGATATTATTGTTTTGCCAATACCTGTACCAATGCCGGTTATAAATAATGGTTTAGCCTGCATATAATAAATTATTAATTGTATTAGTTAATAATGTCAAGTCATTAACTGTATTAAAAGCGTGCAGACATATTCTTATTCTTTCACTGCCCTGCGCAACTGTTGGACTGAGTATAGCCCTAACATCCAAACCGTTATCCTGCAAATACATTGCCGTTTTTTTAGCCCATTCATTGCTTTTTAGCAGGATACACTGAATAGCGCTTTCACTATTAATTAATGGATATGCTTTGGATGCAGTTAGCATTTGTTTAAATAAATTAATATTATTTTGAAGTGCGGCTATCTCTTTGGCAGATTGCTGCAATAATTTACAGGCCATTTTTATAGATGCCAGCTGGTGTAGTGGGGCAGCCGTGGTATATATAAACGACCGTGCAAAATTTATCAAATATTCACGCAATAAATTATTGCCTAATACTACAGCGCCATGGCATCCTAATGCTTTGCCAAAGGTCACTATCCTGGCAAAGACGCGTTTTTCGAGTTTAAGCCGGGTTATAATTCCTGTTTTATACAGACCAACTGCATGTGCCTCGTCAACAATTAAATGCGCGCCATATTTTTCTGTTAGGTCTAATAGCTCAATTATGGGTGGCGTATCGCCATCCATGGAATATACGCTTTCTATTACCACATAACAATTGCCTTTGGCTTGCTTTAATTTAGCTTCAAGACTGGCTATATCATTATGTTTAAAGGTGTAACGGTTAGCATGGCTTAGTCGAGCGCCATCAATTATAGAGGCGTGTATAAGTTCATCTGTTATTATAGTATCACCACGTTGGGGTAGGGAAGAGAGCAACCCTAAATTAGCATCATAGCCCGAGTTAAACAATAAACCCGCCTCACTGTTAAACAGATCAGCAATTTCTTTTTCCAGTTTATCTGTATAATTCAAATTTCCTGATATTAACCTCGAACCGGTTGCACCATTTAAAACAAGGTTACTATTATTTATTTCCTCATCTATTTTATTTTTTAAGATCGATGACCTTGAAAAACCTAAATAATCGTTTGAGCAAAAATCAACCAGGCTATTTTCAGGCTTTAAAATCCTGTAAGAGCCAGCTATACGCCTGTCATTAAGCCGCTGTTCGATATATTTCTCTGCCGATGCCAATGTGTAATTTTAGGTAAAAATAAAAAAAGCCCCGGTTTATCGGGGCTTTTCTTTTATCAGTCTTGCAGTATTAGTTACCGCCTTGTTGCATTTTAGCGCGCATTTCATCCTGTCCTTTTTTTAACGCTGCGGCTTGTTCAGGGGTTAAGATAGCATTAACTTTCGCTGTAAGCGCTGTTCTTAATGCAGTTTGTGCAGGCATACGTGCATCTCTGTCTGGTACAGCTGTTCTTAAGCTATCGGTGCTTTTAGTATTAGCTGTATAAACAGCAGTAAGTTTAGTAGCCTGGTCATCAGTAAGCGTTAATGGTGCTATCATCGTTTTAACCGACGCTAATTGTTGTTCAGGCGTCATTCTCTGTCTGCCTTGTGCAAGGCTAACTGCGCTAACTCCTAATACGAAGGCGCATACTAATAATAATTTTTTCATTTCTTTTAGGTTTAATTGTTTTAAAAAATACTTCACTAATATATAGCTATTTATACACCAACATGTAATAAAAAAGCCCCGGTTTATAGGAGCTTTTCTTTTATCAGATTTTAACGATTAATTACCGCCTTGCATAAATTGTTTCATTCTTTCAGCTTGCGCATCTATTTGTTTTTGAAATGTAGCAGCCTGGTCAGCGGTTAAAATAGCTTTGATTTTAGCATTGGTAGCATTTGTAATTGGAGTTCTTTTTGCCATCATTACAGTCCTGTCAGGTGCATCACCGCCAGCAGTCATGGCTGTTCTTAAGCTGTCCATACTTTTTGCTTGCACGTCATAAATTGTTTTAACTTTAGCTGTTTGGTCATCATTAAGAGTTAAAGATGTTTTTAAAGCTGTAGTTAATTCTTCAGGAGTTCGTTGTTGTCTGCCCTGGGCAAAACTAACCGCGCAAATTCCCATTACGAATGCGCATACAAATAATAACTTTTTCATGTCTTTTGGTTTAATTGTTAAATATTATATACACTAATATATAACTATTGGTGGTGTTTATTAAAATAAATGCGACCAATGGGCACATTTTATCGACCATTCGAAGAAAAAGTTGCGGTTTATCAAAGCCTGTGTTTTTTATTTTGTCAGCGTTGATTAGTTACCGCCTTGTTGCATCTTAGCCCGCATTTCATCCGTGTATTTTTTATATGCGGCGGCTTGCTCCGGGGTTAAAATAGCATTAACTTTAGTGTTTGTAGCTGTCATCATAGGCATCATTTTCTCTCTCATTGCACTTCTGTCATCTCCTGCAGCAGTTCGCAAACTATCCATACTTTTAGAAGAAGCAGTATAAACTACGGTAAGTTTTGCAACCTGGTCATCAGTAAGAGTTAATGGTGCTATAGCTGTTTTAAGCATTGTTAAACGTTGCTCTGGAGTTCCGCCGCCTCTTCTTTGTCCGCCCTGCGCAAAGCTAACCGCGCTAATTCCTATTAAGAATGTGCACACTAATAATAATTTTTTCATTTTGTTTGGGTTTTATTTGTTTGATATGTTAAAGATATGCGCCTGCCGATTATGTACAATGATGTAACTTAAATGTTGCCTGATCAAAATTTAAGGCAAAAAAAAGCGTCCACCGGTTTGGGGACGCTTTTTTTTGCCTTAGAAATGATTAGTTACCACCACCGCCACCACCACCTTGGGCGCGTCTCGCAGCCGCTTCATCCTGGATCTTTTTATAAGCAGCAGCTTGATCTGGAGTTAAAATAGCCATGATCTTAGCAGTTTGTGCTGTTCTTAAGGCAGTTTGTGCTGGCCTCATTGCGGCCCTGTCTGTACCGGCAGCAGTTGCAGCGGCCCTTAAACTATCCTGGCTTTTTGCTGATGCAGTAAAAATAGTTGTAGCCTTAGCTACCTGGTCATCAGTTAAACCTGTTATTTGTGTTTTTAACCTTTCTACCTGTTGTGCAGGAGTTTGTTGTTGCCTGCCCTGGGCAAAGCTTACTGCACTAACTCCAATTACGAAAGCGCATACTAATAATAACTTTTTCATATTCTTTATGTTTATTGTTTTGGTTATGATAAAGATATATGCTTAAGGTTTAATATTTACTTTGTAACTTAATTGTTGCCCTCTAATTTAGCTATTGATCGTTGCATTTGCGCCATCATGCTTGTAAGACTTTCCATAGTTGGCTCGGGTGTTGGTAATGGAAGATGAGTAGATATATATGCCTTTGCTTTCCATATCTCTAAAATATCTTCTCCGTTTATTTCGTAAGGTTCATATACGGGATTGTCTGATATCAGTTTCAATTTCTTGTTATCCTTAAATTTATTGCCAATGCGCTTATATACTACACCATCACTTTTTGATAGAATAACATAAGTTTCAGATGGCTTTACGTCGGCCCAATTCTCTACATACTCGCCTATAATAGTTGTACCCGATACCAGCGGAAGCATAGAATCGCCCTTTATCTCAAAGCCCCTGTAAGTGCCCTGTTTAAACATTGGTAAATATAGCTTAGGTAATTGGGCAACATATTCCGGGTCGGCATAGCCGTTCATATATCCGGCGCTGGCTTTTAACGGAACCATTTCTATATTCTCATTATCTTCCTTATCAACTGATATACTTAGTATACGTAAATTATTCTGGTTGCCCTTTGGTTTGGCAATCCACTTATCATCAATTGTTTCGTTTATAAAGTCATCAAGCGATATATCAAAAAATAATGCTATGGTTTTTAGCAATTCATACTTGGGTTCGGCCCTTTCTTCCTCATAAGCACCAACCAGCGACCGTTTTATACCAACCTGATCAGCAAACTGTTGCTGGGTTAAACCTTTCTTTTTCCTTAGAAATTTAATATTTGATGAAATTTTTGCCATAAAATTTGCATTTGCTAAAATTATTAGTAATTTTATGCTCATAAAATTAGTAATTATTTTTTAACCAGCAAATTTTATTATCAAATGAAACGCTTTATCTACATTATTACAGACAGAAACAGGAATAACCTGCACGTTGGGCTATGTTCAGACCTATTAAAGACCCTTAAATTTTATGGCGATATGCCTACTTTATTCTTTGACAGCGCGCAGCAATTGAACAGGCTGGTTTATTTTGAAGAGATAAATACAGAAGAGCAGGCAATGGAGCGTTTTAAAACAGTGAGCACTTTTACAAGGCCCCAAAAAGAAAAAATGATCAGACCTGTTAACCCGGATTGGGTAGATCTGACCATTGGCTTAAATTTTGAAAGCGGTTTACGCACCAGGCCGCAATTGCGCCCTTCAATAAACGCATTACGCAGATCGGTTACTTTTTAATAAATTTTAACGCGCCCGAATTCATGCAATATCTTTTACCACCCCTGTCGGCAGGGCCGTCATCAAAAACATGGCCCAGGTGCAGGCCCGTGCTTTTTTCAATAACTTCCTGGCGGGTTTCGCCAAAGCTATTGTCAACTACTATTGCAATTTTTTTAGGATCAACCGGTTTAACGAAGCTTGGCCACCCGGTTCCGCTCTCAAACTTATCATCCGATGAGAATAATACATCGCCTGTAGCAGCACTTACATACACGCCCTTTTCGTGGTTATTATAATAGGCATTATGAAAAGGCGGCTCTGTTCCGCTTTCTACCATTATATAATAGGCATTAGCGCTCAACTGCTTTTTCCATTCGGCCGCAGGTTTACTTAATCTTTTGGTATTGTTTTGCCCATTACTGTTTTGACATCCAAATGCGGCAACAACAAATAATATTACTATTGCAAAAATTGATCTTTTCATTTTTTTATATTTAAGTTATAACTTAAATTACGTAATAAAATTTTACGTGGTTTGTCATGAACATGACAGCTTATATATTTTTGAAGTTAGGTATTAGTACCGAATTTATAATATGTACTAACCCATTGCTTTGCTTAATATTAAGTCTGCTGATAGTACTTTTGCCGCCATTCTCATCAATTAAAACAATATTTCTATTTTCATCAAGTTTAGCCATTAGCTTGCTTCCGGCGAGTGTAATAAATGTAGCCAGGCCTTTGTGCGAAATGATTTTATGCGTAATATTTCTTCCTGTAATTTTTCCGGCAATAACATGATAGCTAACTAAGGCTATAAGGTCATACTTACGTTCGGGAGTTAATAAGCTATCTAATTTATCGGGAGAAAGATTTGAAAACGCCTGGTTATTGGGTGCAAAAACTGTAATAGGGCCAATACATTTAAATGATTCTGTAAAGCCGGTTATATTTATGGTTTTATTAAATGTACTTAACTCTTTACAACGGGCAATATTTGTGGCAACATCATTTGTTGGCAGCATATTGGCACCATCAGTTAATTTTAAGTTTGATGAATTTAATTTGTTTGGTTTTGATGCTGTTGAATCGGTTTTTTTTGATGCAACAGGAGGAGCCTGAGCAAATAATAAGCAGGTGTTTAAAATAAGGCAAATAAATAAGATGGGGCTTTTCATAACTATACTACAAATATAGCTAAAGCCTAAAATGTTTTGATTTTAGTTACCGGATAATATTAACATATGTGGCTAAAAAAACAATTAGAAATAATGTAACAAACTGATTATGAATAGACCTTTGTGAAAGAAATCCGCCCCGGAAATTATACCAGGGCGGATTTTTTTGTTTTATGTTTTGTATTACTTATTCAATCCGCCGCGGCGCATTGCTTTAACAGGCTCGGGCCA
The DNA here is from genome assembly GCF_028288205.1 of Mucilaginibacter sp. Classification (GTDB taxonomy): domain Bacteria; phylum Bacteroidota; class Bacteroidia; order Sphingobacteriales; family Sphingobacteriaceae; genus Mucilaginibacter. The sequence goes on from NZ_JAQBOD010000062.1 coordinate 185,899, forward strand.
TTTTAAGCCGTCTGCTTTAATGTTTTTTGTTTTGGCGGGGTCTTCGCTGGCCATGTAAGCCATGATAGCGGCCAATACCGCATTGTTTTTCACATCGTCAAAGATCAGTTTATCGTAAGTATCACGGTTTGTGTGCCAGGTGTAATTAAAATAAGCCCAATTAAGCGAACCCAAAGAAAAGCCCGGTGCACCAACCGCATCAAAAGACGCATAATCAGATCCGCCGCCGCCCGGCAAACCCGGGAAGGTTGTTTTAATGCGGTTCTTAATAGTATCAGGCACTGCCGCTAACCATCGGGGTAAGAAATCTTTTGCATCCGCATAACCTGATCCTGAAAGGCTTATTATCCTTCCGGTTCCATTATCCTGGTTAAACAGGGCCTGCAAATTTTTAACTATTTCAGGATGATCTTCAACAAAAGCACGCGAACCATTCAAGCCCTCTTCTTCACTGCCCCAATGGCCAACTAATATGGTACGTTTTGGATGAGGATAAAATTTCTTTAATAAACGCAAGGCTTCCATCATAGTAAGCGTGCCGGTACCATTATCTGTTGCGCCTGTACCGCCATCCCACGAATCAAAGTGAGCGGATAGCATTACATATTCATCGGGTTTTTCGGTACCCCTTATTTCGGCAATGGTATTAAAGGCGGGCATTGCGCCCAGTTCTTTTGATTCGGTATGAATACTGATTGTAGGAGGGACGCCCGATTCTGTTAATCTATATAATATGCCATAGTCTTCCAGTGCAATATCCACAGTAGGTACTTTTTTAGTATAGGCACTAAATATTTTATCAACCCCAAACCCGGCAGACCAGTAATTGCTTATTACACCCACGGCACCGGCATTTTCTAATGCAACCGGCAGGGTTCTTAACGTGTAACCTGTTTTTTTAATGCGTTTTGCCCACGCTGTGGTCATTGCAGTGCGCTCCGCCTTCATTTTATCAAATGATTCCTTTAAGGCAAATTGCTGCCAGTTGTCATCGGGCCGTCCGGTGGGCTGGCACATAGATATCATTACCAATTTGCCCTTAACGCTTGGCAGCCATTTTTCAAAGGCAACAGAATCTTCAAGATCAGGTATAATTATGGTTTGGGCAGTAACTGTTTTCTTACCCATGCCCGGGCTCCAGGCCAGTTGGGTGCCTTCCAATGATTTTACACGCGGCGATATCATATCAATATGCGATATGCCTCTTTCCCAGCCGCGCCATACGCCCCAGTTTTCTTTATGGGCAGTTATATCCCAGCTTTTATATTTAGCTATGGCCCAATCGGCAGCCTTAACCATTTGCGGCGTGCCCACTAAACGGGGGCCAACGCCATCAAAAAGCTCATGTGCCAATGGTTGTATTTGTGAATTAGTTGCTTCTTCTTGCATAATACCATCTATGACGGATTTATCAGGAGTTTGAGCGAATGTAATGCTGCTGAGCAGCAGGCAGGCAAAAGACATAGCGAGTCTTAACCAGCGGTTTAAGTGGTGAGTTAGATCAGTTTTCATGAAACCAATTTAAAAATTTGAGATGAACTATGCTAATTTATTTTGGGGGTGTAATGTAGCCTACACCCATATGTTCTTCGCTGACATATAGTCATCAAATTATTCATCAAAAATGCCAACAAATCGAGCTCGTAATTGTAATACATTGACATTATAACCATTAAGTATAAAAGATTATGAAATTTAAATTTTTAAACAGTAAAATCTTCATTATTGCAGGTGCAATCATAATAAGCGCTTTTGTTTTTGGATGTGGCGGAAATTATAACAAATCAAAAAGCGATAGTGCTGCCACCTCAACTACTGATGTAAAAGATGCAAATACTTTATTAGGTGCCGGCAGTACCTTTGTATATCCACTGTTTTCAAAAATGTTTGCCGAATATGATAAACAAACCGGGATACGGGTAAATTATCAATCAATTGGTTCTGGTGGTGGTATACTCCAGCTAACAAACAAAACAATAGATTTTGGCGATTCGGATGCTCCCTTAAATGATGAGCAAACTAAAAAAATTAACGCTGATGTACTACATATCCCGATGTGTTCGGGCGCAGTTGTTATAAGCTATAATCTTCCTGATTTAAAAGGCACTTTAAAATTAGACCCGGATATATTAGCTAATATTTTTCTGGGTAAAATTACTAAATGGAATGATGAGCGGATATCAAAATTAAACCCCGGATTGCAATTACCTGCAACATCAATTTTTATAGCCCACCGGTCTGATGGGAGTGGTACAACAAATATTTTTACTACTTATTTAGCAAAGGTTAGTAACGATTGGAATAAAAGCCCGGGTAAGGGTTCGTCAATTAATTGGCCGGTTGGTTTGGGTGGTAAAGGAAACGAGGGCGTTGCAGGATTAGTAAAGCAAACTCCGGGCGCAATTGGCTATATAGAACTGGCTTATGCAAAGCAGAATAAGATGACCTTTGCCGATATAAAAAACAAAAGCGGTAATTTTATTACACCTACAGTAGCGTCAACCAGTGCCGCCGGGAATATAACTATGCCCGCTGATGCAAAAGTTTCATTAAGCAATACCGATGCGAAAGATGGATACCCGATAAGCGGGCTTACATGGGCCTTAATATATAAGGAGCAAAACTATAATCAAAGATCGAAAGACAGAGCTGAAAAAGTAATTAAGTTACTTTGGTGGAATATTCACGACGGACAAAAATATTGTAATGACCTCAATTATGCACCACTTTCGGCTGCTGCGGTTACTGTTGCAGAGAAAATATTAAAAACAGCAACATTTGACGGCAAACCTATAATGCAATAAATTAACATATAATTGAATCAACAATATAAATAAAAAGGCCATCTCAATTTGATTTGAGATGGCCTTTTTGTATGAGAAATAATTACTATAAAACAGCTCCGGGAGTTGTGTATGCCATATTTTGCGGATCAAATTTAGCCCAACCTGCCGACCAATCTGTTGTTCCGAAAGCGCCTCTGTAAGCAACTTTTTCAAAAAATGCATCAGCTAATTTTGCATTGGTAAAAATTGCACCTGCAGCAGCTGCTGATCCTGCTTTTAATGTGAAATTTGGTGTGCCTGAATTTGCATTACCAGCTGCCTTAAAATCAAGGCCATATTTCAATGGATCAGTTAATAAATCTACAACAGATTTTGTAGCATCAAATGTGTTTTTAGCACGCATGTCTATTTCGAATGCGGCTTTATTCTGCCCCTTAACCTCATTACCTTTTGCATTACAGTCATAAATTATATTATCTGTAAATACAATTTTACCGGTTGTGTAATTAGCAGTTGTAGCGCCTGCAGTAGCAACGGTACTTTCGTCAATATATATACCTTCTAAATAATTTGTAATTAAAGAATTAGCTATGCTAATGGCCGAGTTACGACGTATTTGAGCACCATGCTGAAAGTTAGCATTAATACCCGATAAACTTCCGCCTGACGCGATAACGCCCAGGGCAGGACCTATAATTGTCATATTTGAAAATACTGCACTGGTTTGCGGTGCATTATTTGATCCTGCGGCATCATTGTCTGATTCAAAACCATTCGAACCTGAAAAATCTGCAATTACCTGCGCGCGTTGCGCTAATCCAAATTGTATTTTGCCCGCAAAACCATTATCAGTATCAAAATCATCGTCAACAGAACCTATAGCCAGCAAGTGTTTGGCATTTACAGTACCGCCAAACCATTCGTAAGCATCATCACCAGAACGGTAAACTTCAATATAATCTAAAGTTGTACCAGAACCTACACCACCCATAGTTAAGCCATTAATTTCATTATCAGGTGTAAATGGAATACCTGCATATTCTATACGTACATAAGTTAATACACCTGAATTATCAGCTGCGTCTGTGCCACCGTATTGAATATATTTAACAGGATCACCACTGGCAGTTGGCACTAAGCCGCCTTCAATAGTATTAACACCACCGTTAAGATTTATCGGTGCTTTTCCTAAAAGAATAACTCCGCCCCAATCGCCGCTTGAACGGCCGCCTGCTGCTACATTTGAAGTAAATACAATTGGTTTTGCGGCTGTACCTGTGGCATTGATTTTTGCGCCCCTTGTAATTACCAAAGTGCCTTTTGAAGGTTTGTCGCCTTTAATGATTGTACCTGGTTGAATAGTTAAAGTTGCACCATTGGTAACATACACAAATCCTTTTAGCAAATAAATTTTGTCTGCTGTCCAGGTAGTACTGGCTGAAATATCGCCGGTAATTTCAACAGTTGTTGATGGGGTAACAACCGGAATGTCATTATTGGTGGTTTTGGTACAGGCGGATAAGAAAATAGCCGCCATAAATAATAAAATAAATGAATGTTTTTTCATGTTAATTTTAATTTAAAATTTGATTTTTTACTGGTATGTATGGTTAGTTTTATGTGCATTTTTTGTTAAAATGAGTATGCATACGATAAAGTAAAACTTGAGCCTGTGTTGTACCGGCTTATTGTTGAGCCTCTTGATATGTCATACTGTTTGGTGCTTTCTTTATAATAAAACAATGTGCTTTGGTTAAGCATATCGCTTGCATTTAGTTTAAACTCACCTTTGCTTTTCATTACCCGATAACTGATCTGGAAATCGAGCACATCTCTTGCATTTTCATAAATAGCAGGAAATACCGCGCCACGCGCTCTAAATAACCTTGAGCCTACCCGGTTATACAGCAGATTAAAACTTAGCTTGTTGTTATAGGCAGTTTGCAAAAAGCCGGCATTTATTACGTATGGAGCCTGTCCAACCATAGGCCTTGAGCCACTTTCATCAGCGATAACTTCGGGACGGGTATCTGTAACTTTAGATTTTATTAATGCTAAATTGGTATATAGGGTGGTGTTTTTAAACGAACTGCTAATAAAATCAAGTGTTTTTCGCAATTCTAATTCTACACCATAGTTGTTTGCTTGTTGTACGTTGAAATACTGAAAATCGGGAGTAGAGTTTTTGTCATTATACCCTGGTTCGATAGCATTTTTAAAATTTTTATAAAAGCCGGATATGGATATAATCTGGCCGGCCGAAGGATAAAATTCATATCTGATATCAGCATTTTGAATTTGTGCGCTTTTTAAATTTGAATTGCCTGCTATAGTAGCCAATAACTCAAAGTCATAATAACCAAATACCGATAACTCCCTTAATTCGGGCCTCGCTATTGTACGCGAATAGGAAAGCCTGAAGTTAGATTTTGGCGTTACACTATAAGTAAAATTGGCCGATGGTAAAAAGTCAAGATTATCAAGCTTGGTTTCGGTTGTAGTGGGGTCATTATCGTTTAAATGCAGATCAAATTTTTCTACCCTTAAACCCCATACCAGCCTTAACTTTTCTCCAAATTTATTATCAAGCATTGCGTAAGCCGCGTTGGTTAAAGTATTAGCTGTATACAGATCTTTTGTGGTTGTAATTTCATTCAGATCATAATATCCGGCATCAATTATTGAGCGGCTGAATATTTGATTTAATGGGAGTTGGCGTATAGCATCAGCATCGGCTACATTTGTTTTTAATTGCGGCCCTATAAACCTTGGCGTGAATGACCTGTCACGGTATTGCGAGCTTATGCCTGTTTTAAAGACAGCTTTTTGTTTTAAAATATTTACCGGTAAACTATAATCAACCTGGCCCGTAAAAATATTTTCATTTAAATCTGAAAAAAAACGCGCGTTTTGTTTACCTACCGAGGTATTATCAGCAATATAAGCACCATTTATCAGCGCATAATTGGTTTTGCGCTGATCTGGCTGGTTATTGGTAACATTGCTGTAACTTCCTGTCCAGGTAATTTTTGAATTATTGCTTCCTAAAGCGTGCTCACCTTGCAAGGTGGCTTTATATAGGCTTTTTTCAATTAGGTCAAAAGCTGTAAAATGGTTGTCAGGATTACCCGTTTGATTATTATATCCTGTTCTGAAAAGATACTGATCATCAAACGCGCGATTGTAGATGTTTTTGAAAGTTATTTTATTTTTACCATAGATATATGCAAAATTAGCCAGCGCACCTATATTGGTCGAGAACTTATATTTAGCATCATTAAATTTAAATTCGTAATAGTTTATATTAACATCCGGAATGGTTTGTAACGTATTACGGTAAGTTAAGGCAAATATGGCTCCAAAACGATTGCCATTGGTACCTACATCTTTTACATGACCAAATGAAAGCTGGTAATTTTGATTAGGCGCCGCTTTATAATTATATACATTAAAGTTTGGATTTAACGAACTTAGCGCCGCGGTGCTTTGCTGCGATGTAAGCGCAGAAGAAATTATTTTACTGGTGGAAGGGAAGTTACCGGGTAATTTCCTGGAGCCGTTATCAAAACCAAAATAGTCTGATAAATTACGATATCCGCTTTTAAAGTCTTTAAATGTTGTATTTGTATTATAACCCACACCCGCGCTTACAGAGAAGAAATTCTCGTCCGGCATATCTTTGGTAAATATCTGCACGGCACCACCGGCAAAATCGCCGGGCAAATTGGGCGTAGCGGTTTTGTTAATTACCAGGTTATCTATCAAATTGGCCGGAACAATATCAAAAGAAAAAGCCTTACGATTTGGTTCAGTACTGGGTAATGATGTGCCGTCAAGTGCAGCGGTATTATAACGGTCACTTAAACCTCTTACAATTACAAATTTATTGTCTTGTATAGTTGCACCACTAACCCTTTTTAAAACATCACTGGTACTTCTATCCGGCGATCTTTTTATTAGGTCTGATGAAATACCATCAGATATTGATGCGCTGTTTTTTTGTGCGGCATATAATGAAGCTGTTGATGCCTGCCGAAAACTTGAAGTTACAACAACTTCTTTTATTGTAGTTGCAGCATCAGATAAAGGTATATCTAAATCTGTAACTGTTCCTGCTTTAACGTCAACATCAGCAATCAGCTTGGTTTGGTAACCCATATACTTTACAACCACAGTATATTTGCCTGGTAATAAACCAGATAACATATATTGGCCATCAACATTAGCCGCCGTGGCTTTTGTAGCTCCCTGTATTCCAACAGAAGCGCCGATCAATAATTCGCTGGTTTTTGTATCAATGACCTTACCGGCAATTTTACCTGATGTTTGTGCAATAACATGCAACTGAAAAAGAAAAAAAATTAATGTTATTAGTAGGGGTTTTTTCACGTATTGGAATTTTTGACAAAGCTATTCAGCTCTTTTTTTCCAAACGATTTTTTACTATTATCAAACCAACATATGTTTCTTAAACCACTGTTACCAATGGTTCACTCATTTAACTATTATTGGTAGTCGGGTTGTTTTCAATATCAGCAACTTCATTAAAATTCTCATTAAATAATTTTAACGTTCTAATACAGTTATGCCTTTCTTGCCAGGTAAGGTGCTTACTCATCATTTCAGTAAACGATTCCATTTGGATGGTAAGGTTTTGGGCCAGAGAATGTGCCTTTGCCGTTAACGTAATTAGCTTACTGCGGCGATCTTTAAAGTTAACATCCTTAAATACATAGCCTTTTTGAACTAATGTCTCTATAATATTTACCATATAAGACTTTTCAATCTGCAGATATATACGCAACTCTTTTTGGCTGCAACACCCACCTTTACGATTAAGTAACATTAAAACCTGCAGATGCTGGTAAACGTCAATATCTTTAAAACACTTCAATAAAAATTGATGATATGATTTATGGGCCAGCATTACCTGCAGGCTCAAGTCTTCTCCAAAACTCATAATAAGAAATTGATTCCGGTGGTTCTTAAAAGATAACCGGAATAATAAATAATTAAACTATTAATGAAAGTTTGGCTATAAAGCCACGAGAAGTGTTAAATGAGAAGCATTCTGTAAGTCAGAAATGTTTTGTTTGTTGTGAGTAAAGACTTTGTGCCGAATATAGAAGTAACTAATAAGTTCCTTCTGATTATGATGGCTAAATTTATAAAACATACTAAAATCAGCAGATTAATAACAGTGGTAGATCTGATTTTTAGGGGTGCCGGTGGTGTAGTAAGTGGTTTAGTTTTTATAAAATGCCAGCTATTATCATGATTAACATGACCAATATAATGTTGATGGCGTTGTTCTCCGTTACTTAATCTTGCATGATAAATTATAGGATGTGATTTAGCACCAAAAAATAAGTTTACTACCGGTAATAAAACAATTACAAACGTTGCAACAAAAAATAGAAGTTTTACAAACGTTTTAAACATGGGGGATCAATAACTATGCTAACAAACAAAATGATTAAATATTTAATTATTAATCAATAGCAATTAATTTGTTAATGAAAAGATTATAAGAATTTAATATTGGCAGATAAAAAGTATATTCCGTCAATATTGCCTATGTGGCATTTTTTATTCACTTTTAACTGATTATTTTCAATTAACTTCTACCAAATTATAACCCGATGAAAAGAATAATAATTTGCCTGATCATTTGTTTATTCGCATCCGGCCTTAAGGCACAAATTCCAGATTTTAGCTCAACCCAGCATATCGACCAGGAATTTGGCTTAGGTACTATCAGCCTTACTTATGGCCGACCCAATGTAAAGGGCCGCAAAATATTTAACGGTACAGAGCCTTATGGTGTAGTGTGGCGCACGGGTGCCAATGCTGCAACTACTATTAAATTTACAGATACCGTATCGGTAGAAGGGCATAAGCTGATGCCGGGCGAATATTCGCTATTTACTATACCTGGCGCAACAGAGTGGATTGTTATATTTAATAAGATAGCAAAACAATGGGGCGCATATTCATATGATCAAAAGCAGGATGTGCTTCGGTTTAAAGTAAAACCTTTTAAACTGGCCGCACCTGTTGAAACATTAACCATACAATTTGCCAATGTGAATATAGACAAGGGTATTTTGCAGATATTATGGGAGAATACCGGTTTATCGCTCCATTTAAAAACGGATGTTGATGCCCGCGTTATTGCCAATATAGCGCAAATGATGAAAGGGGAGAAGAAGCCTTATTACCTGGCAGCGATATGGTACTATAACCATAATTTAGATATGCACAAAGCATTAGAATGGATGAATGAAGTAGAGAAAGTACAGCCTGATGCTTATAATGTAAGATACTGGAAAGCTAAGATACAGCTGAAACTGGGCGACAAGAAAGGTGCGATTTTTTCGGCCAAAATAGGTTTAGCAATAGCCGAGAAAGATAAAAATGCCGAGTATATACGCATGAATAAAGAAATACTGCGTGAGGCAGGAGCTATTAAATAAATAAAGCTAAGAAAGCCTCCTCCCGCTTATTTGTGAACGGGTTAATGAAGAAATATTAATGATATGATAATTATAAATAGCTCACTACATCAATCATCCTAAAACGTAGATAAGCCTTTAAACAAAAAAAAACAAAAAGATAAGCCATAAATGAGTGATTGGGTGAAAAATTATAGAAATATGATTTGGCTGATAGCCGGAATATTTATTGGCAGCATAGCGGGAATTATATTTGGCAAAAATGCTGAAGTAGTAAAGCCGGTGGGCGATATGTTTTTAAACCTGCTTTTTGTTGCCGTTATCCCGCTTGTATTTTTTAGCATCGCCTCTGCCATTGCTAACCTGCATGGCGAGCAAAAGTTAAGCCGGATCATGATCATTATGTCAACCGTGTTTTTATCTACTGTGCTTATTGCGGCGTTATTAACCATTGTTGCGGTGTGGATATTTCCTATTCATCAGGTAATAACCATAACCCCCGGGTTGTTGAAACAAGGGGTAGGTAATAAACTATCTGGCGATCAGATAACACAACTATTTACTACGGGTGAATTTTACCAGTTGCTTTCCCGTAAAAACATGCTGGCCATGATAATATTCAGCATTTTAATTGGATTTGGAACATTAAGATCCGGCGAAAAGGGGCAGGATTTCCGCAGGTTCTTAAATGCCGGGAGCGAGGTGTTTGAAAATGTGTTTATTCTTATTATGAAGCTTGGCCCTGTGGGTTTAGGCGCTTATTTTGCCTACCAGGTGGCTGTATTTGGCCCATCGCTTTTTGGAACTTATGCGCATGCTATGGGGATAGGGTATGGCGTTAGCCTGTTTTATTATGCAGTTTTTTTTAGCTTATATGCTTTTATAGCCGGCGGAATTAAAGGAATAAAAAAGTATTGGACAAACAATATTATACCTTCTGCCACAGCTGTAGGCACCTGCAGCAGTATTGCCACTATCCCTGCCAACCTGGAAGCTGCAAAGAAAATGGGCGTTTCAGACATAATTGCCGGCATAACCATACCCTTAGGCGGCACATTGCACAAAGATGGTTCGAGCGTTTCATCGATATTAAAAATGGCTGTGGTGTTTGCTATGTTTGGTAAAAGCTTTAACAGTCCTGAAATTATATTGCTGGCTCTTGGCATGACGGTACTGGTAAGTATTGTTGAAGGCGGCATACCTAATGGGGGCTATGTTGGCGAGTTGCTTTTTATATCTGCCTATGGCTTTCCGCCAGAGGCCCTGCCGCCGGCAATAATTATAGGAACATTGATAGATCCGGTTGCTACTTTACTTAATGCAACAGGAGATACCGCGGCAGCTATGTTGATAAACAAGTTTGCTGATAAGGAAAGCTGGCTGCAGAGAATTAACAGTTAGATTTGCTATATTAGGCGCTCTTTAATGGCAGCTATGAAAAAATTATTTACTTGTTTTTTTATCTTACTTACCGTTCAGTTTGCCGGGGCGCAACACAAAAAAAGAGCGCGCGATTATGGTTTGCATTTTGGCGTTATATCCCCCGGGAAACAAAATACTATAACCGATGTGGCGGGTGTAAAAGTTGGGCATGTTACTTTAATTAAAGGCGACTCGATAAGAACAGGTGTTACTGCTATTTTGCCTTATGATGGTAATATATTTCAAAATAAAGTACCCGCAGGTATATTTATAGGTAATGGCTTTGGTAAACTGGCAGGTACTACGCAGGTTATAGAACTGGGTAATATTGAGACCCCCATAGTTTTAACAAATACACTTAATGTTGCCGCGGGGATGGATGGTGCTATAGCGTATACACTCGGACAAAAAGGCAATGAAAAAGTACAATCGGTAAACGCGTTAGTTGGCGAAACCAATGACGGTTTCCTTAACGATATACGCGGCACGCACGTAACTAAAGATGATGTAATAGCTGCTATTAAAAATGCAGGTGCATCAGTAGAAGAGGGTGCGGTGGGCGCGGGTACAGGTACGGTATGTTTTGGATATAAAGGCGGAATTGGAACAGCTTCACGGCTATTGCCCAAAAGCCTTGGAGGTTATACCGTAGGTGTATTGGTGCAAACAAATTTTGGCGGTGTATTACAGATCGACGGTGTTCCGGTGGGTAAAGAGCTGGGTAAGTTTGAATTTAGCAACCAGTTAATGAACAATGTTGATGGTTCATGTATGATGGTTGTAGCTACTGATGCACCTTTGGATAGCCGCAATTTACAACGTCTTGCCAAGCGCGCATTTATGGGCCTGGCTAAAACCGGTGGTATAGCATCCAATGGCAGTGGCGATTATGTAATTGCTTTCTCAACCGCTGCCTCAGTGCGTGTGCCTAATCAGTCTAAACAATTACAGCAAGTACAGTTATTGCAAAATGAGGATACATCGCCGCTTTTTCTGGCGACAATTGAGGCTACAGAAGAAGCTATAATTAATTCATTATTTGCAGGTATAACCATGATTGGCAAAGGCGGACATAAAGTAGAAGCGCTCCCGTTAGATAAAGTAATACCTATTTTAAAAAAATATAACGCTATTAAAAGTGAGTAAATACACTATTGTTAATGAAGAGTTTTTGCCGGCTGCAACAGCATCGGTATTAATTACAGACCTGGCTGTACAAAGGGGCTACGGTATTTTTGATTTTTTTAAAACGATTGATGGCGAGCCGGTTTTTGTAGAAGATCATCTTGATCGTTTCTATAATTCGGCGGCAGCCATGCGGTTACCGGTAGATAAGAGCAGGGAAGAATTAAAGAGCTTGTTGTTTACGCTCATTAAAAAGAACGGATTGCTTGATTCGGGAATAAAAATAACGCTTACCGGCGGTTATTCTACGGATGGTTACACGTTGGCAAAACCCAATATGATTATCACCCAGCAACCGTTAACCATAAATAAGGAACTTAATACAAGGGGTATCAAGTTAATTACCCACCCGCACCAGCGCCAGCTTGCCGAAGTTAAAACCCTTGATTATTTGATGGCAATTTGGCTGCAGCCGTTAATTAAACAAAAAGGCGCGGATGATGTACTGTATCATAACCACGGAATGGTGAAAGAGTGCCCGCGTGCAAATTTCTTTATCGTAACACAAGATAACCAGGTGATAACCAGTGCAGACAAGATATTAAAAGGTATTGTGCGTAAACAGGTTTTAAATCTCTATATCGACGGAATAACTATCCGTGAAAAAGAAATTAGCCTGGAAGACCTAAAGCAATGTAAAGAAGCTTTTATTACCAGTTCTACAAAAAACATTTTGCCAGTTACCGAAATTGACGGACAGATAATTGGCAATGGACATGCAGGCGACGTAACTATAGCTTTAGCAGAAAAGCTAAAAGAATTTGTATTTAGCAAATGATATTAGTTGTAACTGATTCTTATGATTAACAAAGATTTAATAGTGAAAAAAGCAGGTTCAAGCTTGTAGTGGTGATCCGAATATCGTTTTTCGTGGACCTTGATTTTTTATAAAATCTTCTTCCTAACACTCCTAATTAAATCCGGACTAACATGCTGAAAGTTTTTCTTACTTTGATAATTATCTTTCTATCTTTATATCAGGTGGTTATATATCCCGTAACTTTAATTTTCGATGGATTGCCAACCCGCGCCAATTAAACTCTGATATAAAATGATGGTCGACGAATCACAAAGCAAAGCAGCTAAAGTTGTTGGTTTCACTTATCTGTTTGCGCTTGTCCCGGCTATCTTCGCCGAATTCTATGTCAGGGCTCATCTGGTCGTCTTCAACAATGCCGCACAAACTGCGTTGAATATTGTGGGGCACGAAAGGCTTTTTCGCCTTGGCATTGCCAGCAATCTCGTAGTCTTCGCTGTTGATGTAGCGCTAATCACCGCTCTGTATGTGGTTTTGAAGCCGGTTAACACGCGCCTTGCCTTGCTGGCTGCAGGGTGGGGGCTGATAGAGACCACAATCCTGGTCGTCGTCACGCTGGATGACCTCGACGTGCTGCGGATCCTGAGCGGGGCAGACTATTTGCAAGCATTCGAAATAAGCCGGTTACAGGCATTAGCGAGGCTATCGATAGGTGCGCACGACGCTACATATAACGTAGGTTTGATATTCGCGGGCCTTCGAAGCACCACTTTTTGTTATTTATGGTTCAGGTCCGGCTTCATCCCGCGGATATTGGCAGGCTGGGGGATGCTTGCTTCTTTTTTGATGGGAGCATGCGCCTTTTTGTTCATCATTTTTCCCGGGCTTTCAAAGCTTGTTCCTGTGGGAATTTACGGCGGTCCTATTTTTATTTTCGAACTAACAATGGGTTTCTGGCTGCTGTTTATGAAACTACGGCCATCCGGGGTGGCTGAGTTGGATAAAGGAAGCGGCTGAACTCAAAATCGACTATAATTAAGAATAAACATGGAAAATCGAACTATTGAAGCTTCCCGGCAATTTTACGCGAAGGTTGCCGGCTTTACCATCCTTTTTTACATTATAGTAGGCCTTACCAGTGTGACTTTGCATAGCCGGGCAACCAGCGGCGCCGAAGGAACTGACGCAATTCTCGCGGGCATCGCCCAGCACGCGTCAGCCGTGCGGGCGACCGTTATACTGGAGTTGCTCGAATGCTTCTCGGCCCTTGTGCTGGCTGTGACGCTGTACCGGATAACGCGCGACGAGAGCAACGAGCTGGCTATGATGGCCATGGTATGCCGCGTTTGCGAAAGCGTGCTGGCTGCGATCGGTATCCGGAGGACACTGGGACTGCTGTGGCTCGCGAAGGCTGGGGACGGGGCGGGGGGGCATGTCGCTGCAACCGCGGATGCGCTTGATGCCGGCCCAGAGCGCGATGATTGGTGCGCCCTTCTTCGCCGTGGGGACCATGATCTTCTCGTATCTCCTGCTGCGCTCACGAAGCGTACCCGCCTCACTCGCCGGGCTCGGCGTGTTCGCGTCGGTACTGCTCGTGGTAGGCTTACCCCTGCAACTTGCCGAATTCTTTAAAGGACCGCTGACTTTGTGGATGTGGGGGCCGATGTTCGCGTTCCAATTCCTGCTCGGGGTGTGGCTGCTCATAAAAGGGGTCGCAACGCAGACGCAGAGGCAACCAGCATGACCTTTCTGCTTTCCACTATGTTAGTTTGGATTTTCGCCCAAAGGCCAGGACTATATAAAAGGAGTGAGGGGAGAAAAGTTGTAAGCCTGTTTTTAAAAAAACAGGCTTACTTTTGGGTTCTTTAGCAGTTGGGAAAAGAACCCAGTATTATTTTACTGCAATAAGCTCAACATGCTCAATAACCGGCGCTGTTGAAAAAAGTTCAGAGGCCTTTGCCATTAACGCTTTAGCGATTTCGCCGGTAAGATGCGCGTTTCGGCCTTCCTCTGTTTCAAAAGTATCAAATATGCCAAATGCAGATGGGCCCAATTGCAAAGCATACCATCTATCGGTATCAGGTTCGGCCGCTGCTATAGGTAGCGCGTTTTTTAAAAAGTTCAATACTTCAGTTTCTTTGCCCGGCTTAGCTTCAAGTCTTGCAAGTAATGCAAATTTTTCCATGGTAATGTTTTTAATATTAAAAGTAGCTTTCTGCGCAATTATTGGCTTTGATCTGTCTCGCAGGGCAATGTCATTAAGTTAAGAGATTTGTCATCGAACATAGTGAGAGATCTATACACGGATAAGTCGCTGAACCTGCCCTGTATAGATTTCTCTCTCGCACCTCGTTCGAAATGACATTTTTTATTGGTAAATTTCCTTAACTTAATGACATTGCCCGCAGGGGCCTCTATCGGGGGACGCTGCAGGACAAAGAATAAGTGATTTTAAACTGTCATTTTTTCGATTGTAGGTTTTATATTTTGGTTCACCCTGAATAAATTATCAGGGTCGTATTTATTCTTTACTGTTACTAACCGTTCATAATTTTCGCCATAAGTTGCTTTTACCCGTTCTTCCCCTTCATCCATCATAAAATTCACATAAGCGCCACCTGCCGAATAGGGGTGCAACGCTTCCCAATAGGCTTTGGTCCAGGCGGTAATTTTTTCTTTATTTGCCGGGTCAGGGTCAACGCCTACTATAACCATTGCCCAGGTGGCATCGCGGTAGCTCCACGCTGTGTCTTTTTTATTTACACGCGAGGCTGCCCCATTAACCGGGTATAAGTGCATGGTTGAGAGCATTGTCGGCATCCCTTCGCCAAAAGGAAGGTGCTTTGCAATTGCCTCATCGCTAAGTTCATTTACAAAGTCGGCGCGCCAGTACCATTGTAAACCGGTGGGATAAACGGCATCGAACATGCTTTGCAATGCCGGTTGAGGTAATGGGCCAACAAAATCAAGAGCAGGTGTTTTAAAAGCGCGAATAGGTTTAAATATCGCTTCCGCTTTTTCTAATGGCCCTGTATATGCCCACACAATCCCGCACATTTTTTTCAGATGCAGGTGCTCCGGGAATGGGGGCCCTGGAGGAACAGTTAGGAACGCAAAAAAACCATTCAGATCATCCGGCGCGTCCTTTATCAATTCGCGATACCATTTCATAACAGCCTCCGCCTCACTCATCTCATATAACATTGGCCCGCCATATACCATATCTATCGGGTGCAGTTTAAATGTGAAGGCAGTAACTACGCCAAAGTTTCCGCCACCGCCCCTTACCGCCCAAAACAAATCCTGGTTTTGATTTTCGTTTGCTGTTATAAAACTTCCGTCGGCCAACACCATATCAACTGACAGCAGGTTATCAATACTCAATCCGTGTTTTCGTGTGAGATGACCAATACCGCCGCCCAGCGTCAAACCGCCGACACCCGTTGTCGAAATAATTCCGCTTGGGGTGGCCATACCGAATGCATGCGTAGCATGATCCACATCGCCCCATGTACATCCTGCTCCCACTACTGCTGATTTTGCTTGCGGGTTAACCTGGATGTATTTCATCCGCGAAAGATCGATTACTAATCCGTCATCACAAATCCCTAATCCGCCGGCGTTGTGGCCCCCGCTGCGAATGGAAAGGAGCATATTGTTTTCTCTCGCAAAATTAACCGATTGTATCACGTCTGCCACATCTGCACAATACACAATCATGCGTGGGCGCTTGCTTATCATGGCATTGTACACCTTGCAGGCATCGTTATAACCTTGATCCTGCGGTTCTATCAGGCCGCCTCTTAAGGTTGATTTAAATTCTTGAATAGAAGTTTGGTTAAGCATAACACATTTATTTTAGAATACATTTAATTAATAAAACAGATTCGGTGGGAATAATGAATATGCAGGTTTGGGCAACCCCTATAGTATAGACAAGGTTAAATAAAAACGAATAAATATTTATAAGGTTTTAGCTGATGGCAGATTTAATTTTTGCGTGGAAACAAGGAGAAGTTATTAATTTATAGCGATGGTATAGTCCGGATTTGCAAATTTGCAATCCCGGACTTAAGCCGTTACGGATTTATAATCCGTTTGCCAAGGGATTAACATGGATTGACACTGTTTATTTACAGATCCGATCAGGTTATGATTTTTTTAATAAATTATCGATTATGGCAGACATCTTCTTTTCAAAATCATCAGAATATCCATCCACAATACTTGCTATCTTTCCTTCTTGATCGATGAAATAAAAAGTAGGAGCCGCGGTAATATGATATAATTTGGCCACATCACCACCATTAGGATACATTTGGTTTTTTATACGTTGATTTTTTTTAAATGCCGTAACTAATTTCTTACTATCTCTATCACTAATACTTAGTATTACAAAGTTTTTATTCATATATTTTTCATGAAGTTTATCCAACGGTGCTAAAGTATTCATACAAGGGACGCAGCCAACAAAGAAAAAATCCAACAACACAATTTTACCTTTCATTTGTGATAATGAAGTTTTTTTATCATCAGTATCATATAAGGTCCAATCAGGCGCGATCTTACCTGGCACAAATAAAGCAGTGTGCTCTTTAGGTTTTTCTTTAGGCGGATGAAATCCTTCAGGAATAGCAAAATAAGCTGTGTTGATATTATCCTGATCAATCTTATAATTGAAATAGCTTTCTTCTGTATAATAGTTTGTAACTTCTTTTCCAAAATCAGCAGTCCTTGATCTGGTAATTCTGCACACAGGCAAACCTGTTACCTTGTCAATAAATAGATGTATCCGTACATACAAATGATCTTTGTCAATAATGGTATCTTTAGTATTAACAATTAAATGATAACTATTTATTGAATTAAAGGTGGTATCACTTGTTTGCACAATTTTGGAGGGGTTTTTCTTTAAAAAGGTTTTTATCCAATTTAATTCACCAAGTAACGATCGTCTAAAAATTAGTGCTTGTACTTTTCTCGTATTATAAGTACTGTCCGTAGGATTAATTGAAATTAAGTTTTTTCCATTGTATAGGTCTGTCGCCGGAACCTTCATGTCCCCATATTTAGACTCATGTCTAAAAAAATAACCAATTTCTTTATCTTCAGGCACCTTTAATAAAACATATTTTTCGTTTTCTATTAAGGTATCACTAAACACTTCCTTCTGCTTATAAACATATTGATAGCTAAAGTTTTTATTGCTTTCAAGTTTATCAATAGCGTTTTGAAGTATAGCAATTTGCGCGTTCACATTTAAACCAGTTAAAATAAACGTTATGCAAATAAATGGTTTAATTAGTTTCGTGTAGGTCATAATGTTGTTTTTCGTGTTAAGGCTATCACTAAATTAAACAGAATTATTAAATACAGACGTTAAATAATGTTAAGGTTAATTAAATGTGGTTAATATACCGCTGTCTGTAGTTTGCTCCACCGCTACCGCAAGTGTCCCGTGGCCGTTGTGCAACGAACCGATTAATGAACAAATAAACTAAGTTGTGCGATCATCTTTGATTACCATCTGATTTAAACTTAGTAAAAATCGGGAGCCTTAAAAGAATCTAATAAGCTTATAATAGCACACCAAAACTGATTTCCTCCATATTTGATTAACTTCTTAAGATTGTAAGCAATTCCGGCCATAATCATGCATTTATTAGCTAGTTTTATCCCTATGGTATTTACTTTTCGTATGCCAAAGTATTCGACCAGGTTTCTGATGATGGGTTCTACCGTACTTTTTCGTATGGTCATCATTTGCTTACCATAATCGTCCTTCATACGTTTGTGCATTTCATCAAACAACGGCCTTGTTAAAGAGTTGGTCAGCAGTTTATAGGTTGATTATGCTGTTAGTCCGGATTTGCAATCCCGGACTAAAGCCGTTACGGATTTATAATCCGTTTGCCCGGGGATTATAAATCCGGACTAACATGATAAATTAGGAGTTGATATAAAAGATATTGTTTGATGCTTTTGTAACTTAGGTGAACCTAAAACCTAAGACAATGAATTATTCAGAACTCAAAACAGTAGAAGAAAAGTTAGATATGGTTCTTCAATACGTAGTCAATATACCATCAAGGGAATTGCTTACACGGGATCAAATCGCTTCCAATATGGACGTTGTTCCTTATGAAAAAGAAATAACAGAAATTCTATTAAAGCTGTACAAAGATGGGTATGTCCATACCCAAAATGATATGGGATTAGGGTATTTCTACTCCAATTTTGATGGACGAATATTTATAGATGGTGGTGGTTACGTTAAAGCAAAAGAAATATACGAAACTAATCTTAAAGTTTCGTCCCATATTTTAACTCAAGACAAGATTTACCGTCGACGGCTTTTGTGGGCGACTTGGAGCGCAGGTATTGCAGCATTTCTTCTTCTGTTATGGAATGGTTTTCTTTGGATAAATCCGACTTATTACGACTTCCCTTATATACTTTTTGGAATAGTGAGAAAAGCCATGCATTGATTTTAATCTTCTTCATGGTCTAACAGGTATATAATCTCCTGATAACACCAACAAAGGCCAGCGGGAATCTTTTGAACACTCTTAATTATAAATCCGGACTAACATGGAAAAGATATTTTTTTAAACTAAACTATTTCCTCTTCTTCTTCTCCACCCAACCGTTTCACCACCCTAAACACGGTAGTAAAGGATATGCCCGTATCTCCGGCTATCTGACGCAGACTGCGGCCCTGTTGGTGCAGCCGGATAATGCGGGCCTCGGTGTTTTGGCGGTGCTGCTCGGTATAATGTACCAGGTGGTCGGCTTCGTTGCCGGGCCCGATAAATTCAAATTGCAGGAAATTATAGGGTTTGATAATTTCGCAAAGGTATACGTTGGCCGCGTCGTAAACCTGGCTGCCGCTGCGTTGTTTAATTTGTTTAAGGTAACGCACCCCTGTTTTGGCCTGGCTTTCGCCGATGGCAAAGGCGCTGTCGGCAAAATTGATCAGCATTTTACTGCCCTGCAAATCATTGCGGGTAACGGGCTTGGTGGGGTTGCGCTTTGGGGTATGTGCCAGTACCAGTATGGAAAGGCCATATTTGTTTTTAAGGGTTTGCAGCTTATGCATTAAACTAATGGCACTGGCAGCATCCTGGGTACCGCTACGCAGGCAGGTGATGTTATCAATAATGATAATACGCGCCTGGCTGGTGATGAGCGCATTTTCGAGCGCGTTGTTGATATAATCATGATAACTGTTGAATTTATGCGCCCCGTTGGCATTGGGGTTAAAAACTACACGGTAAAAGCCGGCACCAAACTGGTGCCGGCCATGCAACTCGCTGGTATACCTTTTGGCGAATTGCTGGTCGTTCAGCTCAAAATCAAAATATAAAACGGTTGACGGTTGTTGCTTCATAGCAAAACGGGGGATAGGGGTGCCCCGGCTAAGGGCATCGCCAATTTGCACCGCCAGTATGGATTTGCCCACATTGGTATCGGCAAACAGGATACATAGCTCGCCCTCATACCAAAAATCGCCAAAAAGCATCCCGGCATCAGGCTGGTTGTTAGTTACCTGCAAAAAGTCGGCAGCCGGTTTAATAATGAACGCGTCCTTACTGTCGGCCGGGCTTTGCAGCAGGTTATTAAGTGTTTGATTTTGCTTAGCAGTTAGCGGCCCCTTAGCCATCGACCGGATAAGCTCAATTTCTATCGGTCGCTCATAATAATGAGCGGGTTTACTGTAATTATCCATAAAAAAATCGGGTTTTATGCAAGGTAGGCAAGTCCGCATAAATTTATGGTGACACTGGTTTGTCAGTACTGCAAAAAAAGTGTTTCACATCAGGTGTTTCACCCTAAATTTGCAAAAACCCATAAAATAGTATAAATTACTTATTATAAGCTATTTATACTATTTTACCTAAAGCTTTTGTACTGTTTCAAAGTGTTTCACTCATTTTGTCAAATTATTAATTATCAGTAAGTTAACCCAAAAGAGTGTTTCATGTGTTTCATTATTTTGTGAAACACTTTTACTGCCAAAAAAGAGGTCGATAAATATAAAAAAGCGCGGTTTTAAACTAATTTTCAGAAAAATTTGAGCGTTAAACAAATATTAAATTTGAGTGTTCTTTAAATGGGCGGACTTATAAACCAGCTTTTATTTGTTATCTATAGCTTTCAACCGGCTTTGATGCTGACCTTGATCTATGCGTTATCGGCCATGTCAAATTTGTTTGTAAGGGACAAGA
The DNA here is from genome assembly GCF_028288205.1 of Mucilaginibacter sp. GTDB lineage: Bacteria > Bacteroidota > Bacteroidia > Sphingobacteriales > Sphingobacteriaceae > Mucilaginibacter. The sequence goes on from NZ_JAQBOD010000062.1 coordinate 206,732, forward strand.
AGAAGTATTTATAGCTACAATAATCAAGTCGAAACAGAAGCAATCTCTTAAAGTTTTATTAATCACCATAATCTAAAAGAAATGAGCAAGATAACAGTAAAAGACGGAACCGAAATTTATTACAAAGACTGGGGAACAGGGCAACCACTTTTTTTTCATCACGGCTGGCCTTTATCGGGCGATGATTGGGATGGGCAGATGATGTTTTTCCTTGGGCAGGGCTTTAGGGTTATCGCCCATGACCGCCGGGGGCACGGAAGGTCAAGCCAAACTTCAGGCGGACACGATATGGATACTTATGCAGCCGATGTGGCTGAACTTACCCAGGCACTTGATCTGAAAGATGCGATACACATTGGCCACTCAACCGGTGGAGGGGAAGTTATCCATTATGTCGCGAAATATGGAAAAGGCCGCGTAGCCAAGGCTGTACTAATAAGCGCGGTTACTCCGCTCATGGTGCAGACTGAAAATAATCCGGACGGTGTCCCTATGGCTATATTTGATGAAATACGTGAAGGAACGGCGTTACACAGGGCACAATATTTTCAGGATTTTACCCTTCCGTTTTATGGATACAACCGTGAGGGAGCGAAAATATCACAGGGCATCAGGGATAATTGGTGGCGCCAGGGAATGATGGGTGGGGTAAAAGCACATCATGACGGCATTAAGGCTTTTTCAGAAACAGATTTTACCGAAGACCTTAAAAGTGTAGATATTCCGGTATTGGTTTTGCATGGCGAAGATGACCAGATCGTTCCATTTCCTATTTCGGGAGCAAAGGCTGTGAAGCTGTTGAAAAATGGAAAACTTATTTCCTATCCCGGTTTCCCCCATGGAATGCCTGCGACAGAAGCCGAAACTATCAACAAGGATCTTTTGGCTTTTATCAAATCATAAAAAATCATATATAGTTCAGCCTATGACCGGTGTTTTCACCGCACCACAAATCTTACAAGAAATAGAAGTCGTCATAAAATAGGTTGACAGTAAAATCAAATAAAAAAGCACAGTAATATAGTATTACTGTGCTTTTAGTGACCCGGGAGAGGATCGAACTCTCGACCCACTGATTAAGAGTCAGTTGCTCTACCGGCTGAGCTACCGAGTCATTTTTTTACCGGGTTGCAAATATAGTGGAATATATTAAAATGCCAATTCTTAAATAATACTTATTACGCCATAGCGTAAAGCTCGTC
>NZ_JAQBOD010000060.1 GCF_028288205.1 Mucilaginibacter sp.
AGCAAACGGGGCAGATGTTGCTCTTCATTATAAGTTAAAATAATAAATGAGTAAGGTGTGCTCAAACCAACCGGGCTTTAATGATCATTGATTTCCAAAAATAAGGCATTCTGCCGCAACCTTTAAAAGCAATTATAATAAAGCCAGCATCTGTTAGCGCTTTGCTCAGTGTCTTTTTGGACCAGAATTTAATATGCCCACCATGCCACATGGGACCAAAATGCAAATCCCATTTATTAAAAAGGCTCAATATTAAATTTTTTAAATAGCCATGATATGGGGTTGAAATTATGATTTCGCCATTTTGGTTGAGTACCTGTTTGCAAAATTCAATAAATCCTTGGGGATCATATAAGTGCTCAATAACTTCTGTTGATATGATGGTATCGAATGGTAGTTTTTGTAATTCTTTCGGTAAGGTTCCTGTTGATAGATCCTGCAAAAAGAACCTATCAGGATTTGTTTGACAGGCAATTGCAATGCCTTTGGCAGATGCGTCGGTGCCAAAGGCGTTATAACCATTGGCTAACAGGAAATTAACTAGGTAACCATTGCCGCATCCAAGGTCTAATGTGCAGTTATTGGTGTTTTTATTTAGCAAGGTTAATAACGGTTTAGTTAAGTATTCAAACGTATGGGCAGCATCGCTAACCTCAAATCCGTAATCTTTATAGTCAGCCATGGTTAATAATTTGCCGGTACATTTCCATGTATTTTTTTATTAGTTTATCGTCATCAAAATCATTGTGAATAATTGCCGGTGCTGTGTGCCTGATATGGGTAATATGTTCCATTTGGTTAACCGCTATATTATTTATACGATCACTTACTGATTGGGTAATGGTTTGGCATAGCCAGCCAAAATTGTTTTTAACCACATAATCTGCCAGCCCAACATGTTCGCTGATTAATACCGGCGTGCCCACACTTAAGCTTTCAATCACCACGTTCCCGAAATTTTCATCGTATGAAGGTAATATCAATAAGTGATGATTACGCAAAATATCAAATTTAGTTTCGTTCTGGAAACCTATCCAGGTAATGTTGGGACTGCTTAAATTATAGCGGGCAATATTTTTCAGCAGATCAATATAACTCTCATCACCACTGCCTGCTATCGTTAAATGATAAGGAATACGAAGTGCAGGCAAAGCATTTATTAAAATATCGAGCCCTTTTTTTTCTTCAATTCTTGATAGAAAAAGAAGTTTTAAAATAGGTTTATCAAGCTCCATATACCTGGGTAATAGGGGGGCTATCTTAACAAAATTAGGGATATCAAACACCATTTTAGGCTTGATCAGGATAGCAAGGGCCTTTTGTTCTGCGTCTGATGTAGCATGTAGGTAGGACCGGTTTAGCAAACACTTCCCCAATAAATTATGCATTAGATTTTTAACAAAACCATTTTTGTTTTTAAAAGAATAAGAACTTAGCGTACCTCTTGGCGAAATCAATACCGGTGTTTTTTTGATCAATGCGATGAGCGCCGAAAATACCGAAACAAGATTCCACCAAGCATGAATGTGTACCAGCTCAAAATTGGGCACTTCTTGCCACAATTTTATTAAAAGGGCGGGAGAGAAATGAGTGTGATCCTTACTTAATCGTTTAAAATAGGTTACTTCTACACCATCAACAAGAGTTTTATTATTCGGCTGAACGGATAATTCGGTAGCACCGTTAGCTGTTGTTGTAAACACTTCAACCACGCAACCTGCATGGACTAATTGCTCACTTAATTTAGCAACAGACATGGTTGGGCCGCCATAGGTATAAGCGGGCTTATAAGAAGCATTGATTTGTAATATCTTCAAATGTCTTCTAAAATAGTAAAGGCCCTTAATGTTTTATGAATAATTAGCATGGATATATAACTCCAAAAAACAGAGTTTAATAAAAACTCAAAGCTTTGCCCCCGCCAAAAAATTTGAAATAATCCGGAAAATATTAAGGCGGTACCTAAAACATAACCACCAAACAGTTGTTCGGCTTTTTGTGATATTAATTGTACTGCTGTCCCATAAACAAACAATGCTAAAAAAACGCCAAGCGCTCCTCCCGAAAGATAAGCGTCAACGATATAAGCAGGCTTTGCCGAAACATTTGATCCGATGCGTACAACGCCTGCTTTATATACGCGTTCCATCACTAACTGTTCGGTACTGGGTTTTGATGGCCAAAATATACGCGGTACAACGACTATACCAGCTTGTTTTACAAGGTCGAAACCATAATAATCAATATATTCGGGCGTTGATTGTAAAAATGCGGTAAACATATCTATTTCACTTAACCGGTACACCAAAAACCCCCAGTTGGTTTCGTCTTCAGACTGATCAGCATTAAGTGCGGCATTAAGCGCTATTTTGTAAGCATCATTGGCATTAACATCATCCCCCCATACATTTGCACGATAAATACTGTTATAGGTGGGCAAAAGCATGAAAAGCAAGAGCAGCGCAGGAACAAAAGTAAAGGTTACCATTTTTTTATAGCTGGGGTATAAAAAAATGCCGAGCACAAGGACACTAATAATAATAGGTTCTTTATAGCCTGAAGTTAATGCCTCGTAAAAATTGGATAAATATAAAAACGCGCAAAACAAGGTATTGAAAATTTTTTTAAGCGGAATGGCAAATGCCAGGGCAAGTGTACCGGAGACGAAACTTAATGCACTAAATTGATGAGAAAATTGCGTCAAACCAGTTATTTTAATTGCTAAAACAGATAGTGGAAGGAATACTACCGCTATTATTAATAATATGTTTGCGAGCTTTGTATTATCTATTTTATATTTCTGCTGAACCGGATATTTCATGGATAGGATTAAGCCAGTAGCAAAGGCGGCGTGGCCCAACACGTAATATCGCTGGCACTGCGCTGTAAGGGCTAATTTATCATAGTCAACACTAAGCTTTACGACAGATTGAACAAAATTGGCGTACCCTAACAAATTCAAGAAATAAAATATAGAACTACAAGCCATATAACCTATAAATATGAGCTGTACTAAAAATATGGGGCGCATTAATTGTGCAGCTATGCTTCTGTCAGTTGCTAAAGGTTTTATCCAACCGCTATAAGATATATAGAATATAAAAAACGACCCAATCCATGCAGTAAGATACGAAACTACAGGGTCGCCTTGAAGCGCTATTGATAATATCCAGGGTATATATAATATCAGGTATCGCTCAAAGTGCTTACTGGTTTCTTCCATTTTTATAATTTACAATATTATTCGCCTGCACCGTAAAACTCCAGTCTTTTATTTGTTTTTTTGAGGCTTCGCCCATTCTGAAAAGCTCCTTTTTTCCTTTATTGATAAGACAATGCAATTTTTCTTCAAGGTCAAATTTAGAACCCGCCATATGTATATAGCCGGATATATTATTTTTAACAAGATCTATTGCACATCCGGTTTTATTGGAAACCAAAATCGCTTTTCCGCAGATCATTGCTTCATTAACGGCTAATCCCCAGCTTTCGCCGGGGCCTTTGGATGGCAGGCAAAAAATATCGCAAGCCTGGTAAATAACCGGCATATAGCTTTGGTTTTGGAAATCCATAAAATGGATATTTGGATATTTGACGGCCTGTTGTTTTAATGCTAATTCTAAACTACCATTTCCAACAAATAACAAATGGGTATTTGCCGCCTCTAAGTTAATAAATGCCTGGAGCAATAAGAGAGGGTCCTTTTTTTCTTCAAACTTACCTGCAAAAAGTATCAGAATATTATCACTATTTATATTAAGTTTTTGCTTGAATTGAATAATTTCTTTTTTTTGGGGGATAGCAAATCTTTCATTATCAACAGCATGAGGTGCAAAGATTAACTGATTTTCTTGCAACCCGTATTTTTTGAAGTAGGCCCTATTATTTGACCCAGTATACATGGCATAATCTATATGCTTATATATCCATTTTAAATATACATACCGCAATAAATTTTTAAACTCGGGCCTTTCGTCAAGTAAGGTGGAATCACCCCGAAAAAGTATCGGTATTTTACCTTTAAAATATCGTATCACGGTTAAATGACTCGAATAGGCCCAGCCATATACTAATAGGGTGTCAGGTTGCCAGTTTTGTATGTGATTTATAATATCCGGATTAACGATACCTCTGAAGTGATGTGAACCAGGGTTTACTGCCGTGTTGATTAACCATTGATAATTGTATCCGGTTAATAGATCAATGTCCCAGCTGATGTTTTTATTAAAACCAGGATCATATTTAGAAACAGATTCATCTCCCCATGTATAAAAAACCTTCAAATCTATTTTTTGTGCCATCAACTTAAATAGAGGTGCATAATATTGAATAGGATGGGTGACTATTATCGCGAGGCGCATTATAGCAATTCTCCCATAATATGGATAGGCTGAGCTGTTTCAATCCTATTTTTGACATAGTCAATATCGCGACAATAAATAATATTATCACTTTTTTTGTCTGCAAGTTCAGTTAGCCTACGGGTAAATGGGTCGTAAGCAAATGGTGTAAAGTTATTCGATGTTAATAACTCATGTGCGTAATTATCATCAAAGCCATACGCCTGATTATTACTCATTTCAATGATCAGAGCTTTTAGTATCTGGTTTGCCAATAAGGTCGTCATGCCGTTCAAAACCCGGCTTTCAAATCCTTCAACATCTATTTTTACCAGTATGGGTATACCTGCATCAAGCAGCTCATCTATAATTACAACAGGTACCTCTATGGTATTCTTATTAGCTTCTGTCGCAGCTATAACATGGTTAGTGGTGTCGTTGTCCCTCGAAAATATTAGTGACCCTTTAGTATCGCCAGCCCCTGCATTTACCAGGGTAGCCATATTTTTTAAATGGTTAAGGGCAATGTTACTTGCAAGTATTTCGAAAGTAACGGGTATTGGCTCAATAGTGATGCTCGTGGCTTTGCATATGCCGGATGCCAGCAAGGTATAAGAACCAACATTTGCACCGATATCAAAAAAAGTATCATCGGGCCTTAATAAATGGAGCAAAAAAGCCATATCATTAAACTCATGTAAGCCGGTATATATATTGCCCGTAATACCAGTGAGGCCTTTGCGTGCATAAAATTTAACAGGTGAAATAAATGTTTTTACAAAGTATTTATCCGGCGAAAGGCTAACCTGTAATTGCCAGTATATAAACCGAAAAAGACTTTTTAACCGATGTTTTTTACCAAGCGGGTGGCTAAATATAAACCCAAATGTCCGTTTAAGCTTTTCCAATTAGCACATTGTTAAAAAGTTCACATTGCTCATATGATAAATTTTGTGCCGAATACTTTTTTAAAGCATTGGCATTATAAGTTTGGGCACTCAGTTTTTCATTGAATAAGCTCATTAAAAAATCAATACTCTTATCAATGATCCGGCTGTCGTCGTCATAATTATAAATAAATTCGGCTTCATATTCTTGCAAAATCTGGTTAGCTGGACTATTTGAGTGAACTATAGCGAGCAAAGGTTTTTTAGTTAACAAGTAAGGGAATAATTTTGAAGGCGTATAACCAGGATCATCAGAGCCGGGGATAAACAGCGCATCTGCCTTGTTTAAGGTGGATAACGTATGGTAATAACTTATTCGGTCAGTTATTTCTATCACATTTTGCTCTATTTCCCATTGTTTAGCTAGGGGTAAAACAGTGGGCATGCCTTGTCCCCCGGGCGCATAGCTGGTGCCGATAAAATAAATTCGGAGATTTTTAAAAAGTTTCGGGTGTACGGCCAGCCCTTTTGCAACAGCTTCAAATAACGGAGATATTGCAGCGTGCATATCCAGGCCGCCACGGCCAATGTAAACCACGTTTTTAAATCCTTTTGCTAAAATATCAGAAAATGTATTTTCATTCTCCGTAGCTATTTTAAGATCAGGCTCAAATGCGCCAAAAGGAATAACTGCTGTTGGAATATCCCTAATCTCGGGATACCTGATTTTTAAATCTTTTATGTATTTTCCAGATACGCTGATTAAACCACTTACTTTTTTTAATGCTTTTGGCTCAAGGTATTTATTCAAGCGATAGGAGAACCAATATTTAGGTGGCTGCTGATGTCTTGGCTTATTCTGGTAATAATCAGAATGCCATGGGTCCTGCATATCAATCACGTACGGAATACCAAACTTTTTTTCCCAGTAGGCACCTAAAATACAAACCGGGAACTGCGTTGTTGAAAAATAGATGAGCTGGTATTTCTTTTCTTTGAGCAGCTGGTTAACCTTATTTCGGTAAAAATATAATGAGCGTAAGGCAATACTTCCCAATCCTAATTTGGAAGTGATTTTTTTAGAAAGTGCCTTGACATAATGTATCGTTGTTGCCTCTTTAACCCCTTGTAACAATAGTTCATCTGTTGGCAGATCGGCATAAGCTTGGTCAACCGTTACTATTTCTGCCTCCCAACCAAACTGTCTAAAATAGGGCAAACTCATACGTACTCGTTGCATATCGGCTGCATTGGTCGGCGGGAAATAAGGAGAGATAATCAGCAGATGTTTCAAAAGACTCTAATTGGGTTTGGCAGGATTAACCGCTAGCGGTTGAAAGGTTGGCTTTAATACGTAAAAATGGCTTTTCGACCAGCAAATATAGTATAAATATAACAGGCAAAATTATAAACCCGGCCCCTAAAACATACCAAAGATGATAAGGCAACTGGTGGTTATACCTGATAATTATGCCTTTTAAAAATAGCACCATCGGGAAATGTAATATGTAAATGGAATATGAAAAATATCCTAAAAAGCTAAACCGGTTTACTAGGCTATTTACGGGGGGGAGTTTATTGTTTAATATGATAGCTATCATACCCACAAATAAAAAGCCGCAGGCCAGGTCATGAAAAGGCCCGTATGGTATTAATACAGAAACGATAAAGCCAGGTAGTGTTAATAACATACATAAACGCAGCAGAGAGTTGTTTTGACGATTAGCATATGCGTTTGCCAATAAGGCCCCTGTCCACCATATCAGTAAAGTGTAGGCAGCCTGATCAATTAAAGGGATGGTAATGTTATAAGTGTAACTTAAAAATAATATCAAGCAAACGATTATGGAAAGGGCTGGCTTTACTGTGTCTAAAAGGAGTAACAGCGGGTACATCAGGTAAAAGAACCACTCGTGCCTTAAGGACCACATTGGCCCGTTTGAGCCCCATATATGGCCGGATGGTATAAGAAATAAATTCTCAAAGAACGTTCTGAATGTATATGCATCAGACGCGGGTATCGGTTGATGATTGATGTTTGAAAGTAAAACATCAAGAAACCAGGTAACAAAAAAAGATAGAAGCAGTGTTGGGTAAATTCTTAATATCCTTTTAAATAAATAATTAAGCGTTTTAAAATTAGTAAACGCAGCTTTAGGCGATGAGCGCGCCTGTTTTAAATGGATAACAAACCCTGAGATAATAAAGAATAATATTACCGCCTCATGCCCAAACCTGAATCCTGAAGTTAGGTAGATCAATCCTTTATCAATAATGCTGTATTGGGTTTTGTTTTTTAGATATTCAAGATAAGGTTGGCTTAATTGCCACCTGGCATGATGCATTAAAACATATAAAGCCGCCAGGCCCCGTAACCCGTCAAGTACAGCTAGTTCATTTTTGTGTTCAATATTGTCTGGTCGCTTTTTTAACAGCATAATTTACTTAACAGTTTTAAACCTGCGTGCAAGCTGATGTGCAGGTTTTTCAACCAAAAGATAAAAAACGTAAGATAATATAATCGATATCACAATGTAAATGGGGTATGTTATTGCATTATAACTTATAACATCCAACAGCATTAAATAAATAATAGGGTGGCAGATATATATTGAATATGAAAATTCCCCCATCTTTTCCAAAATAGGGTTGGACCGCCGGGTTTTATAGTATGTTATTTCGGCTTGCACCCACTTATATAAAACGATCGCCGCTAAGTTCATGGTTAATATATAACTCATATGGTAATATAGTTTTAGTATGTTGCATATAAAGCCTAGCAATAATACAACTGCACGTAACAAAATAACTTTTTGTGTAGCTATCTGTGCCATCCGGTCGATATTTTCGGCTATCATAACCCCTAAAAGCCAGCAAGGCAAGCCGACTACTGCGGTTAAAAAAATACCCAGTTGCCAGTAATAGCCATGATAATGGCTGTTCGATTGTGTTAAAAAAGCCCTTACGTCGTTATGCGCGCCAACAATAATTAAGATAGCAGCTATCGCGTATGCCACCAAAAATTTATCTCTCCAACTGGTATTTATCTTCGACATAAAAGGATATGCTGTATAATAGACCAATTCGCAGGCTAAACTCCATACCAATCTTTCGGGATGATAGCGGATACCAATAATTGATATTGCCGCCAGGGGCAACAATATCCGCAAAAAACGTCTTACCCAAAACTCTTTTAAATTGGTTATGCCGTTTTTATTAGGATAATGAATAACAAAACCCGACACTATAAAAAAGGCGATAACGGCAGCAGTGCCATCATAAACATTGGCTATAAAGTAGCCGGCCCATTGCAAAAATTCGTATTTTGAATTGATCAGAAAGGTTGAATAAACATTGTCATAATGTGAAAGCAGTACGATGAAAGCCAATACAAACCGTAAGCTATCGACACCCTTAAACCATTGCTTTTTGTGACTTGTTGCATTACTCATCCTACTGTTTCACTACGGTATCAATAAATTTTTCGCTTTCAGTTTCCCAGTTCAATTTTGTTTGGCCGGCAGCATAACAAGCTTGTTTGGTTTGATAAAGCAATTCCCGGTTCTTATCAAATTCAATTAAAATATTGGCTAAGTCCCGCTCATTATTATATATTTTCCCGGTATCCGGGTATTGCTGCAAAAACCGGGTTTGGGCAATTGTATTACTCGCTATAACCGCCAACCCGCTTTGTATATAAGTAAATAGCTTGTTTGTAAGGCAAATGTTTCTGTTAAGCGGTGTATAAGGCTCCAGCGCCAGGCCAATGTCAAACCGGCGGGCTATATTAAATATATCATCCGGAAACACGGGTTTATAAAAATATATAGTACAATTCGGTGCCGAACTTGATGCCAATTCGGTGAGGTGTGTTTCATAATGCGAGGCAGATTTGCCAAGTAAATGCAAATCTATTTTCAGGCCAGATAATCCCATGCCGTTAATGGCGGCTTCAACGCCCCGGCTGGGCCCAACCGTTTGTGAAAACCAGAATAATTTCAGGGGCTTATTCTTATTGTTAATAATATTGAATGACGCTGTTTTAGGGAAAACGTTTACAATAGATGTGATTTTACGGTTATATAACAAATTATATCTTTCTGCAATTTGCGGGCTTGAAGTTGTCATGGAAGTAAGATGCGGGATATTTGCATCTTCAATAGCTATTCTCAATTTAACACCTTCATTATCGATATCATCGCTAACCTCATTCCGGTGAAAGTCCTCGGCATCAAACCTAGATTTTACGTTGTTTTTTTTTGCTGCCAATATTGCAATTGGTAACGCGCCTAAAGTGTGTGCAATGTACATGTCAGCAGGGTGGGACGAGGCTTTTTTTAATTGCCACGCAAAATTTCTGTTTATCCGGGTATTATTGGTATGGTTTATCAGCAGTATTAAAACGCCCGCTAAACGGTTTATTTTTGATATAAAAGAATTGCCTGTCCAATTAAGATACTGGCAAGTCCATGTAGGGTTAGCAGCAAGTATTTGTTGATCATACTCAACCAAATAATCAACATACTGGGTAAATATAATATGCACCTTAAACCCATAATGCGAGAAAGCCATAGCTTCTTTAACAAGCCGTGGATTAGACGATATGTGCCCGGTTGTAATTAAACAGATAGTTTTGCTTGCCTGAACTGTTGCCATTTATCAAAAACTGTTTCTGCTAATTTTTGCCTGTATTGCGCCCATTGGTATCCTTTGGCTTTTTGCATTGCCGCATTACCAAATAGAGCCACTTCTGAAGGATGGGCGACACACCATTGCATTTGTTTGGCTAAGACATCCACATTAGCGGCCGGTATGATCCAGCCATCCTTCATATGGTTAATTATATCCGGCCCGCAACTATTTTCTGACGCTATAACTGGTAAACCCTGTGACATGGCCTCGGTTACCACCATACCAAATCCATCGGCCAGTGTAGGTAGTACAAAAACGTTCGCCTTTTTATACAGCTCCATTAACTCTGAATGGGGGATATTTTCTTTGATGATCACTTTTCCCGGCAAATCGCTGCGCAAATGTTCGGGCAGCACCATTTTACCTATGAGCCATAGTTCGGCTTCACTTGCTGTAAAGTTACATTCACGCCAGGCCCGGTATAATATATGCGCGGCTTTTCTTAAAGACTGATTGCCGGCATATAAAAACACCATAGGCTTGTGGTTAGATTGCAACCTGGTAATATCCGCCACTGGAGGGAAAGACAAGGGTATAATACTGATTCTTCCCGTATCGACACCACCCGCTACCAGTGTTTTTTGGGTAAAGGTTGAATTGCATAAAACAAGCGAGGCGAGGCTTAGTTCCTCATCACGTCGCTTGTTTCGTTTATCCGCTTTTTTATTAACCAGTAATTCTGATGACGCACTACTTAATTCAGGATATAGCACGATTTGTTGTTTTGCAATCGTACTAAAAAACGTATGATGCTGGCTTGGCTGCTCATATACACTGAACAGGTTAAGTTCACTCGCTTTCTTCAAAGTAGCAAGAGCGGCATGTTCATAGGTGTGCACAACATCAATTGCGGAGGTAAGCTGATCTGCCACCCATCTGTCAAAGCTCAGTTCAGCCCATTCCCATATTTTGTCGGTTATAACCGGTCCCAATTTGCGTGCTGATAAACTTCTGATCAGTTCAGGAAAAGGTCGGGTAGCAAATTTTTCAATAGGTAGTTGATGAAACGAACGTCGTTGCACTTCTTTTGCTACTGGTCCAAATTTTTTCAGGAAGGAAGAAATATAATTATCAGGATGATCCAAAAAAGAGGTATAAAACTTTTCGAGGTATCCCGCATCATGATAAGCCATCACTGTTTGCTGTACATGTGGCGCTACCGAAGGATTAGAGACAGCAATTTTCATTAGTTCGTATTATTTGCTTATATATATGGAGATACCGCGCGACAATCACTGCAGCCGAAAAGCGTTCTTCTGTAATTTCCCTGATTCGTTTTCTGTTTAGAAGATGTATCAGGTTTATTTTCTCCATCAGTTCATGAGTTGTTTCTGCGTAGTATCCTGTAATACCATTTTCAATAACCTCGGGTACCGCGCCTCTGTTGAAACCAATAACCGGCGTGCCACAGGCCATGGCTTCTATCATTACAATGCCGAAGGGTTCATTCCAATGAATAGGCATTAAAAGTGCAGAAGCATTTTGTAACAGCTCGTTTTTTTGTATATCATCAACAGCCCCTATATACGTGATTTGTTCATTTAGCGACGGTTTGATCTGTGTATCAAAATAATCCTGTTCCTGAGCCGGAATATTTCCTGCTATTATTAGTTTTCTATTAGTTTTTTGAGCGATCTCAATAGCTGTGTGGGTGCCTTTTATTGCTTCTATACGCCCAAGAAACACAAGCGGTGCACCAGTGTTAACCGTTGCGGACGCATGATATTTTGAAATATCGATACCATTATAAACAGTATAAGCCTGGGCGAAAGGCTTAAGTTTATCAGTAATATAATTACTGCATCCTGTAAAAGCGAGTGTGTCTTTTGCACATAGCTTGACTGCTTTTTTAATCTGGCTTATCGTAGGTTCGCGCTGATAACTCATTAATTTAGGGACGCTCAGTGGCATTTGAGGCAGCAAATAGCCGAGCCTGCCAAAGCTATGGACGATATCAAATTTATTAGACAGGAGCGTTTTATTTATGATCAGCGCATTGGATATATTATCTTTAATACCGTTGCCTGTTGTTTTATAGGGTACTAATTTGCACATAACTTTCGAGTCTTTGTGTGCAAACAGCGTAACGGTGTGCCCTTGTTTTACAAGCCCATTTATCAATAGATCGATTATTCGCTCAATACCTCCATATAGTTTAGGTGGAACAGGAATGACGGGATCCGCTGTAATAGCTATATTCAAGTCAGCAAGCTTTTTTTGATGTACAGATTATTAGAATACCATAAACGCCGGCGGTCATAAAAATGCCTCCTGGTTTCGTATATTCCACACAATTGAAAATTGTTTGCTTCCATGTATTCTTCGACGTCCGAGAAATGAACTTTTGTAGGCTCTCGCTCATAGCCCACCTCTAAATAAATACATTTCACGCCAGATTGTATTAATGAACCGGATCCATTTAAAACTTCAAATTCAAATCCTTCGACATCAATTTTTAATATATCAATGTGCGTTAAATGCTTTTCTAATAAAAAATCATCAAGGCGGTTTATAGTTATTTCTTCAGACCCAACAATGTCTTGGTGCGGTTCTGTTATTTTTAAAGAGTTTATGGTGTTTTCGCCGCTTAATAAAATGTTTACTTTCTCATTTTTTGCCCCTAACCCTGCATTAATTGCGAGTATATTATTTATTCTCGAAGTATTTTGAACCAAAATTTTATAAGTGTCATTTACAGGTTCGAAAGCATAAACAGACGCATCAGGAAACCAGGAATTAATATTTAATGAAACATCGCCAACGTTGGCGCCAGCATCAACAATTACCGACGCATTTGAGAGTATTCTTTTAACGTCATAAATCCAATCTCTTCCAAACGGATAGGTTTTCTGGACAAATTTAGAATCAAGATGAATGAAACACTGTTCCATTTTATTTAAAAACTGCCCTGCAAATAATTTCCAGTTCATAAGATTTTGGATTCATTAACCCTATCGCGGGTGTTTTTTAATAGGTTTTCCCAAAGTTTACCATAGGTATTCTTCGCGTTTGCACACCTATATAATAGCAATGGGTATTTGATGTTATATAACACAAAGGTTAACCACTCATACATGGTGGCGTATTTTAACAACTTACGGCTTGATTTGCAGGTGAGGCCGGTATATAATAACCTAAAGTATGACCGTAGTTTGTTCTGCCTGGCATCATCCCATAATTTCTGTGCGTATTCATTATCGGGTTCAATACATTTAAAAAAGCTATCAATTAACAATAAAGCATGCTCATACATTCCGTCAAGATTGTTTTGCCGGGCGGTATCAATGGTTAATGCAAAATTGGCTAATGGTTTGTTTATAAATAACAAGGGATGTGGAAACGCGCGTTCATGTATAGCTTCGATAAAATCAACCCTAATATTAGCAGGTACTTTGTAGTTACGTAAATTAAGATCATTCCTTATTATCGTACTACAATTGGAGTGGTGATAGTTAAAAATATGTTTGAATTGCGGGAAGGATATTAATTTCGATGTTTCTTTTTCAGTTGTCATCTTTCTGGATGTATCTGATACCTTATTCCAGATATGTCCTTCTTTTTCCTGCCAAACGTTAATACCAGCAAACGCTACAGAACAAAAAGTATGCTGTTCCATAGCAGCAATCATATCTTCTAAAAAAGTATTTTCCCACCAGTTGTCATCTTCAAGCAAACACAAGTATTTGTCTGGCGCTGGTTCAAACATTAAATTGAAAGTAGCCACAGCACCCAGGTTTACAGTATGGTTTATTATTGTAAACCTGCTATCATTTAATGAACTTATATATTTTTCCGGAAAATTGTCTTTCGGATCATCATTATGGACTTCGCAAACCCAATCTTTAAAAGTTTGATTTAGCAAACTATCAATACTCCTGGGCAATAAATGATTACGGCGGTATGTTGGCAGAAATACTTTTATCGTAGCCATTTGGTAATTTTTTTAGCTAGTTTCCAGCCAATAAACTTGCTTAAAAATTTACCCTTCTTAGATGAAGCCCATTCAATATTACTACCTCCTAAGTCTTTAATTTCTTTTTTAAGTAAACTGCATAGCTCGGGATATTCCGGGTAGAAATAGTATATCAATTGTTGTAAGCAATTAGCGCTAAGTAAGCGTGTGCGCATATTATCTTTTGTTGAAATTAAGTATTGGGTTGACTTTAAAACTGCGTAATATGCCGACTGGGCATGAGCATTACTTAACTGACTTGATAGGCTTTGATTACCTGAACGATAGTATAATGTGGAACTATCACTAAAAATAACTTCGTTGGCAGCCAATATAGTTCTTGTAAAATACTCGGTATCATCAAACAAACATAGCTTCTCATCCCATAACCCGACTTTTCCAATAAGCTGTCTTGGTATAAGAAAGATGCCTGGATTAGTCATTGATTGGGCGTTTTTCCATGAGCTGCATATCCATTGAACAGATGACATTGTTTGCCAGCATTCTTCAGGACTGAATTTGAAAGTTGCTATGTCATTATTATAAAATCTTCCCCATTTAGAAGAAATTATACAGCTATCACTTTTAGTTAATGATACTTGGTGAGCAATCATTTTGGCATTGATAAGGTCATCGCCGTCTAAAAATTTTATAAATTCACCATTAGCAATTTTATAGCCAGCGTTTCGAGCTGCAGATGCACCTAAATTAGGTTGATCAATTAACTTTACAAAGGCATTGCTTTTATAGTCATTTTCAATAATCTGCTTTGTATTATCGGTCGAACCATCGTTAACAATTATGACTTCAATATTTGAGTAGGTTTGCTTTATTACAGACTGGATAGTGTTACTAATGTATTTTTCAACATTGTAAGCGGGTATGATCACCGAAACTAATGGAAACGCTATACCTTTTTCCATGCCTGTTTATAATACCATTGCTTTGATGTGGCAACATAGTGATACAATATTGCTGTAGGACGGGTTGCTTCTTGTTTATCCGGCATTACTATATATTCCATTTTATCAGCAACCAATATTGGTTGCCCGGCAACTAGCATTGCACTCAATGCCTGTTCAAGCAAATAGCTTGTGCCTTCTTTGCCTTCCAGCTGGCCTATCCATTGTTCTAACTTATCCCAGTTAATGAGCTCGCTTTTTAATCCAACCGCACCTACATTTAAGTTGGGAACTATTGTATGGCCGCTTAATTGCTCCATTAAATTTATCGAATAATGATAAGAGCAAATAGGGTCAAATAAAAAGAAAGGTTGTTGGGGATTTTTTAACCAGTTTATTACTTGTGTGGGGTGTTTAAAAAAAAGCATATCAGAGTCGAGAACCATTTTCCAGCCTGTTGACCCAACATGAATATCTGTTAGTTTTTTAATATGCGGATAAATAGTCCTTTTTTTATTAATATGAGGATACTTTAAAGGCGGCAGAAGTTCATTGACTAATACTTCAATTTGTTCCTTAGTTTTGACAATACTGTCGGGGAATTGAGTTTTTATTTTTTTGATCAACTCTTTATCCAACGTGCCATCATCGATAAAAACAGGCCGTATTGTATTATTACATACTTTGACTAAAGAGTACATGCAAAATGCCGTTAACGGCCAAAACTTTTTTCCGGTTAAAAAATATACGTTCGCGTCGATTTTGGATGGCTTTTTTATATGTAATTTTTGCGCAGATTTGGCCATATTCTTCTTGCCTTTTTCAATAAGAATAAAATTTACAATGCCGCCACATTGCCTAACTTGCTTTAACCATGATAATGGCCTGTAATAAATACTATATACTATTTTGCCTTTAAACGACATGATAATTGAAGCATCTGATAAAAGAAGATTTGCTTATGTTTATTTATTATTGCATTAATGAGAATATTACTGGTTTTTGATTTAATAACAGACAATGATTCAAAACAAACTATTTTAAATCGTTTGGCAGAAATTGCAGAAACTTCCAAGTCAAAAGAGTTTTTTTTTGAATTTAACGATGTCGAAAAAGCTGACGAACTTTTATTTCTAATACATGGGCTTGATGAAAAAAAAATATTAAGCATACCTGATCATACTTTAGTAAAGCAATTTCCCGCTAAAAGTTTTTTATGGTGCGACAGGGATATACCTATACTTCCGGGACTTTTTGCAGCTTTACCGCCCCAAATCTTTGATTCAAAATTACACCGCACTGTGTTTTATATGTCTAAATCTAATAATTGTATTCCTGATTTGGATTTGGTTGTAAATGAACCAAAGTATCTTGCTTTGTTCCAGGGAAGTATTTCTTCAAACCGGAAACGATTATTAAAATAAAATTCACATCGCGGCTTTTTGTTAAAGCAACAGACTCCGTATGGGCCGGTTTTATATTTGGGAAAGGACTTGATAATTCCTTAACCAACGTTCGCGAGTACGCAAGGTTCATTTTAATTCTAAATTTTTTATTTGTCCAAAAGGGAATGGTGTTTCGTCGTACCGACTGAAAGCAATGATACCATTTTATATGAAATAATGCAACCCATAAAGCAGCTACTATACGCAAAAGTTCAATAAGGTGATTCTGTTATTCATTTTTGACCCGCTAATGCTTCAAATGTGCCGCAGGCTCCATTCCAATTTATATAGGCAATCGGGCCGCTCCATGGTTTATATTTAAACCATGCTTTTATTTTTCGAAGTATCAAGGTGTTAGTATTGATCATTGCCCATGGGCATATATTGTGCTTAAGTAAAAGGCGTACCCATGATTTCGATGATTCATAATTAAGTTTTGATAGATAAGTAGCAGTAAGCCTTGACGCCGGAATAATGTGGTCTAACTCAAGATCAGGAAAATAAGCAAGGGCAAAGCCTTGCTTAAGTATTTGAATATTTATCTCGTTATCGCCACCAGAAGCCAAATTGCCTGCCGATCGATCTGTAATCATGTCAGCTGTATTTAAACTTGTACTGTATTCAAAAAACAATTGTTTTCTAATGGACAATCCTGCACCCACCGGCGCAAAATTCGGATATCCCGATAAGAGGTTGGCGTCCGAAACCAAGGCATGGCCACCAAAATCTCTTATGGCGAGCATGCTCCAAAAAATTTCGGTCCAGGGATCAGGGGCGCTATCAATAAACAAACCTTTTATTTTGCCGCCTATGGCACCAATGTTCGGGTTGTTGTTAAAATGATGCAATACGGTTTCTAAATAACTGTTAGCTAAAATATTGTCATCATCTACCATTACTATTATGTTTGCATTAGCGTTATTAACACCTGTTACCCGGCTATGGGTTAAACCTTGTTTAGACTCGTTAATTAATTTGGCATTTGGATGCCACGTAAGATCAATAGTTTGCAAAACATTATTGTTTGAATTGTTATCAACAATAATCAACTCCCAATCTTCAAGGGGCAACGTTTGATTTTTTAATGAATTTAACGCTGTTTCAAGATATGATGCAACCGGATTGTATGAGGGTACGATTACCGTTATGTTAAGTTGAGACAAGGCAGATATCAGTGTTTTTTATTGAATAGTTTTTTATTGATACCACGGTAATAGTTTGCAAAAAAAGCACGTGTATTGAATTTTACCAACTTAATAATATCCCTGTTAAGCATATTAGCGTATATCAGTGCAAAATCATGATTGTAAGGGAAATAAGTTCGTCGCCAAGCATTGTCATGCCTTATGGCATTTACATCATTTGCTACTTTTTTTAAGGCTGAAAAAGGACGGCCATGCAAGATCTTTACTGTCTGAATAACAAAATTAGGGTAGTAAATTATGAAATTATAGGCCGATGAAAATACCGCAAATTTCACATCAGAATCGTACAGTGTTTTGCGCAAATGATATTGATCTGTTACTACCTGTGGATTGGTGTTAAAAGAAATCTCCCATGCATCAATTAAGTTTTTTACGGCGGATGTTAATTTATAGGCTATTACCCCGGTATTAAATTCAGGCATCGCGTTACTTACATCGGGCATTTGGTACTCATATCCTTCGTCGGCCTGGTGTATTGCAAATTCTCGATAGTCCAATATTTTAAAAAGATCATCCAATTTATCCGCCACATAAGTATCTGTATCCAGAAAAACTGTCTGCTCGAAAGGGCTATGGCGTATTAATAATTTGTCTTTATAGTTAAAGTTTGCCCGTTGTATAATTACAATATCAAACAGAGCTTCAGGTAGCACATGGGCAGCCGAATCAGTTATTAATGCAATAGGGTAACTGTTATGTTCTCTACATGATATCGCCGATTGTATGGCTTCGGCAACGTATTTTTCGCCGGTGGCTATATATAAAACGCCTTTATTTAATTTCACCATTGTCTTCCCTATATTTTATAACCTTTGCAGGGTTACCCACACTAATACTGTAAGGGGGTAAACTCTTTGTAACAACTGATCCTGCACCAACTACACATCCATCACCAATTGTAACGCCACCTAGTATTTTACATCCCGCACCAATCCATACATCAGAGCCGATAATAACTGGTAACATTATATTCGGCATTGATCGGATTATATCGTTTTTTGATGGTATTGTATGGTTTGATGAAACTATGCATGTGTGCATAGCTATCAATGTATTTGAACCAACGGTTACCCCGCCGTGGCCATAAATGGTGACATATTCGCCTATAAATACATTCCTATCAATAATAACGTTGCCACCATAGCCTTTAATGATCGTTCCGTATTGCAGATCGGCATGTTCACATATTTCAATTCGTCCTTTAACACCATCGCGTATGCCCGGCTCGAGGCGGCACGACGTGTGAATCTTAACATTGCCTTTTGGCAACAATATTCCTTTTGTTTTTAAATACAAACAATAATAATAGTTTCTGATTTTTTTAATAAATAATAAACGCATATTTGCTTTTTTATGTGCCTTAAAAAATATTTTAAGTTACTCAGAAATCTTTCGTAAAAACATGGTTTCCAAAGAGGTTCATTTAAGTAAGTGTCGTATTCGTTAGCAAATGGCAATTTTGCAATTGCGCATCCAGGGTTTATCACCACGTGCAAAGTGTACTACTGCAGGATTGGTTGTTGCTTCAATATAATTGAGGCTTTCATATTTAGGTTTAATGCCCTCTGTAGCATTTTTTATTCCATCAAATAGGTAGGATTGTGCATTCCATTTTAAATCCAAGGAAAGCCAGTGTTTTTCAAAAATTATATTTAACAGGTCTTGATCCCACCATTTTATTCGATGCAATTCATTGTTTAATAAGCCGATGATCCGCAATTTCAAAAAACGATCGGGTAAGCGGTAGTAAAAAGCAATAAATCGGCCGTATAGTTTAAGCATCTGTTAAAGCTCATCGAAACACTGTTCATATCCCTAGAGGTTGCGGGCTGTCTGTTAAAACATTAATTTTTTATATCCCCTGATAATATCATAGGGCACCCGGCCAGGGATGGGGAGTTGCTTCAGGAATTTGATCAGCCAGTTTTTTGAAACCGGTAATCGCAGTCCATATCGTCCACAAAGACGAATACATTTGTCAAAGTAGGCCATCTGCCCGTTATCATAGAATGCCTGAGCACACCGGGCTACCTCGTTTAGCAAAAGTTCACGGTAGCGGGTAGGCAAATGCTGCAAATAACCTTCCAGGAATTCCAGGCGACACTCCCAGCACCAGTCCTGGTCACTGCTCAACCCCTGCTGATGGCGCATGGAATAGGCCAGTACTTTTGCTGTAAATGCAAACGCGTAACCCTGTGCTGCCAGGTTGACGTGCAAATCACTGTCTTCCCAACATCTGATATGCTCATTAAAGCCTCCGGATGCCAGAAAAGAATCTTTTTTGTAAACCGTGTTAATGATTCCCAGCGGATGCGTGATGAAATAGGCCAGCGTATCCTTACCGGCTTCCTGGTCATCGTACCGCCATTCTATCAGCGTTTCGCCGTTAGCCGCTACGATCCAGTCAGCATCACCAACGATCACGTCCGCCGAACCCGGCAACTGCTCCGAAATAAGTCTGACGAAATCCGGGTTAAACCGGTCATCAATATCGTGAAAATGGATATATGCACAGCTGGCTGCCCCGGCCAGCCTGTTCCGTGCAAAACCGGTACCGTTATTGGCTGTTGATCCTATCACCTTAAAGCCGGATTTTGTTAATAATTCCAGTGTATTATCGGTACTGCCGTCGTCATAAAATATGACTTCCGCGAAACCAAGATTAGAAATATGAGCTAAAAAGTCCCCGATATATTTGGAGGCATTATAACAGGGAACCAATAAAGAGATATTTTGAAGTATCAAGTTATATTTTTCAATCGGCAGGCTGGAGGAAATCTTCCAAAAAACTCAGGCAATCCTGCATCCCGGCCTCTGTATAGAAATCGGCCTCGGCTACAAAGTGCTGGAGACCACATAATGTCGAGATACGAAAGTAACAGGGCTGGTAACCTTTGATGTCAGGAAATAACTCCAAAATCTTAGTACCGGGCCTGCACATTAGGATATTGCTTAAACCGGCGCCATGTGCGCTGATGACATGGCTGGCATTTGAAAACAATACGATGGTTTCGGTGACGGATAAATCCCGTACATCAACTTTTTTTACTGCCGGGAATTGCCGGAGTACTTCATCTTCCCAGGCAATCATTCTGGCAAATACATTCTTGCGGCTGATCCAGATCATATCGCCGCTACTCTGACCCGCAGCGGTTTCGTTTATCCTTAATAATGTTTTTAGGGCGTTTAAACTCCAATTGCTGATATGCTGGTCTTTTATCAGCCGGTTAGTAAATAACAACTGATCACATACATAATGGCTGTTATACGCGATCCAGATAACCTTATCCAGGTCCAGTCCGATATGCCGTAACCATTTTTCTTTCCAGTCGACCGGAGGGCCATTGATCAAAATATGATCGGTATACGGCAATACGGACTGACAAAAGAAAAATTTTGGTAACACTTCGTGAAAAAAGTGATAGAAACCACCATCCGAACCGATAGTGAGACATGACAAAGTCACACCGGGCAAATGCTTGACAGGCGGCTGATGGTATTGACAAACAAACTCTGACGTTGCCAAATCACTGGTCCATAATTTAGCAGATTCATCGATAAAACTTCGCTTAGTCTTATCATACACCAATCCTAACAAGCCAATCAGGTAACCGGAAGCCAGGCTATATAATTTCCGGTCCTCTTCCTTATAAATGATCCCGGGATAATATTTGGTAGCCTGCTTTACTGTTTCCCCTGTCAGCACATCGCGATAGCTTTCCGGTATTGGCTGATAAAATAGCAGTTCGCCTTTTTCAGCGATCAGGATATCGGTCAATGTTTCCTTGACACCAATGGGTTCGCCGGCTTTCCTCTTCATAAGGCGTTCAAACGGAACCACTTTATAGGGGTTACCGGTGAATAAAATGATAAAAAATCTTTTGATCAGATTTAGCATCTCATGTTTTTTTCATCTAAAACTACAGTCTTCCCGGGCACCCGGCATCAGCCTTCCGCCAACTCGAGCAGGCTGCTGGTCATAATATATCGAGAAATACAACCTCACCAGGTTTGTTCCAAAACCGGTAATCCCGGCCTTTTCAAACACCTGCCAGATATGTTTACCTCGGAGGATTTTTCTGAACAGGTAGAGCTGTAGGTTAAATTTCAACCAGCTGATAAAATAATAAATCCGTTTTAATACACAGAGCATTTAGTTAATCTTCACAGTGATTTGTTTCCAACCGGCTGGAATAATATGTTCCGGGTATTCCTTTTTTACTTTAAATCCGAGCCAGTAACGCGGGCAAAAAATCTTTTTACTTTTCTTCGGGTTCAAATAGGCCGCCCACCAGGCGAAAGAACTGTGGGAGAGAATACAAACATCCGCATTCATGATCAGCTGAAAATCTGTGATCAGGTCACTGTCAGAAAATTCCGCATTTGGCAGATGTGCGAACGCTGAACGCACAAAACCGATATCATCACTTACAAAAATAATCCTGTAGTTTAGATAATCAGGTACCTGTTCCAGACAGGCTGAATAATACGTTGTGGGCAGGCTTAAGTCGTGACTACCTAAATTGTCAGCCCACCAAGCACCCAAATTTAAATAATCGCCCCGCCGGATGTGTATGGTAATAACCCGATGTGAGCGAAAAACATGGCTATACTTTGCATCAAATTGCTTAATCCAGGGCTTTTTTACGCGTATATATGCCAGTATATTACTCGTAATAGTCTTAAAAAAGTGCTCCGACTGAAAATACCCGTTATAAATGGTGTGATCGGTCAATTGCGCCGCAAGCCCGGCGTGCCACGTATCGAAATCTTTCGCTTGTAGTTTTTCAAAGATATGACCACTTTCCAGCTTAAGCAGTAACTTATTAAACTGGTTTTTTAGCGGGTGATAGCCCTCCAGATCGAAAAAATCAGCAATAATCAAGCGTTCGATTTTTTCGTTCATATAAAACGAGGTGTTAAATTTTTCAGACAGTGCTTTGATGAAAGCATACTGGAAAAGCTGATTCCCTAACCGACACTGTATGTTTATACCAACCATCTGCAATCAATACATTTATTTAGTCTAAAGCCGCCCGCCTGGCGCATAATTAATCAACTTTTTATCGACAAAGATATCGTTCAGGAAAGTATCGGCTATCAATATGTAATTGTTCTGCCCCAGGATCTCCCTTATCTTTTCTATTTTATAAAAACGTCCGTTAGCATCTATTTTTAAATTCTCAACACAAATGATTTTGGGACGGGATGTTGAAAAATCATAACGCTCCAGGATATATTCGTCCAGGCCCTCGACATCCAGGGAAAGAAAATCTGGGAACACTCCGTTGCAATGGCTCCGAACAATATATTCAAGTGTGTAGCAAGGTATTTCTACCACTTTTTTGATTGGATAGCCTTTTGCAGCCAACGCCTCCGCCTGTTCTTTGACAAAAGTATTCAGTTCAGGCTGTTCCATGATATAAAAAGGCTGCAGGGCATTTTCCTGCGGGCTGATACCGATGTTGATATTTTTATCCTTAGGCCTGTGTTTCATAAATTCCCCGATGAGGTCCGGGTTGGCTTCAATATTTATTCCCGCGCCACCAAATTTGTAGAATAGTGCTGTGTTACTCAAATGAAACGGGTGATGCGCGCCAACATCCAGGTAACTGGGCTGGTGGATATTCAAATACTCTCTGAAAATTCCGAAAACGATCATGTCCTCACCATATTGGGCATAAGACTGTTTCCTGAATTTAAACTCCGGATTAAGTGCTATAAGCATTCTTCTTAACAAATTTTTCATGGATAATAAGGATTAGTCAATCGGGCGGTTTTTTTTAAACTCATAATAATTATTTTGCCGGATAAATAGTTATTTCCATTGGATTTAGCAACACACCAATGCCCGATGTTCTGATAATACTCTTATCGAGATTATCGGCGCTAATGTCTGAAATATTAATATATGCCGCGTTTTCAATGTATTGGATTGCTTTTTCATAGGATGATAAACCAACGTTTAATCCGTATCTTCCTGATGCCAATAATAAATCACTCTCAATAAACACGGCTTCATATTTGCCGGCTGTTATATCGACGGGGTTACTCCATGTGGTACGTACATTTGTTTCTCTTGAATCAATAATGCCCAGAGCAATTATAAAATGTTTTACGTTAGCCGTGATGGTGAATGTTACCCTTATCTGCCACGAATCGCCAACCCTTATTTCACTAACCCGGTTTCCGGACGTTTCCTCTACTGCTATTTGAGAAATAAACGCGCCGATAGCTAATTTATCAGCAGGTTCGGCAACCGCATAAACGCTCCGCGTATCCCGGCTTAATATTGTATAACTATTAATAACTTTATCAACTGTGTCGTATTGTTTGATA
The DNA here is from genome assembly GCF_028288205.1 of Mucilaginibacter sp. Taxonomy (GTDB): domain Bacteria; phylum Bacteroidota; class Bacteroidia; order Sphingobacteriales; family Sphingobacteriaceae; genus Mucilaginibacter. The sequence continues at coordinate 23,763 of NZ_JAQBOD010000060.1, forward strand.
TTCCCTTTATCGAGGTAAATAGCTTTTTCACAGAATTTTTTAATTGCGCCCATATTATGGCTCACAAAAAGTACTGTTCTACCTTCGCCCTTGCTAATATCCCCCATTTTCCCCAGGCACTTTTTCTGAAACTCAGCATCACCTACTGCTAATACTTCGTCAACTATTAAAATTTCCGATTCAAGATGGGCTGCTACAGCAAAGGCCAGCCTAACATACATACCCGATGAATAGCGCTTTACCGGAGTATCTATATAGCGTTCTACGCCTGAAAAATCAACGATTTCATCAAACTTGCGTTTAATTTCTGCTTTGCGCATACCCAAAATAGCCCCATTCAGATAGATGTTTTCCGTGCCGGTTAATTCGGGATGAAAGCCGGTTCCTACTTCCAAAAGGCTTGCAACCCGTCCCTTCACTTTTACAGATCCGGTGGTAGGGGAGGTTACCCTGCTCAGGATTTTGAGTAATGTGCTTTTACCAGCCCCGTTACGACCAATGATGCCTACCGCATCGCCTTGCTCAATCTCAAAGTTTAGGTCTTTTAAACTCCAAACAACATCACTGACGCCTTTGATAGTGCGGTCATTTACTTCACCTATTTTTAAGAACGGATCGTCTTTACCTCTTATTCTGGCCCAAAAGCGCTCCAGATCGCGTGATATGGTGCCTGTACCAAAGTCACCTAACTGATAAGCTTTTGAAAGGTTTTCAACTCTAATTACTTTACTCATCAAACAGTGTCAACGAAGTTTTTTTCAACCCTATTAAAAATAACAATACCCGTTAACAATATAATAATGGTTATACAGCTACTATAAGCCAATAGCTCCCAGCAAAAACTGCCTTTGTTTAAAAAACCATATCTAAAAGTCTCTATTACCGCTGTAACCGGGTTAAACTTTATGAGCCAGCTATAAGCCGGATATTTAATTATTGTCGCGGATAATGGATAAATTACCGTGGTTGTATACATTAACAAGGGGACGCCAAAGCTTACGACAAATGCCAGGTCGCGATACTTAGTGGTAACTGCCGATATGATCATACCCAGTCCTAATCCTAACGCCGCAATAAGAATGATGAGTAAAGGAAAAAGCAGGATGTATATATTAGGCCTAATGGGCGAACCGTAAAAATGATAGACTAGCATCAATAGGACAAATAATATAAACTGCACAGCAAATCTTATTAAATTGGATAGCACAATGCTTAAAGGCATAATAAGGCGTGGAAAATAAACTTTACCCAGCATAGCAGCGTTATCTCTAAAAACAGTTGATGTTTTGGTTAGGCAATCGGCAAAATAGTTCCATAAAATAGTTCCGGCTAAGTAGAATACCGGGCCGGGTATTTTATCTGTTCCTATATTAGCAAGGTTATTAAATACCAGGTTATAAATTAAAATAGTAATTATAGGTTGTACAAAAAACCAAATGGGCCCCAATATGGTTTGTTTATAAAATGATACAAAATCGCGCCTTACCAGTAACACCAGCAAATCGCGGTATTGCCAAACATCCTTTAGGCCTAAACTAAAAAGGTTGTTTTTTGGAGTTATTTCGATATCCCAATTTTCTTCAGTTAATTGGTTCATTATTTAATAAGTGTTGTAATTTAATTATATAATCGCCTTCATTAAAATAATGTAAGCATTGTTTCTGTAAGTTTTTACGCTCTGCTATGGTTAAGGAGCTGTTTAAGCAGGTAGCCAGCGTGTTTTCAAGCTCCATTAAATCATCGGGGTTAATGGCTCTTCCCAGTTCGCCGTTTTTGATAGCATCAAGGCTGCCGTCAACATTGCCGCAAATTACAGGTAAGCCACAAGCTAATGCTTCTATAAAGACAATTCCAAAGCCTTCTTTTTTGCTTGGGAGGACAAATAGGTCGGCTAATAAAAAATGGTCAGTAAGTTCATTTTCATTAATAAAACCGGTTAAAATAATTTGGTCCTCAACTTTATAATCGCCTATTAATTGCTTGATGCGTCTTTCCTCCATATCATCATATTTGCCCGAAAGAATGTATTTAATGGAAGGAACAGTATCTTTTAATTTGCTGATAACTTTTATTACTTGCTCGTATCCTTTATATTGTTCCGTTGCCGCTAATCTTGTTAAAGTATATAATATAACATGATTGATAGTTAGTTGATACCTTTCCAGCAAATGTTTTGGTTTTTCAAAGCTTTTTGGAAGCACCATAAAGGGGTCAACCGCATTATTTAAAACAGCACATTTTTCAGCATTTATTTTATGCCGTTTGATCATTTCTTGTTGAGTAAAATTGCTTACACAAATTATTTGGTTGCATTTTTTTAAGAAATAGTTTTTGATAAATGATAACGGGCGCCAAACTTCTATGCCATGAGCGATGAGCCAAACTTTACATTTTGGATTTATTATTTTAATACCTAAGCCAATAATGGCCAGGTTAATATGGCTTATAATTATTACATCAGCCGTTACTGCCATTTTAAGTGTACTTACACCAAATTTACCGCGATTTGCATTAAAGCCTTTAAAATTTCCGGGTGATACATAGTGCGGCATTAAGTCACTGTCGTTATCATAAACAGACCATAGCTTAAACTTAAATTTATTGTGTAAAGCTACTTGCTGTAACGAATGTGCAAGCGTGCGGGTCATTTTTTGTATCCCGCCTGTAGAGCTAAATGTTTGTAAAGTAAGAAGAAATATTTTTTTAGGCATGAAGTTGTACCTGGTAAAGTGCAAAGGCTTTAGACCAATGCACTTTGTCAGTTTTAAAATCCTTAATAATGCTTTTTGCTTTTTTGTTGCTGTACAGGTGTTCGTTATTTATCTCGGGATGGTGCCGCATCCATTGTTGTAACGGAAAGCTAAACCCCATTTTGGGCCGGTTCCAAACAGATTGCGGTAAAATATCTTTAAAAGTATCAATCAATAATTTTTTAGGTTGAATTTTATCAAACCTTATTTCAGAAGAAATACTGTTTACCGCATTTTGAAAGTCTTCATCTAAAAATGGAACCCTAACTTCAAGTCCGTTATTCATACTCATTATATCGGTATCATGCAGTAATTGATTTTGCATATAGATGTTAGTTTCAAACCAGGCTGCCTTTTCCTGATTGGTGAGCCCCGGATTAGGAATATTCTCCGTGAAGAATAAGGTATCGTAAACCTGCTTTTCATCACAATTTAATATTTCTGCTATTTCAGCAGGTGCAAATAATCCTCTTAAAAAAAGATAATCAGCCAATGGATGATGGCTAGTTAAATAGTTTACTCTTTTATATCGGTCGGCACCCCAATAATTTGTTGTTTTTAATAATGAGGATGGAATCAACCGTAAATAGTTGATATAATTTATCCGGCTAAATGAAGGGTACCCGCCAAATAGTTCATCGGCACCAATGCCTGATAGTACAGCTTTTAACCCATCCTTATGGGCGTAATTGCTTATAAACCAAGTGTTAATACCATCGGTAGTTGGCATGTCCATTGCATTTAATATATAAGGGAAGCACTCTTCAAAATCATGCTGTGTTACGAGGTGAGTAAATTTTTCTCCTTTTATTTTATTAAAAACCTGTTGTTGATAGGCCCTTTCATCATACTCTTTTTCATTAAAATAAAGTGATACGGTTTTCAGCTCGTTTTGTTTCCATTGATTAGCTAACAAGGTAACCACGCTTGAATCTATGCCACCGCTTAAAAAAACACCAATGGGTGCATCGGCAATAAGTTGACGGTTTACAGCAGATCTAAATGTCTCGCCAATGGTTTCTTCAGCAAGTTTTATATTGGTGATGCGCCTGGTTTCTGATAGTTGAATATATGACGATATATGTTGGGTACAGCTATGATGATCCCAACATAAAAAACTTCCTTTAGGCAGACTAAATACGTTTTTTAAAATAGTGTCAGGTTCAGGGATATGTCCGTAAGCTAAAAATTTAATTAACCATGTTTTATTATTTTCATTAGCAATATGTGCTAATTGCAGCGCTTTTACTTCCGATGCGAAGCTTAACTGTTCGTTTGCTATATGGTAATATAAAGGTTTAATACCCATAGTATCACGTACAAGATAAGTTAAAGCTTTTTCAACATCATATAATGCAAAAGCAAACATGCCACGAAATTTTGAAAAAGCTGCTACACCCCAATGCAGGTAAGCCTGCAAAACAACTTCTGTATCAGTATTGGAACGGAATTTAGCACCAATTTTCACCAATTGATCTTTTAATTCGCGATAATTATAAATCTCACCATTAAAAGTTATCCATGTTTTTTTATTAATATCAGCCATCGGTTGATGCCCATTGACACTTAAATCAATGATGGACAATCTGCGATGGCCAAATACCAGGCCAGTACTTTCGGCACCAAAAATACCTTTATCATCTGGCCCGCCATGCCTTAAGGCATTACACATAATGCTTGTTTTTGCAAACATTTCATCTTTAGTTAACCTTTTCGAAATTATTCCTGCTATTCTGCACATAAATAAGGGGTATTCATAGCTCCGCCACATAAGTCACAGGCGGTAATGTAACCTATTTATTATTAGTTATTTGCATTAATTTTAAATGCAAACTTTGTTAGGCTGATGGCATCAATAAAGCTAAAATGCCGTTGTGTAATATAGAATTTTAATTTTAATTAATTATAAATTAAAATCTGTCAATTATTGAAGCAGCAACATTTACTAAAATTGAGCAACCGAGATTTTCCAGTTTGAGTACCAATTGCTTTTGCGAGCGATAGGAGACCATATCGCCGGTCATTCCTTTAAGCGGGCCGGCTTTAATTATTATTTTTTCACCGGGTTGTAAGTTTTCTTCGGTAATTTCCAGCTCATAAGGGCTGGCCAACAATAATTTAAGATCCGCAATCTGGCGATCAGGCATGGTAGCAACTGTGTTTGAAAAATATATAAACCGTGCTATTCCCCTGGTCATTAATACTTCTGTTTTTTGTTGTTCGGTGATATGAACAAAGAGGTATGATTTAATAAAAGGTTCTTCCACCCATTTTTTTCTATCACTCCATTGTTTCATTTGGCGATGAAGCGGTAAATAAGCCTCGATTCCTTTATTTACTAAAGTCTGGAATGCTTTTTTTTCGGCCCGGGGTTGCGTATAAACAGGATACCATTTATAGGCAGCAGTATTTGATATTAAAGTCATTTATTAAATGATGCCCTATTTTTGAACCAATTCCATATTTGCCACCATTTATTCTCATCATCGTCGCTATAATAACCAGAGCCTTCGTGACCGGTATAGTCAGCGTAATAGTAAGAGGTATTGCCATAACTATCACCGGTATATTTTGTTGAGTAATAAGCTGAATGCAGCAGGTCTTGGGCAAATGCATTAAGTACGATAACCATATTAGGCAGGTGATATTCCTGTGCAATACGTTGCGGAATAGTTGCCGCGTGGAATTTTGATTTTCCTGATCGTATGACAAAAAGATTAATGTCACTCATTCTTACTAATGGTATGGCATCTGATACCAGACCAATCGGGGCGGTATCAATCATGATAATATCATACCTTTCTTTAAGGTCGTTGATTAATTCGGTCATTCTTGCAGAATGCAATAATTCTGATGGGTTAGGGGGCACCGGTCCTGAAACGATAAAATCTAAACCTTCCTGGTTAGTATGATTGATAATATCATCCATACTACACTGGTTGGCTAGGTAATTACTTAAACCCATATCATTGGGCACATGAAAAGTTTTATGCAGTTTTGATCGCCTCAGATCGGCAGCTATCAAAATAACTTTTTTATCGATAAGGGATAAGGTACTGGATAGGTTAACCGCCACAAATGATTTTCCTTCGCCCGCTACTTCCGATGTAACACAGATGGTCTTGCTTTTTTTCTCGGATGCCAGGAAGCTGAGATTGGTACGAACCGCGCGTACAGATTCTGTAAATATTGATTTGGGCCTGCTGATGGCCAGTATTTGTGTGCTAAATTTATCAATTTCTTCAGGGAACTTTCTTATTACGCCAATAATTGGAACTGTGGTAATACTTTCAATAGTTTCTTTATTATATATATAAGGGTTTAATACCCTTATTAAAATAATAAACCCTAAACCTATCGCAATTCCTAAAACTATTGCTATACGATGAAGGCCATGGTCATCTGGCGATACCGGATTATAATTGGGTTGGGACAGGTCAATTATAGTTGCACCAGGCAGTATACCTGCGGTTAATATTTCCTGGTCCAGTTTTTTTTCGGATAAGAAAGAATAAACCTTATCATTAACTTCAAAATCCCGTTTTAAACTAACCATCTGCCGCTCTGCAGCCGGTAATTGTGCTATTTGTTGGTTTACCGGTACCAATTGGTCTTGTATATACTTTAATTTAGTTTCAATAAGTTTGCGCGATGAAACAATACTGTTTATAGTCGTATTTTTGATCTGTAAAATTTGCCGGTCTATATCTTCTATTTGCGGCGAATGGTTATTGTAAGTTTTTAGCAAACCAGTTTTTAAAGCCAGCAAACTATTCAGATTGGTAACAAATTCACCTATTTGGGTATTGGTACTTGCACCAACCGTATTTAAATTGATGTTTACATTGTCTTTACCCTTAATGATATCCTGTTGAAGCTGATCAATGGCCAGGAGGTCAAGTTTGATTATTGAAATTTGTGATTCAAGCTCTTTAGCCTGGCTCATTACCCGTTCTGAAGCAGAACTTACGTCTATTATTTTTTTATTTTGCTTATATTCCTGAATGGAGCTTTCTGAGCCGTTGAGTTTGGTTGCAAGAAAATCTAACTGATCATCAATAAACCGGATCATTTGTAAGGCTGACTTTGTTCGCTGGTTATGATCATAATATACATATTCCTGTATCACAGCGTTTAATGCATCTGAGGCAAACCGGGGATTAGCATCCGTTTGCTGTAAGGACAACATATTTGAATTTTTGGCGGTTTCCTGCATACGCAAGCCGCCCCTTATCCTGTCTATAAAATCTTCAGGAGCATTAAGCTTGAATAATATAGACGTAGTCTTGGGCAAATCTCCCGGATATTTAATGCTAAAAGATGTAGGTCCGATAGTAAAAGGCACGTTGTAATAGCAAACCTGGGTAATATCTTTTCCTTCTACAGACTGCTGCCCCTGATAGCTGATATTGAAAGAAGTTTTATTTATGGGTTTAAAAGCGATCAGGTTGCGAAAAAAATTTACAGTGTCAAACTTAATAAGTTGTACATCTAATAGTTTTGCGGGGTAAAGTTCATTTGTACGGTTGAGTACCCGGCCTACTACATAAAAACTCATGCGGTAATCAAGGTGTTTAACCGCATTCAATAAAAGAGGGGTACTTTGTAATACGATCGTTTCGCTTTGAATTCTAGAAGTGTTGGCCCGGTCAGCACCGGTTGCCATACCTACCATATCTGATATCTCGGATTTTTTTTCCTCAAATTTTATTACAGCAGATGTAGCAAATACTTTCGGTGTATACCATAAATAAGCATTTGATGCCAAAAAACATAGCAAAACAGAACCTGCTATCCAGTACCATCTGCTTAATAGAATTTTGGCTATTTTATAATAATCAAATTCCCGGTTCGGCGGTTTGGGTGCTATCTTGTTTAACTCTTCCATTTAGCGGTGGATAAGTGTAAAGAGAATTAATGCTGTATTGAATATAAGCAAAGCGGGTTGTGCCATTGTAGTAAAATCTTGTAATCTATCAGCCCGTACGGCCCTTTTATTTTGCGCTATCACAATAATATCATTATTTTGAAGGATAGTTCGGGGATCGTTTATGGATTTTATACTACTCAAATTTATGATATCAGTCTTTGGATATTGTTGATCGGCGTGTATTATTTTAATGGTTTTTTCATCTGCTTTTTCAGTGAGCCCTCCCGCCTGGCCGATAATTTCAATTAGCGTCGTTTTATCTTTTGTTAAAAGTATGTTTCCCTGCGTTCTTATTTCACCTAGTATAGTTACTTTAAGGCTCATTATTTTTAATTCAAGTAAGGGATTTTTTAATGGCCCTTTATGGTACAAATCTTCAATATATGTCCGTGCTGCTACACGCGTTAATCCGGCAACCGGTATTCTTCCTAAGCCCGTTAATGCAACGGTTCCGTCTTCTTCAACTGTGTAGAATTCCCCTGATTGTGTTGCTGCCGCAGTTACGGGCGCGCTAACAATTCCGGCATTTAAATCTACAATATTTTTACTGTTTTGTATGTTGGTTATTTGCAATACATCCTGGGGCCTGATGCGATAATTGCTTATGTTTGCAGCGTTAGTTTGCCGGGAAGTATCTGCAGGTGAGATTCTTTGCTCAAGCAATACATGATCTTGTTTGTAGGAACAAGAGGCGAAAATAAAAATTAGTCCAAAAATAAGACAGATCAGTATTAAAGGGCGCATATTATATACAACAAATTTAGCTCAGTACTTATATCTTTTAGCAACGATCCCAAAACTACATATTTTGTCTATATTAAGTTAACCTATTTTTTAAGAAGTGCAGAATTTAAAAATTTCTTTAATTACAGTGACCAAAAATGCGGGAAAAACGCTTGGCCGCTGTATTGAATCTGTTATCGCGCAAAATTATCATCACGTTGAATATATAATTATGGACGGCCGGTCAACAGACCATACTTTACAAATCATCAATCAATATAAACAACATATAACGCATGTTATTTCGGAACCGGATGAAGGCATTTACGATGCCATGAATAAGGGTATACAAATAGCAACGGGGGATATCATAGGAATGTTAAATGCAGACGATTTTTTTGCTGGCAATGATGTGCTAAGCGCTGTGGCGGAAGCTTTTAACCGGCAAAACGCCGATGTATTATATGGAAACCTCGAATATGTAAATCAAAGCGGAATAATTATACGCAACTGGCGTTCAGGAACTTACACTCATGGCGCGTATAATTTAGGATGGATGCCGCCGCACCCTACTTTTTACTGTAAACGTTTACTATTTAAAGCCTTAGGGTTATATGATCCACAATATGGAACAGCTGCTGATTATGAGTTAATGTTAAGGTTTATGCATTTAAATAAAGCGGATGTATATTATTTAAATAAAACAATGGTTAAAATGGCTGTTGGGGGTATCAGCAATAAAAGCTACACCAACCGTTTTAAAGCATGGGCCTTTGATTTAAAAGCGATGCGGAAAAATGGCATTTTATTTCCCATTATTTCCATCGTATGTAAACCACTACGTAAAATTACACAGTACATCAGGTAGCCCTTAAAGAGATATATGTCGATTACATAAAAAGTCCCTCAGCTCTCGCCGGGAGGGGTTCATTTCAGCAGCATGGTAAAGAAGGAATCAAATGTGGATATTCCGGGAGGCTTGACCAAGCTGTTCCGTGTGCTTTGGAGCACCGAGTTGTGCAAAGGTTATGGCTTTATCACGATGACCGACGATGCAGGTGCAGCAAGGGCGATCCAGGCGTTCGACAGTATGGAGATCGACGGGCGAACGCTCAATGTGCGTTTCGCCGAAGAAAAACAGCCGGACAAACCTGCGGCCAGTCCACGTTCGCGGCAACAAGGTCAGGCGGCTTCGCCGCGCCGCGACAACCGCACGGAAGCGCCAAGGCCCAAACGCCCGCGCCGCCCGCTTTAATCCGCTGAACATCGTAATTTTGATTTTAAGGATTCAGATAATAGACCTTATAGGTTCCGTCGGACTTCAGTTGGATCTGGATGTTATCATCGTTATATTTATCTGTTGTCCCGGCGACCCTGCCGTAACTCCATTCCTCACCGCCTTCATCATCACCCCGGTCTGTCCGTAAAATGTTTGATAGCGGCACGTGTGCCTTTTGCTGGTAACGGGTAGCCGTCAGCGTGGTCGGGTGATGGTACAGGTGCCCCGAAGAAAAGATCACCATTTCGGCTGGGTCAGCTGGACAAATTGCAATGAGCTGCCATTATTGGCTCCATGATGCGGGGCGATGATGACCGTTGATTTCAAATATTGGGACGCATGGTGTACGACATATTCTTCGGTAGCGATCAGGGCATCTTCGGGATCACCGATGTGGCGGCCCACGGCATCATCACAGAATAAGACCGAGTTATTGGCGTAGTCCAGTTTCATAATGATGCTAACAGAATTGATTTTTTCCGAATTGGTGATCAGCGGCCAGTCCGGCAATGGTTTGCCAAAGCCGCATAAAAAAGTAAAGGTCGCATTACCGATCTGGAAGTGATTCCCCGGGGTGATGATACTATCTCTCTCATGCAGGTTAACATTTTGGGTTTGCGGCCTTTGGGCCAGCGCGGCCAGTACCCGGTTGTAGGTCGCAGTCGGATTTCCGCCTTCAGCCATAGAACTGGCATAACCACCCCATAATAATTTTTTGACTTTGTAATTTAATAAGACCTGTCCCGCGGCAATGATATGATCAGCATCGGTATGGCTCAGTATTAATTCGATCTCACTGCCGAGCGGGATATAGTTTTTGATCTGCGCGAGGGTACGATCGCCCGAGGCCAGCTTATCGCCCCCGGCGTCATAAACGACATATTTATTACCGGGCAGTTTGATCAGATTGCACAGACCTGCCCCTACATCCAGCACTTCGACCAGTTCATTAGCCGGCGGTGTGGCCATCGGGAGGCTCAGCGCCATGACAGCCACACTGTTGGTTTTCTTTACCAGGGCTTGGTATACCCAGCCGGTGAACGCACCACGGGACACATGGTAAAAGCCGGAGCTGATTTCAGGTTCAACAAGGGTTAAGGTATCGCCGGGGTTTAATTTTCTGAGGCTTGTTGATCCGGTTGAAGGGCTTTGCCGAAGATTGGCCGGACGTCTAACGACCAGCGACTGGGCGCTGACCGAAAAAACGAATATTGTCAGGAAGCAGGATAAGATCCATTTCATATAATGGAAGTGATAAGGTTGCAAATGATGGTAGCTTCGCTCTTGCACAAATACCAGCTTAGGAATAGCAGGTAAGCCGTCAGTATTCTTATATGCTAAAAATAAGGCATTTATATTATGTTCCTATAGGCAGAAAAAATATTTTTCATAAGAATAATGAAATACTAATATTTTTAGCATTATGTTTGTGGGCTATTTCAAATGGAAGAGTTTTATATCGATGTGGAGCTAAGCCAGGGTATAACCCGGATACAGGTGGACAAGGTGCCGCCTGAGCAATGGGATATGCCTTATACGCCGCAGTTCATCATCGAATTTCATAACGGAATGGAGTTTATCACCCTGACCCTGCAACTAGAAGACGGGCGATGGTATGACCGGAGCGCCCGGCTTCCTGATGAGGATGTTTACCTGCGCTATTTTGAATTGGGGTCGTGTGTCTGGAACCCGGATTACCGTAGCCCCTTATTGGAATCCGCCATAATAAAGATCGGGCAGGCCATAAGCCGCCACATGGTGGTACACCTGACCGCTTATATGGGTTTGCTCGTCCCTGTTTTCCGTGAACCGACTTTAAACTGATGGCTGATGGAAAGCAAAAACGAGATCATCAGCCAGCTGCGCAAAAATTTATTGCAATGGGAAGGCTATAAGCCGCCGGTTACGGGTACGCGCTCCTTAGTCGGCGTGGGGCCATTGGAAGCGGCTTTCCCAAACGGGGTTTTCCCGGTAGCGGCGGTGCATGAGCTGGTTTGCGGCTCTTCCGAGCAGGCAGCGGCTGGCGGTGGTTTGGTGACAGGTATCTTATCCGTGCTATTGCAACAGGGCAGCATCTGTGTGTGGATCGGGCATGCGCGGCGTTTGTTCGCACCCGCATTTGGGCGTTTCGGAAATATGTTACACCCTATTCCGTGGCAAACTGACCACCTGTTTTGCTGGCAAAGAAATGCAGCCCATGCTTTTGCAGCATAGCCAAAGATAATTATTTACCGATTTCCATTTAGCCTGCCGCCGCTCAAGCTACAACATCTTTATTTTTTCGAAGCTTAATACTTGGGTAAGTTATCGGGTATGTCCTTCTGGTGATGGTCGGTCATCGCTTTAATAGAGGCATTCCAGAGCGACTTCGCATACATATTGAGGCTCCCGATCAACTTGTCACTCTGTTTACAAAAAATAAACGGCTCTTTTATTTCAGATAATGCCATACTGAACTCCTTGAATGGCCGCAATTATAAATACAATTATTTCATTTTTTAAAAAATTTTGGTGTCCGACTCGGATAACATCGGAGTATTTTGGTCTTGGTTACTATCACCTTTGCTATGTAATTCTCAAAATACAGAATTACATAAAGATGTATTTACAGCAATAAAGAAAAATCAAACATGGCAAAGATCATCACGGTAGCGCACCAAAAAGGCGGCGTAGGAAAAAGCACAATGGCGCTTAACCTGGCCTTATGTTTCCAGGATCAACTAAAGGTCGCATTAGTTGATTCAGATTTACAGGGGAGCATTTATCATGTAAAGGATGACTTTCCGGGTTTAGCTATTTTATCCTCGGATAAAATCAGCGACATCCCCCATTTAAATTATGACCTGGTGATTATTGATACCCCTCCTTATTTGTCAAACAAATTAACGGAGCTGTTCCAACTTTCAGACTTTGTATTGGTTCCGACAAAGGCCGGTTTCTTTGATGTAATGGCCATCCGGTCAACCCTTGCACTGATCAAGTTTACCC
>NZ_JAQBOD010000049.1 GCF_028288205.1 Mucilaginibacter sp.
TCTTTGCAAAATTTTAAATGATCGGCAGCAAATTGCTCCGCGTCTGCTATTGTTGAATAACAATAGTAAAGTAGTGTATTATATTTTCCCATAAATCATTGATGCCGCTGCAAACGGTGTTAAATGAAGTGCAAAATTAAGGTTTTTAGGTGAAAGGACAAAGGTAAAAGGCTGATGCGAATTTAAAGGGCCTTTTACCTTTAATCTTTCGCCTTACCTTATACCATAGAATATCCTAATCCCTTGAATATATTTCTTATTACCGGCGTATGATACACCATAATCAATTCTGAAAATCAGGCGTTGCAAACCAAAATAAAACTCAGAGTAATTGGGGTTGTTTTTTTCGGTAAGATAATTGGCGCCTACTATTTCTTCGAGTTTAAATTTTCGTATAAAAGGTATCTGGTTTAATATAAACCCCGAAAAATTATGCTGATAATGGGCCTCAAGGTATCCGCCATTTGCACTGTAGGTATAAAATGGCAGGAAGTGAAAACTGCCTACGTAGGTAGGATCGAAAGTAGTTCCCTGGTTACCCAAAAAGTGATTATAATCCATATAGTATAACGTCTTATGGGTAAAGAAATCTCCGCCCGTAAGTTTGAATGATGAATAACCTGCTAAACCCAGCCTGATATGTTCTTTAGAGATATCAACCGAAGCAAAATTGTAGTTTGCATCCGAACCAAAAACTCCCGGTATAGCTTTGCGGTAATTTACCGTAAGAGTTGGATATTGCGATGGTATATAGACCTTACCGGTTGGGCGGGTAATATATTGCTGATCAAACGTAAACTTAACTGAAGTGTTAAAAGTAAAAGTCTGGTTCTGCGGGAACAGAATGGATCTGTCATCTGCCGGTGCTGTTTCTGGCGCAAGCGGATTATTGGATGTATAGCGCCTGGTTTTAGAAGTAAATATATGGCCGTAGGAGGTATTAAATAACTGTGTACGGTTAGCATAGGATAGAAAGGCTGTCCACAACACCCCATTAGCTAATTCATGTTTATAACCCAGGTTACCATACTCAGACCGGTAATATTTAACATAGTTGTTATTGCTCAGCAACGTACTCAGCGTATTAAAATATAGCGAGCGGGTGCCTACATTATTTAAGTCGAGTATATCATTACCAAAATCTAAAAAGAATTCGCCTGCATGAAACGGATCGTAGGTGTAAGATGAATGCACATTGGCGCTAAATAATTTATTGCCAGAGCCATAGCGTATATTAGGCGTAATGCTGTATTTCCTAAAGTCGTCCAGTACTTTAGTGTATCTTATTTTTAAATTTAAACCTAATCCTTCAACTGTATTATAGTAAAGGGTTTGTATAAAAGGGTAAACGTATAATGAATCTTTATTATCCCGGCTGGTAGCGGTAAACCCAAACACAGTGTAAGGGATTATTAATACCCTGTTTTTACTTTTATGCAAGGAATCAAGGTAGGGATGGGTTTTCTGCAACGCGGCTATGCTGTCTTTTTTCTGATAATCTCTGGTTTCGATGTCTGTTAAGGGCACGGGTCGGTGATTGTACCAATAATCCGCGTCTTTTAGGTTTGCTGCGGTATCAATTCTTAGCACCTCACCATTAAAAAATCCGGGCGGTTCTTCTATATTAAACTTATAGTTATTATAAATACTCAAGTAATAACCCTCAAATTTAAAGCCAAATACAGTTCCCTTATAATTATATTGTATAGCAACGGGCATCCACGTACTATCCCTTATGGGTACGTATTGCTGGCTTATTTTCATAGTATCAACCAGATTAAGAACATTGTCTTTGCTGGTTAATTGCAGATCTACACTATAAAGGCGCCAATCGCCCTCAACTATATAAATATTGCCGCGAAACACCGGGTCATGCTGCCTGCGTGGCTGCAGCTCAATTTTATCAATGGTTTGTCCGTTTACCTGCGAAACGCCTACTAATTTAAAACGATAGTAAGAAAATGCATTTGAGGCAACCGGCGATACAAATCCGCGGCTGCTTAAACCATGTACGGTAAAAATATTTTCATAAAAATTTCCTTGCAAGTCAGAAACCTTATTGTAGCTGAATGTTGGTGTGATACCGGCCATCCTGGTAGATATATTTACTTCCTTTACCTTATTGGGCCGCTCATAATTAAAAGTTGATATTGACTCCGACTGGTACAATATACCACGTCCGTTAGTATCCAGGTCAAGCACCTTTGCAACCCCCTGCCTTAATAATGATTTTGGCGCGCTTATTAATTTTTGCACCCCTTTTACATATACTATACATGAGTATGATTTGATCTCGTTCAGGTAATATTCGCGTTTATCAATAACCTTGCGCATAATATCCATAGCTGCGGTATCACGACCCTTTTTACCTTTAACAGAAACCTGCCGTAATTGAAAAATATCATTCTCCATTTGCAGGTTCAATAGTACGTCGTGGTCGGTAATGGTTACTTTTTCTACCCGCTCTTTATAGCCCACCAAACGGTAAATAACGTTATAAGTGCCCGGATCTAATTTGAATTTATAGGCACCGGCCTCATTGCTGGTGGTGCCATAAGTGGAGTTACGGATGTAAACAGAAGCAAATGCAATAGGGTTGTGTTTTTGATCGGCAATATGGCCCGATAAAACAAATTGCTGCGCCGATGCTTTAAATGTAAAAGCACTCAATAATATAAAAACAGATAGTAAAAGTATCCTCATATATTTCACAAATAATGTTTTAAAGCCAAAAATGTTTGCATAAACACATAATAATTATTAAAACATCATCCATATTAAAGCTAAATGGCAGTTAATGCTTAATTTTGCAACCTTAACAGATCGCTATGTATAACACACTACAACCCGTTTTGCAACAGGAGCTTGCAGCAATACAAGAAGCAGGTTTATATAAAACAGAAAGAATAATAACCTCTGCGCAAGGTGCCAATATTACTGTACAGGGCGGGCAGGAAGTAATAAATTTTTGTGCCAACAATTATCTGGGCCTATCCGGCGATGCAAGGGTTATAGAAGCTGCTAAAAAGGTAATGGATACGCATGGCTACGGCTTGTCGTCCGTCCGTTTTATTTGCGGAACACAGGATATACATAAAGAACTGGAGAAAAAGATAGCCGAATTTTTGGGCACAGAAGATACCATCCTTTACGCCGCCGCATTTGATGCAAACGGTGGTGTATTTGAACCCTTGTTTAATGAGCAGGATGCCATTATATCTGATGAGTTGAACCATGCATCCATTATCGATGGTGTGCGCCTATGCAAGGCCCAGCGCCAGCGCTATAAGCATGATGATATGGCTGATCTGGAAGCCAAACTCCAGGAAACAGCAGCCTGCCGCCACCGTATCATTGTTACCGATGGTGCATTTTCTATGGACGGCACCATTGCACAATTAAATAAGATATGCGCTTTAGCAGAACAGTATAACGCTTTGGTTATGATAGATGAGAGCCATTGCTCGGGCTTTATGGGCAAAACCGGCAGGGGCACGCATGAGCATCATAACGTAATGGGCAAGATAGATATCATAACAGGTACGTTGGGTAAGGCATTAGGCGGTGCATCAGGCGGGTTTACATCCGGCAGGAAAGAAATAATTGATATGCTGCGCCAGCGCTCAAGGCCCTATTTGTTCTCTAATACCTTAGCACCTGCAATTACAGGAGCATCAATAGCTGTACTGGATATGCTGAGCGAAACCACCCAACTGCGCGATAAGTTGGAAACCAATACGCAATATTTTCGCGAAGCGATGACAGATGCAGGGTTTGATATTAAACCGGGCGTACACCCCATAGTACCGGTTATGTTGTATGATGCCAAGCTGGCCCAGGAGTTTGCTGCCAGGATGCTGGAAGAAGGTATTTATGTAATAGGCTTTTACTATCCGGTTGTACCACAGGGTAAGGCACGTATAAGGGTGCAGATTTCTGCCGCGCATAACAGGGGGCATTTAGATAAAGCTATAGCCGCGTTTACCAAGGTGGGTAAAGAATTACAAGTGATTAAATAATACAGTTTATATTTGCTAAATATTAGTTATGAAACAAAATATAACTCTGACAATTGACGATGAAACAAAAAGCCTCCTTAAAGAAGAAGCGAAAAGGCGTGGTGTTTCTATTAAGCAAGTGGGTGAGGAATATTTTCAATTAATGGTAACTCTATTACAGGCAAAAAAGCAAAATACTACAAGAACAATATAATGCAAGATCAAATAGACCAGTACACCGCCGAGATCAACGCCTTCACACCCGCTAACGCGGATGAGCTGGAAACGTTCCGTATAAAGTTTTTAGGTACCAAAGGAATTATAAAGGACCTTTTTGAGCAATTTAAAACCGTTGGCCCCGAAGAGAAACGTACGTATGGCAAGGTACTTAACCAATTTAAACAACTGGCCGAAGCTAAGTATCATGAACTAAAAGAAACCTTTGACTCAGAAGTTAAGACTCAAGATTCAGAGCTTGATAAAACCCTTCCCGGCGATGGTTTCCAGGTGGGTTCGCGCCATCCGTTATCGCTGGTGCGTAATGAGATCATTGATATATTTAAGCGACTGGGTTTTGTGGTGGCCGAAGGCCCCGAGATAGAAGACGACTGGCACAACTTCTCTGCCCTTAACTTTCCTGAAGAACACCCTGCACGTGATATGCAGGATACCTTCTTCATCAAAAAAAATAATGGTAAGGATGATATCGCTTTGCGCACCCATACCTCATCGGTACAGGTGCGTATGATGGAGAATGGCAAACCGCCGTTCCGTGCTATTATGCCGGGCAGGGTTTATCGTAATGAGGCCATATCTGCCCGTGCGCATTGCTTTTTTCATCAGGTAGAGGGTTTGTATGTTGATGAAAATGTATCCTTTGCCGATCTGAAGCAAACCCTTTATCACTTTGTGCAGGAGCTGTATGGCGAAGGCACAAAGGTGCGTTTTCGCCCATCGTATTTTCCGTTTACCGAGCCATCTGCCGAGATGGATGTATCCTGTACCATCTGCAAAGGCGCAGGCTGTAACATGTGTAAATACAGTGGCTGGGTAGAGATACTGGGCTGTGGCATGGTAGATCCGAACGTTTTAGAAAATTGCGGCATTGATAGTAAAGTGTACACCGGCTTTGCCTTTGGCATGGGTATGGAAAGAATTGCCAATCTAAAATATGTTATACGCGACCTGCGTTTATTCTCTGAAAACGACGAGCGCTTTTTAAAACAGTTTCAAACAGAAATTATATAG
The DNA here is from genome assembly GCF_028288205.1 of Mucilaginibacter sp. Lineage (GTDB taxonomy): Bacteria > Bacteroidota > Bacteroidia > Sphingobacteriales > Sphingobacteriaceae > Mucilaginibacter. The sequence continues at coordinate 5,247 of NZ_JAQBOD010000049.1, forward strand.
TATGATGAGAAAATTAGGGATAGCGGCAATACTACTAATAAGCTGCATATCGTGCGGTAAGGTGGGTGATGTGGTCCCTAATGTATCGGTAGATTTTAGCATATCATTGCTTGATCCCCGCATGAGCGCTTTACATAACACCGGCGGTGCCGTGCTAATAAATGGCTATGGTGTTGCCGGGCTAATTATATATCGCGAGGCTAACGGTAGTTATGCCGCATACGATCGTTGCAGTGCCTATGAGCCCGCCAATAAATGCGCTGTAACACTTGATAACCCTTCGTATACCTGCACCGATCCTTGCAGCGGCTCCAAGTGGAGTTTAGAGGATGGCACCCCGGTTAAGGCCCCTGCCATCAAATCCTTAAAGGCTTATGCTGTAAATATCAGTAATAATCAGATATTTGTACAGAACTGATCAATGGAAGCCGATAAAATAAAAGACAGCATTAAACGTGCAGCACAGGAACTGTTTCGAAAATTCGGGTATCATAAAACCAGTGTTAACGAAATTGCCAAGCGCGCGAAAATTGCTAAAGCTACAATTTACAAGTATTTTGATAGCAAGGAGCATATATTGCATACCTTGCTGATGGATTATATTCGTGTAAGTGTTGACGATCTGATATTAAGCCAACCTCCTGATATGGACGAAGAGGCCCACCTGGGTAACCTCATCATGAAAACCTGCCGCTTAAGCTATACCGTTTGCAATGAATTTATAGGTTGGGATTTTATACGCGAAAGCGCCAATTCGCAAGAGTTTTTAAAGAACCTTAGCAATGAGCTTGAAGAACTGCTGATGGCCTCATTTACCCGTATAATAGCCATCCGTAAAACTGATAACTATCATCAGCGCATGCGTTTTCTCATTAAATGCAGCAAAAGTATCGTATTTAGCTTTGCCTTTACTTCGGTGTCCGACTCGGATGTGCGCAAAAACTTTGTATCCTTCCAGAAAGAAATATTGCCTTATTTGGTTAAGGCGGCCATAACTATATAGTTATCCCAAAGGCTGCCATTGGCAATGAATTATCTAAATTGTTGGCGATAGAGTTATCCGGATGACTGCGTAAATATTCTATCCCATCTACACTTTCAAAGCCAATCCAGGCACCTAACGACCAACTGCTATCGCTGTAGTTCCATTTAATGGTACATACTGTTTTATTGTTTTTCAGGAGCATTATCACTTCGTCTTTGGTTCGTTTATGGCCAACGCCGCCGGCTTCGTCATTGTCAACATGAAGCATCACATGTGATATATATTTTGAGGTAGCTGTTTCAGCAAACCACGCGCCCGAGATTAAATAGTCTGCCCATTTTGCCATTGCCTTAAAGTTTAGGTGAAAAAACTAAACAGCCAAAGGTATTACTAAGCAATAGCAAAAAAAACACGTATAAATACCTGTTTTTAAAATAAATTAAAGTGAATTAAAAACATGATATCCTGTGCACATTCCCCTAATCCTCAATCTATAATAACTAATCTTTATCGCTAACCAGGGGCAACGCCCTCTCCGCATCAATAGCCAGCCAAAGCAGGCACCCGGCAATAAGCACTGCCGCCACTACATACACGGGGTAATCAAAATGGTGTGTGGCCTGTACAATCTTGCCAAAAATCAGCGCCAAAAAGAAAGCACCCATCTGCCCGAAAAAATTCATGGCGCCAGTAACCGTGCCCGCGTTGTTGCGGCCAATATCGGCACATACCGCATACGATACCATCACCCCGAATGAGAACGAAAAATTGGCCCCCACCAAACAACAAACCATAACCGTATTGCTTGGCGAAAACGCGGCAATAAATAATAACACCCCGCAGCAACCCAGGCCCGGCATGCCTGTTAACCTCCTGCCCATTTTAAGCCCCTTAAGTTTTAGCAGCCAGTCGCCCGCCGCACCGCCTGCCAGAAAGCCGGCTATCCCCATTATAAAAAGCAATGATGTAACCTGTTTCATGCCGTTCTCTGTAAGCCCGCGCCCTTCCTGCAGGTAAACCGGCATCCAGGCTATAAAAAAATAATTGGCCCATTGGCAGCAAAAATACATCAGCATTAGCGGCCATAGGGTGCGGTTGGTAAATATCAGTTTCCAGTGTACCTGCCGCTGGTGATCGTTATGGCGACAGGTTTCGGCTATCAGTTCCTTTTCGGCGGCGGGCATGGCTTTCATTAGTGCCGGAAAATCCCGGAACCACGCCCAACAAACCGCTACCCATATCAGCCCGATGGCGCCAATTACAAAAAAGGGTACACGCCACCCGTAAGCTATTGCAATGGGCACAATGATAAGCGGTGCCAATGCGGCCCCAATTTGCGACCCAATGCCCACCCATGATAGCGCCTTGCCCATCTCTTTGGCCGGGAACCATCGCGACACCGTTAAAATACTGTTGGGGTAGGTGCCAGACTCGCCCATGCCGAACAGGAAACGTACCACCAATAAGCTAACCAGCCCGCCAACTATACCCGTAAGCGCAGTAAAAAACGACCACCAAATTACTATCCTGATAAATACTTTTTTGGGCCCGATACGGTCGCCCAGCATGCCCGAGGGTATCTCGAAAAGCGCGTAAGCCAGCGCGAACGCCGCCAGCACCCACCCAAACTGTTCATTGCTCAGGTGCATATCAGCTTTTATGCGCACACCCACTATAGATATACAAATGCGGTCCATATAGGTAAGCGTGGTGAGCCCGCATAACAGGGCCAGCACTCTAAAACGGTATGGAATGGCTAACCTCTTAAAAATTTGATGCATAAGTTACCGCTGCAATTGGTTGTTTAAAGTAAGGGTTAATTGCAGCTATATGCAAATGCAATTTTAGCGGCCAGTTCTGAGTTTTCAGTTAGCAGATGGAATATGTGTTTAAGCTTGTCTCACCAATACAATGTCACCTGGATTAATTAGCCTTGAATTTCCGTTTGTTGTAACCAAATACATAACGTCCTCGTATAAAGGTGTTTTAAGTAATAAATTAACAAATCACTCAAATAAATTGTTACATTTAAAACAGTCTAATTTTAAAAATCGTAAACTATAATCCTCTTAAAAATTATGAAAGCTTTAAAACTTACTTTAATTGTATCATTATTGGTAATTGCCATTTCCTGTAAAAAAACAGGAAGCAGTACTGCCACTGTAACTGCGGACGATGCCGCTGACATGGCCGCCGGCTCTGTTGCACAAAACTCATTCGGTTTTTCTTCGGTTACCGATAATGTAGGCGTAAATGCGCAAACTCTTTACTCCGTTAGTTCGGGTGGTCAGGCGGTTAACGCAGTTGGCGCAACCTCGACAACTTCGCACCAGGCATGTGGCACTACTGTTGCTGATAGCCTTACAGGCTCGGGCAATAGTTCATCGGTTACTTACAGCTTTTTTTACAAGTATGTGCGTACCCTAACTTGTAACACCGCCAGCCAGCCTGATAATCTGCTGAACGTAGTAACTTTCCACGGTAATTATGATGGCCCGCGCCTAACTTCTGCTGATGCCGGAACCGCCAACGTTACTGTAGCCGGTTTAACCCCTAATGCCACCAACTACGCTGTTAATGGCACTTATACACGTAAAGGCACTTTTACTTCAAAAGTAGGCGCCAAAGCCACAGGCACCAGTACGATAGAAATTAAAGCAACCAATGTATTGCTTAGCAAGTCAGACCGCACTATAATTAGCGGCACTGCCACTGTTACCATATCAGGCACGACGGGGGGCAGCACCTTTAGCTATACCGGTACCCTGGTATTTAACGGCAGCAACAAAGCAACTTTAACCGTTGGCACTACTAATTATGTAATAAACCTGCTTACCGGCGCGTATGTTAAATAATAGAAAGATTAAAGATTTTATATAAAACACAAACGCCCCGTATTCGGGGCGTTTGTGTTTGTGGGGAGTTTGCAAAATAGACAGCGTGTCCTCATAGCGGTGGTCATCTGTACCGGGCTTTTGTTTTATATTAAGCGGTAAAAAAACCGACCAATACAGGGGCAAGCACTTTTGCAGAAACATTATGCGTTTGTCCTTTCAAAATCACATGCTTTCCATTTTGTAGTTTGTCTGCTACCGCATGTGTGGCCTTGCGCAGCATGTCAGGGCTCTTCTCTCCGGCAATTGCTATTGTGGGGATGGTTATTGACGATACTTGTTTAGCCGGCATGGAACCATCATCCATTATTTCTGCATCATAGGGTAATGAGCCGGCATTAGCTTTCATTTTTGACCAGTTAGGGGTCAGTCTTAAAATAAATGCGATGATAGACGGAACGCCGATTATTTTAGTCAGGTAGTATTTGGCGGCATCTCCTTTTCGGCCCGCTGCTATCATTAACTGCAGTTTTTCTATGTAACCGGCCGGCGGTTCTTTATATTTCCGTCGATATTAAACGGTGGTTCGTAAAGTGCAAGTTGAGTTATATTGAGACCCGCGGCAACCGCTTTAAGAGCAAGTACCGCGCCAGAGGAAATACCAAACAAAAAGGCCGATCCTCCTGCCTCATTGAGCAGCGCCTGTATATCATCAATTTCTTTTTGAACTGCGTAGGGCGGGGTATCTCCACTTTCGCCGCGTGCCCTGCGGTCATAAGTAAACACTGTAAAGCTTTCGGCTAATAAAGAAGCAAGTTTTGGCATAGGGCCAAAATCCTTACTGCAAAAGGCGCCGTCTACCAATATCAGCGCGGGGCCGCTGCCAGCCTTACGATAGGCAATAGCGGTGCCGTCTTTTGAGGTTACAAAATCCATCCCTGATCTTTATTTTTGGTGAAGGCATAAACTATTCCCATCCAAATCTTTTAGCCAGGCAAACCTGCCCCAGGGCGTTTCATCAATTTTTCCAAGTCCTATTCCTTTGTCCTTTAATTCCTTAACTTCTATTTCAATATCATCGGTCTCGCAAATAATGCCCTGGAAGTTTGCAAGTGATATTGTGGCACCCTGGCCGGGCAACCCCAACTGGATCCACGTTTGCCCGTGCTCCATAGGAGCTTCCGCTATGATTTGAAAACCGAGCTTCATATAGAACTCTTTTGCTTTTTGCTGATCGGCTACCGGGATCATGATGATTTCAATCGCTTTCATATTTTTAAATTTATTGGTTTAATAATTTCAAGAATGAAGTTGTTCGGCCAAACGATCAAAACTTTGGTTCCAGCCTAACTCCATACCCTGGCATGATGTAATAAACTCCGGGCTTGTTTTGATAATGGCTACATTCATTACGAGCTTGGTTTTCTTTTTTTCTTCAGTAAGGGTAACAGTATGTAACACCTCCAGCCCGGCATTTCCGTTTTGATCTTTGGTGGTTGTAAAAACAAGCCGGTATGGTGCATTGATCTCATTAAACAGGCCCGTTACATGTATCACCTGGCCATCGCCGGTTTGCATTATAATTTTGATCGCTCTGCCCGGTCTTACATCCATTTCACACGCGGGATTAGTATTGTTTTTAGGCCCCCACCACCTGGCCAAATATTCCGGATTGGTCCACATGCTAAATACCAGATCAATAGGCGCCTCAAAGATGCGGGTAATCAACACCTCCTGTTTTGCACGATTAATTACGCGTTCATTGTCATTTACCATCTTCCTTATTTTTAGCTTGTAATTCTTTTAATAGTTTTTCCATTGCATCGAATTTATCATTCCAAAACACTGTGTATTGGTTCAGCCAATCCCAAACTTCACCAAGCTTTTCCATTTTGGCCTCGCAATACCGTTCCCTGCCTTTTTGATTTACTACCACAAGGCCGCATTCTGTCAATATCTTTATATGTTGGGATACGGCAGACCGGGTAATATCAAAATGCTCTGCTACCTGGTTAAGATTTAGCTGATTATCTGCCAGCATGCCCAGTATAGCCCTCCTGTTAGGGTCAGCAATTGCCTGAAATACGTCTCTTCTCATCATCTGCTGTTATTATGTAAGTAATCGCTTGCAAATTTATATGTAAGTATTCGCTTACGCAAATTTATTTTTATTGCGCCGGTGCCCAACATCAATCAGCATTACCTGTTTGTTAATTAAGCATTAACCTAAAAGTTGTTAACATGAGCAGTTATACCCCAAATGTTAACTCAAAAAAACCATTGTATTAAGTAATTACTATCGGCCAAAAAAATCAGATTTGCTACAGAATTGAGGGGGTTTCTTTGCGTTTCTACAACGCATAATAGTGAAACTTTTTATATCATAGTCCCCTTATTCATGAATATAACGTTACTGCCAAAGCCATATTTTTTATTAATTCTTTTACTTACGGGTCTGTGCTATTCATCATTCGCCCAAACTATAAAAGGCAATGTTTCTGATTCTAAAACCGGGGAAACACTAATTGGTGCAACAGTGCATATTGAACATGGTAATACCACGCTTAATACCTCGGTTAAATTGGATGGTACTTACACATTTAACAATGTACCTGCCGGAAGCTATAAGTTGCAGGTACGGTATATTGGCTACAAAACCACTAAAGAATATATAGTAGAGGCTGAAAAAGGTAAGGTAGCTGTTTTAAACATAGCTATGATTGATAACTCTACCTCTCTTAATGAAGTAGCAATTATTGAGTACGCCAGTAAAGAAAGCGATAACTCTGCCCGCAACGCCGAAAAAATTGCCAATAATACCATGAATGTGGTTTCGGCCAGCTCTATCGCCATATCGCCGGATGTACTGGTATCCAATGTGCTTAGCAGGGTTTCGGGCATATCTGTAGACAGGGGCAATACCGGTGACGCACAGCATGCTATCATCCGTGGTATGGATAAACAATATAATACTACTTTAATAAACGGGGTTAAAATTCCAAGTCCGGATAATAAAAACAGGTATGTACCACTTGATATTTTCCCGGCAGACCTGGTTGAAAAAATTGAAATATCCAAATCGCTTACGCCGGATATGGAAGGCGATGCTTCGGGCGGTGTAATTAACCTGGTAATGAAAACCGCGCCCAGCCATTTAAGAATAGATGGTTACTTAAGCACCGGTTACAGCCAGTTGTTTTTAAACAGGGGCTTTAGCAGCTTTAACGCAAGCACTGTACACGCCAAGGCACCCGGCGAATCATTACCTCCATTGGGCTACGCGTCTATCAATGATTTTCCATATCAGAACCTGGTTACTAAAACCGGCAACGCGCCACCAAATGCCAAGGCAAGTTTAACCATAGGCGACCGTTTTTTGAATAACAAATTAGGCGTGATTTTTTCTGGAACTTATGAGAATACCTATGCGGGCAGTAACAGCTTTGTTATCGTCCAGGAAAATACAGTAGGGCCCGCGCCAAATGCTAATTCGCAAAACCAGGAAACAAACTTTCAAAGTTCTTACAACCGTAAGTATTCATCGCAAATTGACAGGCTGGGTACCATAGTATCAATTGATTATAAGTTTGACAACAATAACTCCATCAACTTATTTGCTACTTACCTGCAATTGAATGAGCACCGGGTACGCGAAACCGAAAATTTTGTATATGGAGGTTATTCATACCAGGGTTATCATTATACCAATGGTATAGATAATTTAATTGAGACACGTACCGATCTACAAAGTATTTTTAATACAACGCTAAAAGGCAAGCATAAAATATCCAACGCGTTTTCTTTCGACTGGACATTGGCAAAGTCTGAAGCGACACACAAACAACCTGATATTGCCGAATTTAAGACATCATACAATACCAGCCCGGGCCCCGGCGGAACCAATCAACCTACGCCCGGTGATCCTAACAGCTCTACCTATGTAGCGCCTACTATAGTTACCGGCCCGGTATTGGTAGGTGATGAATCAAGAGTATGGACACATAATACAGATAAGGACATCTCAGGCTATTTAAACCTGCATTATGATACAAAAATATTTGGCCGCAAAGCATTGTTCTCTGCCGGTGCAATGGCAAGGCATAAAACCCGCGACAATTTTGTTGATAGTTATAAGCTGAACCACGGATCAGATCCGGGCTCTATAACATCTGATGAGGTGTTTGTTTCTGTACCTGCCTCAACTTTTAAATTTAACTCGCCAGATTATGCCCGAGGCTCATCTTACGCTGATCCGGGTGTGTACACCTTTACCGAAAATATTCAGGGTGCATACGGTATGTTAAAATATTTTGTAAATGATCATTTTGATATATTGCTTGGTTTAAGGGGAGAGAAAACGTACCAGTCTTATCTTTCACAATTACCTGCAACATTCCCGGGCAAAACGGCTACTATTAATTATACCGATTATTTGCCAAGCATCAATGTAAAATATGCCTTAACAGATAACCAGGCCATAAGGGCATCGTATTTTGCATCCATATTGCGGCCCGCATTTGCAGACCTTATTCCTTATCCTAATCAAACAGTTGATGGAAATATAACCATAGGTAATCCATACCTGCAACATACCACTATAAATAATTACGATATAAGGTATGAGTTTTTCCCGGGTGTTTTTGATGAGTTTATGGTTGGGGGCTTTTATAAATACCTGATCAATCCTATTGAGCAAACCTATACAGCCAGCCAGTTTGGCGCTACACTTGCCTTAACGCCGGTTAACCTGGGCAACGCGCATAATTACGGGGCAGAGTTTGTAGCTAAAAAATTCTTTGGCAATATTGGCGCATCTGTTAATTATACCTATACCCAATCGCTTGTAACTACATTAAAACAGATAGATGTTATTAATCAAACCTCTACAACTTATCGTAATCAAACCAGGCCTTTACAAGGGCAGGCAGATCATATAGGCAATGTTTCTTTGCTATATAAAGACACCAAAAGCGGGTTAGATGCCCAGCTGGCCTTAGCTTATACCGGACAAAGAATTGCAGCAGTATCAAAATATTATAACCTGGACACCTGGGAAAAATCCAGCCTTAACCTCGACTTTTCTGCTCAAAAAGCATTTGGCGGGCGTTACATACTTTTTGCAAAGGTTAATAACATCTTAAATACGCCGTACGAATTATTTATCAAGCAAAATAATACCTATAACAATACCGGCATTTTAAAATATCCCCACCAGGAAAGCCCTAATTATACTACGGTGGAATATGATCAATACTACGCCCGCTACAGTTTAGGCTTCCGTTTCAAATTCTAAATTAAATCAATAAAAATAAAAACAACAATTAATTAAATCAGCTATGAAAAAATTACACATCATTATGTTATGCCTGGCGCTTTTTGCGCTTGCATCGTGCAGTAAGAAAACTGATACCGCAGTAATATCGGCTCCGCTATACCAGGTGGGAAAGTCAATAAGTAATTCGGGTACTTTGGCGGCAGGTACTTATAAAGGTACCATGCTTGCAGGCCAAACTTATACCGTTGGCGGCGATATTACCATTAATGCCGGCGATACCCTGTTAATTCAAAAAGGAGTAAAAGTAAACATGACTAATGGCGCTAACTTTATTGTAAATGGCACCCTTATCAGCTTGGGTACAAGCGATGCCCCGGTTACTATTACAGATCCAAGGAGATCAAAAACTACAGGCCCGTCTACAGTAGCTACCGATTCGACTTACAAAGGCGGCTGGGGCGGTATATATTGCAGCAATACCAGTAAACTGGTAGTTATTAAATGGACCCACCTTGATTTTGGCGGCGCGGCTTTAAAAGCGCTTCCGTTCCCTGCATCAGCAGGATTGGCAGCCGGCAATCAATATATCCTGTTTTTTGAAAATCCTAATGGCGTATTTATATTAGAGGATTCATGGTTATATGGCTCGCCTGATGATGCTACCCGTTTTTATGGTGGTTATTTAAATATCATGAGAAACACCATGGAAAAATGCGGCGGTGTTGGCGGCGACGGATTTAACGCTAAAGGCAGCGCCATTGGTAATATGGCTTATAACCTGATTATAGGCGGTGCAACCAACGGTACAAAAACAGCCAGTGATGGTACTACAGCTGGTCCGTGCCAGTTTACCATGTACAATAACACCTATGTTAACGATGGTTTTAGAAATAACGGTGTTTATGGTGCAAGAAGCGGTTCTGTCGAGATTGAAAACAACTCGCGTGCATTAGTTTACAATAATTTAATTGTTGATTGTAATTTTGGTGTACGTATTGCCGGTGGTCCTGGTGGCGCAAAAGTTTACCTGGCCGATACGCTGACCAATACAACGGGTCCTATCTTCAAAACCACTTACGGTTACAATTATTATTATGTTGATAATGCAGCACAAGCCAATCAAATTGTACCTACAAGTGTTGCCCAGCCGGTAGTTACACATCCGCAGGCAACTGATATTCCAAACATGGCAGCATTCCTGGGTGCTTCTTATACTTTTGGATTTGTTTATGATGGCAGTTCGTTAGTAGCAAAGGGTAATCCGTTATTTGTAAACTACCCGCTTCCGGCTGCTAATAATTTCTGGGTTACTCAGGCATCTGTCGATGGCTTTAATTTCCATCTGCAAACAGGTTCTCCTGCAGCAGGTAAAGGAACAACTAATGCCAGTTTGGTTAAACCTATAACTACCGGTATCCCGGTTGATCCTATTTTTGGAGCAAGCGAAATCACCCTTCCTGGAAAAGATATGGGTTGCTACCAATTAGATGGTACAGGTAACAAGCATTAATAATATTTAATAGTATGATTTTTAACATAACGATCCCCTTTAGTAGCAAATGTGCTATTAAAATGGGATTGTTATGTTTTTTAATGCTATTTCTTTTTTCCTGTAAAAAATCAGAAACTTCAACCATACCCATAAAGGATAGTACGGTAATTATCCTTCCACCGGTAACGGTTAATTTTTTAACACCTGCGTATGATCCTTCTGCATTAGATACTACTAAATTATTTACCCCGGTACCTGTCACCAATAATCTTTTCAGGAAAGATCTGCTCGAGATATCAGGCGTGGCTGCAAGCAAAATTAACCCCGGAATATTATATATACACAATGATAGCGGCAACCCAAACCAGGTTTATTTAACTGATGGGAGCGGTGCCGATAAAGGAACCCTTACACTTACCCCCGTGGGTAACCGCGATTGGGAAGATATTGCTGTAGGCCCCGGTCCCGATGCCGGGAAAAGTTATGTATATGTAGGCGATATTGGCGACAATGATTCAAAATACAGCACTGTATTTGTTTATCGTTTTCCTGAACCCGACCTTATAGGCAAAATTTTACCGTTTATTTCATCGGTTACCGCGGTTGATCAGATCCAGTTAAAATACCCAGACGGGCCGCGCAATGCCGAAACGCTGATGGTAGACCCGCTTACTAAAGACATTTACATTGTTAGCAAAGAAAGTAACCAGGCAAAAATATATGTTGCCCGGTACCCGCAAAGTACAACCGCTGTTACAGCACTAACACCCGTGGTACAGCTGTATTTTAACAAAGCTACAGGCGGCGATATATCACCCGATGGCACAGAAATTTTATTACGCAGTAACGAATTGATATGGTACTGGAAGCTCGCGGCAAACGCAAGTATATCAGCCGGATTAATTACTAAGCCACAACACGCTCCTTATATTAACAACGAGCCGCAAGGCGAAGGAATTTGCTTCGCAGTAGATAACGCGGGCTATTATACTAATACCGAAGTGAGGGGATACACGGGCAAGCTGGCCACCATATCTTATTATAAAAGAAAATAACACCCTGTTTTATGCAACATCATTTTAAAAACATAATAAAAGCTGTTTTCTTCAGCTTGATAATTAGCTTAACCGGCCTTAAACCGGCAGTAAGCCAGGTTATACAGATGGTATACACCTCTGACGCGCATTACGCGCTTACCCGTAAAGATTTTCAGGGCGCTACCAACGTTGATGCCAAGGTGGTAAACGCTGCCATGATAAAAAAAATAAATGCTGTCCCGCAGCTAATTTTACCGGTAGATGGTGGTGTAAGCTCGGGCGAAAAAGTAGCAGCGGTTGATTATTTGATACAGACAGGTGATATTGCTAACCGGATGGAGATACCCTACCAAAGCGCTGCAGCCAGCTGGGCACAATTTGAAACGGATTATAGGCATGGCGTAACTTTAAAAGATCATCAGAATAAACCGGCAAAATTGTTACTGGCCCCGGGTAATCATGATATTTCAAACGCCATAGGTTCAAGCAAGCTGATGAACCCGAAAACTGACCCTACGGCTATGGTGCAGATATATAACCTGATGATGAAACCGGCCGTGCTTAAAACCAACGAAAATTATAACTACGCTACCGATAAGATCAACTATTCATTAAACGTAAAAGGTATACATATAATGTTTATTACGCTATGGCCCGATTCGGCCGAACGGATATGGATGCAAAAGGATCTGGAAAAAGTTGCTAAAACAACTCCGGTTATTGTTTTTTGCCATGACCAGCCAACGTGCGAATCAAAGCATTTTACCAACCCGGTGCCGCCTTATAATATGACCGCCGCCAATAAGTTTGAAAACCTTACTGCCGAGCATTATAAAGAAGGAACAGTTGCTGCAAAGGATGATGGCGCAACTAATATTGAACAACGCGGCTGGGTTAAGTTTTTAAAACAGCACCCTAACATCAAAGCGTATTTTCATGGCAATAGCAATTGGAACGAGTTTTATGTTTATACCGGCCCCGATCATGACGTTGCGCTTAATACGTTCCGGGTAGACTCGCCCATGAAAGGCGATTATTCATCAAAGGATGAAACCAAACTGTCTTTTCAATTAATATCGCTCGACCCGGTAAAGCAAGAACTAACGGTAAGAGAATGTTTATGGGATACAGAACCCACCAACCCTTCAGCAAAAACTGTTTTTGGCAGCTCAAAAACAGTATCGCTTAAAGTACAGTAGGGGATGGCATATTGTATTTATTCCTTTGTTGGTCCGATTTTGTAATCCAATCCCGGATGATATGCTGCTGCCGTGATGTAATAAAGCGATAAGCCTAATCTCTAATTAACGAATCTCCAGTCACTAACAGAGAAACTATCCGGCCAGGTCTTGTAAAAAAACGCCGCAAATTGCGAGCTGCATGGATAATCATTCGAAAATCTTAATGGCAGGAGAGTTTTATGACGCTATATTCTCATTATAAACCTATTTGGGGTTTTAAATTTGCTAATTACAACCCTTAATAACGCTCAAAAATTATCATATTTCTGATATGAGTCCATATTTTTCAATACTTGGAAAATGTTTAATATTTTAAATATTTGACTCATTAATAAGCCAATAATAAAAGAATATTTGGCTATAATTACCCCCATAATTTAATACTATGAAACCTTTACTTATTATAATATTTACTTTAATATCAATTATTCCCCCGGGAAAAGATTTTTACATCTGTAAGAATGCAAAAATAAGCCTTTATTCAAGTTCGCCATTAGAGGATATAAAAGGTGTTACCACATCCGGGGCGTCAGTGTACAATCCAGATACGCAAGAGTTAGATTTTAGCGTTACCATCAGCTCTTTTCAATTCGACCAGGCCCTGATGAAAGAGCATTTCAACACAGATTATCTGGAGAGTGATAAATACCCGCGCGCCGTATTTAAAGGTACCATTCAGCAAAGTATTGATATCACAAAAGACGGAACTTTCCCCATAACTGTTACCGGTGATTTGAACGTACATGGGGTTACACAAAAAAGAACCATCCCCGGAACTTTTACTATCAAAAATGGTGCGATCACTGTAGCGTCAGAGTTTCAGGTGAAGTGTATAGATCATAACATTAAAATCCCCCAACTTGTGTTTCACAATATTGCCGAAAGCATTAAAATGAATGTAGTTGCTACCTACATCGAGTATAAAAAATAACCAAGCAAATAAATATATAATATGAAAAAACCTTTACTTTTACTTACACTTCTTTTAATAAGCTTTTACTCTTTTTCTCAAAAAGCGGGCAGCAGCCAGGATTCATTATTAAATTCACTAAGCAGTGATAATCCAAAAGAACCCGTAACTATTTTCAAGTCTACTTTGCTGGTTTTATCACAAACTACTGAGACCGTTAAAAAGAACAACCTTAATTTCCTGGTAATTCACCGCTTTGGCGACTTTGCCGGCACTAATGGCGGGGGGCAGATTTTTTACGGACTTGATGCTGTTGCAGATGTTTATATTGGTTTTGAATATGGAATAACCGACAAGTTGAACATTGATCTGGGCAGAAGTACAATTGGCAGGTTGGTAAACATGAACCTGAAATACGCGTTACTGCAACAAACAACAGATAACAGTTCGCCGCTTGCAATAACCCTGGTAGGAGAAACAGGTGTACGTACCTATGATTCTTATCATGCATTCAGCGACCGGGTTTCGTATTTTGCAGAGGCAATTTTTGCCCGTAAATTCTCATCAGAATTTTCATTATTGGTTGCCCCTTCTTTCGTGCGTGATAATACACCTATACCATTTACTGTGGGCAATACACAACATTTTTTATCCCTATCGGCAGCGGCACGTTTTAAGATAACAAAACACATGGGTTTTATAATTGATTACGCGCATCCGTTCTCCTCTTTCAGAAGCACCGCGAACGGCTTTCATGATCCCCTTGGTTTTGGTTTAGAGATGGAAACCGGCGGGCACGTATTTACTATTAATTTTACCAACTCCAGAGCTATCTCAGAGATCAATTATTTAAGTAATACACAGTCGGCTTATTCAAAAGGCGAATATCGCATCGGGTTCACTATCTCCAGGATGTTTGATTTTAATCACAAAAAGCAATATTAATCAGCACTTTTTTTAGGGCCGTAAAAATAACACGGCCCTGTTAACTGTATGCATTATCAATAACGTATTCAATATTATCAATCAAAAATGGAAAGAAGCAAATTTTTATCAAACTTAGGTTTAGGTGTAGCGGCTGTATGTGTTGGCAGTTGCGTGTCGGCTTGTGGTAGCGGCGCGCTGTATGATACTCCGCAACCGGTTGTACCGGCGGGTACCAGTTTATTCACAGTCGATTTAAAAACCGATCTTGTAAATGTTGGCGACTCGAAAATTGTAGGCGCGGTTATTATAGCACGTATCGCGGCAGGTACTACCCCAAATTCATTTTCGGCTGTAGAGGTAGCCTGTACCCATTTGCAAGCAAAGATCAAGTATGATGTTACCCAAAATGTATATGTTTGCCCTTGGCATAAAAGCATATTCAGCACAACCGGGCAGGTAATTACAGGGCCCGCCGTTAAAGATCAGAAAAAATACAACGTAGTTATTACAAGTACAACGTTAGCGGTTTTAACCTAATAATATATAGTAGTTTAACCGCTTTAGGATACTGACTTACAAAAAGCTTCTTATTTAATTATAAGAGGCTTTTTGTTTATTATAGTGGTCCGGGGGCTAATAAAGGGATGGGCGTTCTCTTTGTTGGACCAAACGTGAATATTTGTTTTTATAAAAATAAGCGCCATATTTAAAGTATTAAACTTAATCACCAAGCGTCATGAAAAAAATCAAAATCACTTACTGGGTATTTACTATCCTGCTGATAGCGTTAATGCTGCTGTCGGCTGTAACCAGCTTTATGCCCAACCCTAATGGTATTGCAATGATGAAACACATCGGTTATCCGTATAATGTATTGATGTTGTTATCCGTTGCAAAAATATTAGGGATCATAGCCATACTGATGCCCGGTTTACCCAGGCTGAAAGAATGGGCCTACGCCGGCTTTACGTTCGATCTGATAGGTGCCGTATATGCCGGCCTGTCTACCGGAGACCCAATTGCACAATGGGCCCCGGTATTGTTGGGCCTTGTCTTTGTATTTGGCTCGTATATTTTTTACCATAAACTGAAGCAGGCTAAACAAGCATAAGCTCCAGCAGTGGGCCGGCTTGGTCGAATAACTGCATAGTATAGATTTGACAACTTTTTAAAAGTTGTCAAATCTTAAGAATTCTCTGTCCCCGCATGGTCTTCCAATGGAGGGACCCGCGATAGTTGATAATTTCCAAAAAAAGTGTTTCACATCAGGTGTTTCACCCTATTTTTGCAAAAAACCATAAAACAGCATAAAATTCTTATTATGAGATATTTATACTATTTAACCTAAAGCTTTTGTACTGTTTCAAAGTGTTTC